>JAHDDS010000069.1:0-7181 GCA_020629235.1 Planktomarina sp.
TGTCAGCCCCGGCCCCCGCGCCGCTATGACGCAGAAAAGCGAAAGCACCCTTGGGTGTGGTTGTTGAACAGGCCGCACGCTTCCATCCAGGCATAAACGATTGTGGGGCCGCAAAACTTGAACCCTGCTGCCTTCAGGTCCTTGGAAATCTGCGCGCTTAACGCGGATTGCGTCGGCACATCTGCCTGGCAGGCAAAGCCCCCCACCACGGGCGCGCCGCCCACATATCCCCACATCCGGTCGGCGAACGGCATGGCGCGGTCCAGCACCAGATAGGCCTGGGCGTTGCCGATGGTGGCTTCGATCTTGCCGCGGTGGCGCACGATCCCGGGGTTGGCCAACAACCGGTCCACATCCGCCGCGCCCCAGGTGGCAATCACCGCAGGGTCAAACCCATCAAAGGCGGCACGAAACGCATCGCGTTTTTTCAAAATCGTGATCCACGACAACCCGGCCTGAAACCCATCCAAGATCAACTTTTCCCACAGCGCCCGGCTGTCGTATTCCGGCACGCCCCATTCGCGGTCGTGATAGTCTTGGTAAATCGGATCGTCGCCGACCCACGCACACCGCGCCATGGCTTTAACCCCATCTTAGAACAGATGCGTCAATGTGCACCGCAAAGGCGGAGGCAGCAATGGCGCTAAACAAAGATCGAACATTGAAAACAGGATCCACGGATCCGCTGTCCCACGCTGTCAGCAGCCGGGACGAAAACACTGTCACCATGGTGGACGAAGCCCTGGCGCTGAACCGATGCGTGCTGGCCTTTCAGCCCATCGTGCAGGCCAGCAATCGCAGCCACGTGGCATTCTACGAAGGTTTGATCCGCGTGGTGGACGGCACGGGCCGGTTCATCCCGGCACGCGACTTCATGAACGATGTGGAAGACATCGAAACCGGCCGGCGCATCGACTGCGCCAGTTTGGACATGGGCATCAAAGCCCTGGTGGCAGAACCGCGATTGCGCCTGTCCATCAACATGTCGGCCCGGTCCATCGGATACCGCCAGTGGCTGGCCACATTGGAAGACGGGCTGGCAGAACACCCCGACGTGGCCGCGCGGCTGATCTTGGAAATCACCGAAACCAGCGCCATGACAACCCCCGAACTGGTGGTCAGCTTTATGAAAGACATGCACGCCAAGGGGCTGTCCTTTGCGTTGGATGATTTCGGGGCGGGCCAAACGTCATTCCGGTATCTGAAAGACTTCTTCTTCGACATCCTCAAAATCAGCGGGCAGTTCACCAAAAACATCGGCAAGACCCCCGACAACCAGGTCCTGGCCCAGGCCCTGGTCAGCATCGCCAACCATTTTGAGATGTTCACCGTGGCCGAAAATGTGGAATCAGAGGCTGACGCCAGACTGCTGACATCCCTGAATGTGGACTGTTTGCAGGGGTATCACTTGGGGCGGCCCACGGTCACGCCCCCCTGGCGCACAGCTGCGCAAAAGCGGTCTGCGTGACGGCCACACCCGAAATTCACTGCGCAATAGTGTGTCGCATTTACGCTTCATATTGTAATAAAATTTCATGACGATTTCACGACACACCATTGACTCCGACCCGATGATCCTTTTTTGGGGGCGCAGACCAGCCCCAATTCAAGGATATCCCCCATGACCAATGTCGTTATCGCATCTGCAGCACGGACCGCTGTGGGCAGTTTCAGCGGCTCTTTCGCCAACACGCCCGCCCACGATCTGGGCACTGCGGTGCTGGAAGCTGTGGTGGACCGCGCGGGCATCGACAAAGCAGACGTGTCTGAAACCATCCTGGGGCAAGTTTTGACCGCGGGCCAAGGCCAAAACCCCGCCCGCCAAGCCCACGTCAACGCGGGCCTGCCCATCGAAAGCGCAGCCTGGGGCATCAACCAAGTCTGCGGATCTGGTCTGCGGGCCGTGGCGTTGGGGGCGCAACACATCCAATTGGGGGACGCCAGCATTGTGGCCGCGGGCGGCCAAGAAAACATGTCCCTGTCGCCGCACGTGGCACATTTGCGGGCGGGCACCAAAATGGGCGATGTCAAATACATCGACAGCATGATCCGCGATGGGCTGTGGGACGCCTTTAACGGATACCACATGGGCCAAACCGCAGAAAACGTGGCGGAACAGTGGCAGATCAGCCGCGACGCCCAGGACGAATTCGCCCTGGCCAGCCAAAACAAAGCGGAAGCCGCGCAAAAGGCGGGCAAATTCGCCGATGAAATCACCCCCTTCGTGGTGAAAACCCGCAAGGGCGACATCACCGTGGACGCCGACGAATACATCCGCCACGGTGCCACCATCGACGCCATGCAGAAAATGCGCCCCGCCTTCGTGCGCGACGGCGGCACCGTGACAGCGGCGAACGCATCGGGCCTGAACGACGGGGCGGCCGCTGTGCTGCTGATGTCGGCAGACGACGCGGAAAAGCGCGGCGTTGAACCCCTGGCCCGCATTGCAAGTTACGCCACAGCCGGTCTGGACCCGTCCATCATGGGCGTGGGGCCCATTCATGCCAGCCGCAAAGCCTTGGACAAGGCCGGGTGGTCCGTGGGCGACCTGGACTTGGTGGAAGCCAACGAAGCCTTCGCCGCCCAAGCCTGCGCTGTGAACAAGGACATGGGCTGGGACCCGGCCATCGTGAACGTCAACGGCGGGGCCATCGCCATCGGGCACCCCATCGGCGCATCGGGCTGCCGCGTCCTGAACACGCTTTTGTTCGAAATGAAGCGCCGCGACGCCAAGAAGGGCCTGGCCACGTTGTGCATCGGCGGCGGCATGGGCGTTGCCCTGTGCGTTGAACGCCCCTGATTTCGGACCAGGCGGGCCACGCGCCCGCCGTTCCCACACCACCAGATTGAAGAAGAGGAGAACACAATGTCTCGTATTGCCATCGTCACAGGCGGGTCCCGCGGGATCGGCGCCGCCATTTCCACCGCCCTGCAAGCGCAAGGCTGCACCGTCGCCGCCACCTATGCCGGCAACGACGAAAAGGCCGCCGCCTTCACCGCCGAAACCGGCATCAAAACATACAAGTGGGACGTGGGCGATTATGACGCCTGTGCCGCTGGCATCGCCCAAATCGAAGCGGACCTTGGCCCGGTGGACATCTTGGTGAACAACGCCGGCATCACCCGCGACGCCCCCTTCCACAAGATGAGCCGCGACCAGTGGCAACAGGTGATCGACACCAACTTGAACGGCCTGTTCAACATGACCCACAATGTCTGGGGCGGCATGCGTGAACGCAAGTTCGGGCGCGTGATCAACATCAGTTCCATCAACGGACAGAAGGGCCAGTTTGCCCAGGCCAACTATTCCGCGGCCAAAGCGGGCGACATTGGCTTCACCAAATCCTTGGCCCAAGAAGGCGCGCGCGCGGGCATCACCGTGAACGCCATCTGCCCCGGTTACATCAACACCGAAATGATGAGCACGATCCCCGACAAAGTCATGAACGAAGTGATCTTGCCGCAAATCCCCGCCGGTCGGTTGGGGGAAGCCGAAGAAATCGCGCGCGGCGTGGCGTTCCTGGCGGCTGACGATGCGGGCTTTGTAAATGGGTCCACCATGACCATCAACGGCGCACAGTATCTGACCTGATCCCAAGACCATATCGCAAACGCAAAGGGCTGGCATCGCGCCAGCCCTTTTTTGTCCATTCGGTCACGCGGCCATTAACAGGCTGAGGCGACCGGAGTGGCTTTCACTGGCGCGGGGGCGCGCACGAACAACGATCTGACCGCGCGCACCAGATCCACCAAGGCGGCCCCACGGGCGGCATGGGCCGCGTCAAAGGCGGCTTTTGTGGCGGGTGTTGTGGTTGCTTCGATCATTGTGGCCTCCATCGGGCTGGGTTGTCGGCGGTGTTTCGAACCTGTCCCTAATGTGGGGCATTCCCCCCGCCCCCACAAACGAGACTTGTGACAGCTTCGATTAAGTTTTACTTGTGTGAACCATGTCCGATAACCTGCCCCCCCTGACCGCCCTGCGCGCCTTCGAAGCCGCTGCCCGCCACATGTCTTTTGCAGGCGCGGCCGGGGAATTGAACGTGACCCCCGCCGCATTGTCGTTTCAGATAAAATCCCTGGAAGATCACCTGGGCGCACCCGTCTTCAAGCGCTTGAACCGCGCCATCGAACTGACGGAGGTGGGCCAGCTGCTGGTGCCCGGCACCCGCGACGGGTTCGAAACCCTGACTGCGGCGTGGCGCGGCGCGCGGCGGTTTTTGGATCAGACCCACATCACCGTGACGGCGGGACCTGCGTTCACATCAAAATGGCTGGCCCCGCGCATGTATGATTTTGCCCAGGCCCATCCAGACATCGAATTGCGCTTTTCAGCGGCCCTGCGGATGATGGATTTGGGGCGCGATGATGTGGATGTGGCGGTGCGCTTTGGCTATGGCCCCGATGATGGGGTCTATTCCCAGTGGTTGCTGGCGGATTACTTCACGCCCCTGTGCACCCCGGATTTGGCCAAAACCCTGACCACGCCCGCCGATCTTTTGCATCACCCGCTGCTTTACAGCGACGACACGGCGTTTTTGGACCCGCCGTGCGATTGGCAGGCCTGGCTGCAAGCCGCGGGCGTGGACGCGGCCCCGCCCACGGGCACGCATTTCAATCAAGCAGATCACGCCTTGGACGCGGCCATGGCGGAAGCGGGGGTTGTGCTGGGGCGCATGGCGCTGGCCCACAAACCCCTGCGCGAAGGCCGTTTGGTGGCACCGTTCAAAACCGCGTTGTCCACAGACGCGCATTTTCGCGTGCTGTGTCCTTTGGGGTCAGACACCCGCCCCCATATTGCGGCGTTTTTGGACTGGATCGACGATCAAGCCCACCAGGTCCGCGACACCATGGCGGATTTCACCGTGGTGCCTGCCGCCCAGGTCGTTACGGGCTGAGACGGGCGATTTCTTCCTTCAGCCGCAGCTTTTCTTTCTTCAATTCAGTCACCTGCAGCGCGTCGGTCGACGGCGCTTTTTGCGCGGCTTCCACTTTGTCAGACAGGGTTTGGTGCTTTTTCTTCAGCTCCGTCAGATGGGAATTCAGGCTCATAAAGGCATCTCCTCTCTTTTGGTGCGATGGATAAACCTACCACAGATTGCGGTTTGGGTCACGCCGCACCCGCACATAGGCGATTTTGCACGCGCAGAGATTACGATTTGTTTAAGAAAACACCGGCAGCGCCGCGCCAAAGCGCAAAACTTCGGCAATGGCCGGGGCATAATCCTGCGCGTCCTGGGTGTGTCGGGGGCCATCGTGCAGCGCGATGGGCGCTTTCAGCGCAAAGGCCCCGCGCCCGCCTTTGACGGCGTGCAGCAAAAACAGCTTCGGATCCCGTCCGTGCCGCGCCGCCAAGGGCTGCACGGTCACCGACCCCAAGCGGCGATCCAGCCCCGCCAGCGCATCGGGCAGCCGCGCCATGGCCTGGATCAGCGTCAACCGCCCCTTGGGGGCCAGCCGGCGCGCGGCGAAGTCCAGCCACACCGCCAGGGGGGTGTCTTCCGCGCGGCCGTGGGCTTTGCCTGCATCCCGCGCGCGCGTGCCGCGATCGAAAAAGGGCGGGTTCATCAGAATGTGGTCAAAGGCCAGCGCCCGCAGTTCCGGCGGCGGGGCCGCCACGTCGCCGTCAAAGACCGTGAATGCCGTGCCATTGGCCGCCCCATTGGCCCGGGCCAGGGCGGCATAGTCGGGCCAGGCGTCCAAGCCAAACAGCTGCAGCCCCGGCACCCTTGCTGCCAGGCAAAGCCCCGCCGTCCCCACGCCGCAACCCGCATCCAGCACCCGCTGGCCAGGCCGGGCGGGGCAACTGGCGGCCAGCAACACCGGGTCCAGACCGGCGCGGTATCCCGTTTTGGGTTGGGTCAGCGTCAGGCGGCCCCCCAAGAAGTCATCCTGCGTGGTGTCCATCAGGGGCTGGGATCAATGCCGTTGTCGCGCAAAATGGCCGACGCCATGAAGTGATGCTGGTCCGCCACCATCAAGCGGCGCGGCAAGACGCCGATGCTGCCTTCCAAGATGCTGATGTGGGTGTCCAACTCAAAGCTTTCGATGTCTTCGCCCGACAGCAAAGTCTTGGCAAAAGGGATCAAGGTGGGGTCGGTGGTGCGCAAAACCTCTTTCATCTGCTTGACATATGCTTGAGAAGGGCAAGATGTCGAGAGGGGGCAAAGGGGACCGCACCATGGCATTGGATCACGCGCAGACAAAACCGCATCAGCGTTTGGCCAAGGCTTTGGCCGACGATCTGGACCAGGTGAACACGCTGATCCGCGCGCGCATGGCCAGTGAACACGCCCCCCGCATTCCCGAAGTCACCGCCCATCTGGTGGAAGCGGGCGGCAAGCGGTTGCGCCCCATGCTGACCCTGGCCGCAGCCCGGATGTGCGGCTATGACGGGCCGTTTCACATTCATTTGGCGGCCACGGTGGAATTCATTCACACAGCAACCCTGCTGCACGACGACGTGGTGGACGAAAGCGGGCAGCGGCGCGGGCGACCGACGGCGAACCTGCTGTGGGACAACCAGTCCAGCGTCTTGGTGGGGGATTATCTGTTTGCGCGGTCCTTCCAGCTGATGGTGGAAACCGGGTCCCTGCGGGTGTTGGACATTCTGGCCAATGCGGCCGCCACCATCGCCGAAGGGGAAGTGCTGCAACTGACCGCTGCCCAAAACACCGCCACCACGGAAGACATCTATTTCAAAGTGATCCGGGGCAAAACCGCCGCCCTGTTTTCCGCCGCCACCGAAGTGGGCGGGGTGATCGCGGGCCAGGACGACGCCACGGTCCAGGCCCTGTTTGACTATGGCGATGCATTGGGGATCGCGTTTCAAATCGTCGATGATTTGCTGGATTACCAAGGCACCGATGCCACTGGCAAAAACATCGGCGACGATTTCCGTGAACGCAAGCTGACGCTGCCTGTGATCAAAGCCATCGCCGCCGCCACCCCGGACGAACGCGCGTTCTGGGACCGCACCATCGGCAAAGGCCAACAAGACGACGGCGACCTGGACGAAGCGCTGCGGCTGATGCACGCCCACGGCACGTTGAAGGCCACCCGGGATCAAGCCCACGCCTGGACGGTCAAAGCCAAGACCGCCCTGGCCCCGTTGCCAGATCATCCGCTGAAAAACATGTTGGTGGATTTGGCGGATTACGTCGTGGCCCGCGTGGTCTGACCCG
>JAHDDS010000069.1:7281-10508 GCA_020629235.1 Planktomarina sp.
CCTTCTTTTGTTCAAAAATACTCTCGGGGGATGAATGCGCCCCGGACGCAGGCAGGGGCGCAGAAGGGGGCCGACAACCCCCTTGCGCCATTGGCCCAAAGCATCGTTGCTACGTTACGACAGGACCGTCGGCACCACCCACCAGTTGGGATTGTGGGACAAATCCGCAGCCGCGCAATCGGCAGCGGCGACGGTGTCAAACAGGCCAAAGCACGTGGCCCCCGACCCCGACATGCGCACCAGGCCCGCGCCGCTGGCGGCCAAAGCATCCAGCACTTGGGCAATCACAGGGGCCGTTTGCAACGCGGGCGCTTCCAAATCGTTGCGACAGGTGCCCAACCAGTCCATGGCCGCGCGCGGTGTGGGCAAGGCGGGGATGTCATCCACCATGGGCGCGTTGGTTTTGGTGGCCAGGGCCGCAAAGACCGCTGGCGTGGACACCCCCACGCCTGGGTTCACCAGAACGGCGGGCAAGGGGCACAGGCCGGGCAGCGGAGAAACGCGGTCGCCCAGGCCTTGCATGCGTTGGGCCGAAGGGGCCATGCACACGGGCACATCGGCCCCCAGGGCTTCCACCCCCGGCGGGATGTCGCGGCCCCAGGCCCCGGACAACACCCGCAAGGCTGCAGCTGCATCGCTGCTGCCCCCGCCAATACCTGCTGCTGCGGGCAGGGATTTGTGCAGCGTCAAGCGCCCGCGCCCGCGCGCATTTAACCACCGGGCCGCGCGCAGAACGGAATTTCGGTCGTCCACCGGCACGCCGTGGGCCATGGGCCCTTCCACCGACAGCCCCAGGGTATCGGCGGGGTCAAACCGCACGTGATCGCCCACGTCGGCAAAGGCCACAACACTGTCCAACAAGTGGTATCCGTCGCTGCGTTGGCCCGTCACATGCAGCGACAGGTTCACCTTCGCTGGGGCAAAGCCCGGGTCAATCACCGGTGCGGTCCAACAGCGGGTCAGCACCTTCATCGGCCAAAACGGCGTCCAGCCCCTTGGCGATCTTCGCTTTGATGCGATCGGGGTCGATGTCGCGCAGGTCGGTGTCTTCGGTGATCAGGGTCAGGGTCCGTTCCCACTGAAACCGCGCTTCGGCTTTGCGGCCCACGGCCCAATACGCATCCCCCAGATGGTCGTTCACCACCGGGTCCAGCGCTTCCAGCGTGACGGCGCGTTCCATGGTGTCCACCGCATCGGCGTACCGCCCCAGTCGGAAATACACCCAGCCCAAACTGTCGATGATGTATCCCGCGTCTGGCTGGGCTGTTGCCGCAGTTTCGATCATCGCCAAAGCTTCGTCCAGGTTTTCTTGGCGTTCCACCAGGGTATAGCCCAGGTAGTTCAGCACTTGGTATTGGTCGGGCGACAGGTCCAGGGCCTGGCGGAAATCCCGTTCCGCCTTGCGCCATTTGCCCTGACGTTCCAGGGCAATGCCGCGTGAAAAGAACAGCCGCCAGTTGGCAGATGTGGGGGCATCCAGCAGCCGCACCGCCGCCTTATACGCTTTTTCAGCCCCGCGAAAATCTTCTTCGCGCCGCAAGAAATCCCCCAACTGTTGGTGCGGGCGCAGGTCCTTGCGGTGGGCCTTGGCCAATGCGCGGACTGCGGTCAAAGCCGCATCGGTCTGTCCGTCGTGCCACCGGGCCCAGTTCTGCTGCAACGCGGCCATCAGGCCCAAAGGATCCCCATCCGGCACAGCGTCATAGGCGGCAATGGCCAAGTCATAGCTTTGCAACCGGTCCAGAAGGCGGCCCGTGAACATGTGGGTCCGGCTGTCACCTGGGTTCAGATGCGCCGCCAATTGGCCGTACAACAGGGCCGTGTGGATCGTTTCATCCGACTGAATGGCTTGGCCCACCGATAAAAACACATGGGCCAACCCGGCTTGGGCCGACGGCAAGGGCGTGACACCCCCCGCGCCACTGGGCAACCCCGCCACAAAATCCGCGGCAAAGGGATGATCCGCGAACTGGCCCAAGGCGGCCAAGGCCCTGTCCCCATCGCCCGTTTGGGCCAAAAGTTGCGCGTGGGTCAGCGCGGCGATCACATCGGTCTGCGGCGGCTGGCTGTTGAACAGGTCCAGCGCTTGGTCCCCCTGCCCCAAAAAGACCAGGGCCAATCCTTTTTGCTGTGCGCCGAAGGCTGCCATTTCGGTTTGGGCTTGGGCGGCATCAAAGGCCGCGATGGCTTCAGCGTCTTGCCCCACCCCAGTTCCTGCCCCTGCCAAAACCCAGGCCTTCAGGAATGCATCGATGGGCCCAGGGGCCACAGGTCCCGCGTCCAAGATCGCCTGCAGTCCGGCCCAATCCCCTTGGCCCGCCGCATCGGCAAATCGGGTCAACGCCACCAGGGGCGATGCCACACCGCCCTTGTGCAACGTGTTGGCCAGGCGAATGGCGTCCTCCATCTGTCCAGCCTTGACCCGGTTTTCCAGGGCCTGGGTCAGGACATAGACGTTGTTCTTTTCTTGCTGCGCCGCGCGCCAAAAATAGTCCGCCGCATCGTCAAAATCATGGGCCGCCGCCGCTTGGTTGGCCGCCAGAAACGCCCCACTTTGGGCCAGGGCCCCATGGGGCACGGCAAGGGCAGCGGGAAAGGCGACTGTCAGAAGAATTTTGCGCAACATGGGCCAAGCTTATGGCCCACGCCGCGGGGGTGCAACGCAAACGGGCCGGAAAATCCGGCCCGCTGCATAAACAATCTGTAGGTTACATATTGGGATAATTCGGCCCGTCGCCCCCTTGGGGGGTGACCCAGGTGATGTTCTGGCTGGGGTCTTTGATATCGCAAGTCTTGCAGTGCACGCAGTTTTGGAAGTTCACCACAAAGCGGCGGGATTTGCCTTCTTCTTCCACCACCTCGTACACGCCTGCGGGGCAGTACCGCTGCGCAGGTTCGGCATAGCGCGGCAGGTTGGTCAGGATCGGAATATCCGGGTCCGTCAACTGAAGGTGCGCAGGCTGGCTTTCTTCGTGGTTGGTGGCCGAAAAGCTGACGTTGGTCAGCCGGTCAAAGGACAATTTGCCGTCCGGCTTGGGATAGTCGATGTCCTGATGATACGCCGCCGGTTCGGTTTTTTCCGCGTCGGTTTTGCCGTGGCTGACGGTGCCGAACGGGCTGAATTTCAGCAGGGTCTGGAACCACATGTCGAACCCGCCCAGGATCAGGCCCATCAACGCGCCAAAGCGGCTGGTCAGGGGTGCCACGTTGCGCACGATTTTCAAATC
>JAHDDS010000070.1 GCA_020629235.1 Planktomarina sp.
GACACCCAAATTTGGGACCGCACCCACATCAGCACCCGCGCCCTGCCCGGCATGGCCGACCGCACCTTGGTGGTGGGGTCCATGTCCAAAAGCCACGCCATGACCGGCAGCCGCGTCGGCTGGGTTTGCGGGCCTGAAGACACTGTGGCCGATCTGATCAACCTGGCCACCCACACCACATACGGCGTGCCGGGTTATATCCAGGATGCGGCGGTGTTTGCGCTGGATCAGGGCCCCGCTTTGGAAGCGCAAGTGGGCGCGCCGTTCCAGCGCCGCCGCGCCATCGCAGCCCAGATCGTTGCAGCGCAAAACGTGGTGCGCGCGGTGCCCAATTCGGGGGCCATGTACCAAATGCTGGACATTCGCGCCACGGGCCTGACCGGGGATGCCTTCGCCAACGCCTTGCTGGACGCCCACCAGATTGCGGTGATGCCGGGCGAAAGCTTCGGTCAAGCGGCGGCGGGCCACGTGCGTGTGGCCCTGACCGTGGACGATGCCGCGTTTCAAGCAGCCTTCGCCACCCTGTGCGCCTTTGCGGCGCAAATTGCGCCATAGGTCGGAAACAGGCAAGACCGTCGTAAATGACTGGCCCAAACTTGGGTCATGATGCGTTTGATGAAAGACAATCGGTGGCGGCACGCCTTGGTGGGGATCACCATCGGCGCGCGCCGGGGTCGTGCGGCCCGGGGACGGCCCGTGGCGGGGTAATCCGCCCCATCCCCCATTGAAATTGTCATCGAAAGCCAACCCCATGAACGATATGACCCCCCGCCGATCGGGCGGACGCGCAGCCCGCAAAGCAAAACGCGAAGCCAAGCTGGAATCACACCTGCAACCCATCAAACCGGGCATGAAGGGCGGCCAATACCGCCCGCTGTCGGATGCCGATATGCAGCGCATCCACGAATCCGCCCTGCAAGTGTTGTGGGAAGTGGGCATGGCCGACGCGCCCCCCAGCGGTGTGGAATACCTGACCAAAGCGGGCTGCGTTTTGGGCGACGATGGCCGGTTGCGGTTTCCGCGCCAACTGGTGGAAGACAGCCTGGCCTTGGCCGCCAAAGACATCACCCTGATGGGCCGCGACCCCGCCTTTGACATGCACTTGGCGGGCACCAACGTGCACTATGGCACTGCGGGCGCTGCCGTGCACATGGTGGACATTGAAACCAACGCATATCGCGACAGCACGGTCAAAGACCTGCACCAAGCCGCCCATTTGGTGCAGCATTTGGACAACGTGCATTTCTTGCAGCGCCCCATGGTGTGCCGCGACATTGCCGACAACCGCGAAATGGACCTGAACACCATTTACGCCACGGTCAGCGGCACGATGAAACACATCGGCACATCGTTTACGGAACCTGCTTTTGTGCCCGACGCCATCGAAATGCTGCACATGATTGCAGGCGGCGAAGACGCCTGGCGCGCACGGCCGTTTTTGTCGAATTCCAACTGCTTTGTCGTGCCGCCGATGAAATTCGCAACCGAGGCTTGCGAAGTCATGGAAGCCTGCATCAAAGGCGGCCTGCCGGTGCTGTTGTTGTCGGCGGGCATGGCAGGCGCCACGGCCCCGTCCACTGTGGCGGGGGCCATTGTGCAAGCGGTGGCTGAATGTCTGGCCGGGGTGGTCTATGTCAACGCGGTGGCCCCTGGGCACCCTGCGATCTTCGGCACTTGGCCCTTTGGGCTGGATTTGCGCACCGGGGCCATGTGCGTGGGGTCCGGCGAACAGGCCTTGTTGTCCGCAGGATGCGCCCAGATGCACCAGTTTTACGGCGTGCCCGGCGGGGCCGCAGCCGGGGCATCTGATTCCAAGAACATCGACATGCAAGCCGGGTGGGAACAGATGTGTTCCAACGTCATGGCGGGCTTGTCGGGGCTGAACATGGTGTATGAAGCGGCGGGCATGCACGCCAGTTTGTTGGGGTTCTGCCACGAATCGTTGGTGCTGGGGGACGATCTGATCGGCCAGGCCCAACGCTGTGTGCGCGGGATCGAAGTGGACGATGAAACCCTGGCCGTGGACCAGATCAAAGAGGTCTGCTTATCAGGCACCGGGCACTATTTGGGCACGGACCAGACCCTGTCCCGCATGCAGGCCGATCACGTCTATCCCACCTTGGGCAACCGCATGTCCCCCAAAGAATGGGCGGAAAATGACAAGCCGGACCTGATCCAAAACGCCATCGCGCGCACCCAGGCCCTGTTGGCCACCCCGACGCCCGCGAAATTTGACCCCGCCTTGGACAAAGCCATCCGCGACAGGTTCAATATCCACCTTCCGGCTTGAAGACCCCGCCCCAAACTGGTGTGATTGCGCCCATAAGCGCAATCACTGGGGTGGAACATGGATTTTTCGACGCAAAAGATAGTGGTGACCGGGGCGGCGTCTGGCTTGGGGCGCGCCACGGCGCAAGTTCTGCGCGACGCCGGTGCCCAGGTGGCCATTTTGGACCGCGACGCGTCGGGGCACGACGTGGCAGACGCCATGGGGGCCACCTTCCAAAGCGTTGATGTCACAGACGAAGCCTCTGTCAAGGCCGCTGTCACCGGTGCAGCCCAGGCCATGGGCGGGCTGACGGGGGCAGTGAACTGCGCAGGCATTGCCACGGGCGAAACCACCTTGGGCCGCGACGGGCCCATGCCGCTGGCCAACTTCAAACGCACCGTGGATATCAACTTGGTGGGCAGCTTCAACATCGCCCGTGATGCCGCTGAAATCATGGCAGAAAATGCGCCTGATCCGGACGGCTTGCGCGGGGTGATTGTCAACACGGCGTCCGTTGCGGCGTTCGAAGGACAACGGGGCCAGACCGCCTATGCCAGTTCCAAAGGCGGGATAGTGGGGCTGACCTTGCCCTTGGCGCGGGACCTGGCCCGCAGTGGGATCCGCGCCATGGCCATCGCCCCAGGAATTTTCCGCACCCCGATGCTGGAAGGTCTGGGGGAAGAGGTGATGGATGGCTTGGCCCAAGACGTTGTGTGCCCCAAACGGTTGGGCCACCCGTCCGAATTCGGCGATCTGGTGAAATTCATCATCAGCGCGCCCTATCTGAACGGCAGCGTCATTCGCTTGGACGGGGCGATCCGCCTGCCCTAACCTTCGGCGCGTTCGGCCAAATCCAGCCATTCTTCTTCGGCCGCCGCCAGGTTCTGCTGCCGTTCCACCAACGCTTCGGTCGCCTTTTGAAACTTGACCGGGGCGGCGGTAAACAGGTCCGGCTGGGCCAAGAAATCTTCCAATTTCGCGATTTCAGCGGTGATGCGGTCCATTTCTGCGGGCAGTTTTTCCAAGCGGTGCTGTTCTGTGAAAGACAGCCCCCCACTGGTCCCCGCGGACGGCTTTTCTGCGGCCTGTTTCGCTTTGGGCTTGGCGGAGTCTTGGTCTGCGCGCGCTGCAGTCAGGCCCCCTTGGGCCACCATATCCGACCACCCCCCTGCAAAGACCGTGGCCACGCCGCCCGGTTCCAGGGTGACGGTGGTGGTGGCCACGCGGTCGATGAAATCGCGGTCGTGGCTGACCAGCAGCACCGTCCCGTCATAATCCCCCAAGATGTCCTGCAGCAGGTCCAGGGTTTCAATGTCCAGGTCGTTGGTGGGTTCGTCCAGGATCAGCAAATTGCTTTCTTGGGCCATCAACTTGGCCAGCAACAGCCGCGCCTTTTCCCCACCCGACAGCGACCGCACAGGCGCACGCACCTGCAGGTCGGAGAACAGAAAATCCTTCAGGTATCCCACCACATGGCGCGGGGTGCCGCGCACCATGATTTGGTCACTGCGCCCGGACACGGCCATGGTTGGATCATTGGCCAGGCTTTCCCACAGCGTGCGGTCCGGGTCCAGCTGCGCGCGGGCTTGATCAAAGACCGCCACCGCCAGGTTCGTGCCGCGCTTGACGGTGCCCGCGTCAACATCCACTTCCCCCAGCAACATCTTGATAAGCGTGGTTTTTCCCACACCGTTGGGCCCCACAAAGGCCACCCGGTCGCCGCGCTGAATTTTCAAATCCAAGGGCCGCAGGACCGTATGATCGCCAAAGGATTTGGCGATGCCTGTGGCCTCTATCACCTTTTTGCCGGACTTTTCGCCCGCGTCCAACGCCAGGGCCGCCGTCGCTTGGCGCTTGATCATCCCGGCCCGTTCGGCGCGCAAATCTTGCAACGCACGCACGCGGCCCATGTTGCGTTTGCGCCGGGCGGAAATGCCTTCCACAGCCCACCGGGCTTCGGCTTTGATTTTGCGGTCCAGCTTGTGACGGTTCAGGTCTTCTTCGGCCCAGGCCGTGTCGCGCCATTCTTCAAATGCAGCAAAGCCCTTGTCTTGGCGGCGCACTTGGCCCCGGTCGATCCACAATGTGGCGCGGGTCAAGGCCGACAAAAAGGCCCGGTCGTGGGAAATCAGCACGAAGGCGTTCCGCGTGTTGGACAGCGCATCTTCCAGCCAGGCGATGGCTTCGATGTCCAAGTGGTTTGTGGGTTCGTCCAACAGCATCACGTCGGGGGCTTCGGCCATCAGTTTGGCCAGGGCCGCGCGGCGGCGTTCGCCCCCCGACGCTGTGGCCACTGGGCGATCCGGATCAAACTTTAAACCTTCTGCCGCCATTTCCACCCGATAGGCTTCGGACGCGTCCAGGGCCGACGTTGCAAAATCGCCCAAGGTTTCGTGCCCCGCCATGTCGGGGTCTTGTTCCATATACCCCACGGATTTTCCTGCCGGGATCACGCGGTTGCCGCTGTCGGGGTCCACAATCGCGGCCATGACTTTCATCAAAGTGGATTTGCCGGACCCGTTGCGCCCCACCAACGCCACGCGGTCGCCGGGTTGCACCACCAGGGCCACATCGGTGAACACAGGGGTGCCGCCGAATGTCAGCGAAATATCGGACAGTTGAAGAAGCGGGGATCGGGCCATGGGGGCGGGTTACGGCCCTGCCCCGGTGCCGTCAACCAGCCACCGCGCGCAAGACCCGTTGGCGGCTTTGGGGAATGCGGCTGACTTGCAGGCCGGTGAACACGTGCAGCGTGTTCAGGTCGCGGTCCACCACCGCGTGATTGCTGACCCATGCCCCCATCTTAAGATACGATTTCAAAAGTTGCGGCACCCCCTTCAGCGCCGTGCGCCGGTCGGTCGGGCCTGGGGGCAAATCACAAAACCGCACCACTTCGGGCGATTTAACCCCCGGGCAAAAGGCCGCCGGTGCGCCGTGGCGGTCGCGCAGCAACGCGAAGGTGGCCGCATGGGGCGGCACGGCGGTGCCTGCAAAACTGGAACACCCAAACAGCAACTGCACCGCGCGGGCATCCACCATCCGGGTGATGGCCCCCCAACCGGTGCGTAAAATATCGGGATCGTCGATGCCTTGCGCCAGACAGACCCGCCCCAATTCCATCATCGGCGCGTCAAATCCCGCCAGGCCCGCCAGATCATAGTGCCGCGCGGCATAAGACTTGCCCAAGTCCGCGCCACTGTTCAGCATCAACACCCGGAAGGTCGCGGCGGCCTGGCCGGTCAGACGGTCGCGCAGCAGCACGTGGGTGGTGATGGGGTCCAGATCGTCGCGATCATCGGCCTGGGCATGGCCGCGAAATGCCAAAGCGCGCAATTCATGGGCCGCCGCCAGATCCTGGGCAGTTTGCGCGATATCAACGCGGTAACGGCTTTCGTGAAGTCCCACGGGTCCCTGGGCCCCTTTGATCCTGGCTGGCTTACGCCTATCTTTACTGTGTGACGGAAAGTTAACAAAATTAAAAAGGGGCCACCCGTGGAAAAAGTCGTGAAATCAGACGAAGATTGGAAAGCGCAACTCAGCCCTTTGGCGTTCAAGGTCACGCGCCAGCACGGCACCGAACGCGCGTTCACCCACGATGATTTCCCCAAAGACCCGGGCCAGTATTTTTGCGTGTGCTGCGGTGTGGAATTGTTTGACCAGGCTGACAAATTCGACAGCGGCACCGGCTGGCCGTCGTTCACGCAACCCAGCACCGGCGCGCCCGTGGGGGAAAGTGTGGACAACAGCTGGTTCATGCGCCGCACCGAAGTGCACTGCGACCAGTGCGACGCCCATCTGGGCCACGTCTTTCCAGACGGGCCAAACCCCACCGGGCTGCGGTACTGTATCAACGGTGTGGCTTTGACGTTTGAACCAGAATAACGGGGTCAAGGTTTGCGGCAAACCTATGGGTCGCCGAAGACCTGGCCCGCGTCGAAGTTGCCAAAATCGCCCATCAATTGGCGGATAAAGCTGATTTCGCCCGCCCCGCCTTCGGTCACCCGGCGCGATAAGACCACCACCTTGCCGTCTTCCAGGCCATAACGCGCGATATTTTTCACGATGCTTTCGCTGTCAAAGGTGATGGCCACGATTTGGCGTTCGATCGGGCGCGGTTTGCGGTACGCATAGTGTTCCCACCGGCTGGCGATGTAATAAAACCCATCGCTGCGGGTCACGCCCCCGGTGGTGGGCAACCCCAGCAATTCTTCCACGGACCCGCGTGTGTCGACCCCGACAATGACCGATTCCAGTTCATCGTCGCTGGGGACATAGCCGTGGTTGCGATAGATCTTGGTGCATGCTGTCACCAACAGCAAAACCCCAACAAGTGCCGCAAAGAATGTCCGATTGACCCGCATGTAGTGGCTTGCCCCTGTCACCCGCCTTGCAACTCTGTTACGCGGTCTTTTCGCAAGGATCAAGAAAAGGCGCACCGATATGCCCCTGCCGGACGACACATTTACGATTGTTTTTCGTGATCTCAGCCGCAACAAGACCCACCGGTTGCGGCGCGACCTGGATTCGCACGCATTGGACAGCCTGGCCCAGACCTTGGATGTGGTGGCCATTCGCAAAGCGCGCCTGGATATGGATGTGACCGCCGCCCCCAAAGGGTGGGACATCACCGGCACAATTGGGGCCACGGCGGTACAAACCTGCGTAGTGACCGGCGCCCCCGTCACAACCCGCATCGACGCGGATTTCTTGCGCAAGCTGCGACCCATGGTGGACCCCGGCGGGACGGAAACGGAAATGGACGCCGATACAGACATCGAACCCCTGGGGGACAGCTTCGACATTTTGGGCCTTCTGGCCGAAGAAATCGCGCTGCACCTGCCCGATTTCCCCCGCGCGGACGGGGCCGCCTTTGACGGTCTGCACGTGGGCCCCCCGGGCCAAAAAGCCATGACCGATGATGACGCCAAGCCCCTGGCCGGGCTGGCCGCATTGAAGGCAAAACTGCAGGGGGAATCGGCGGACGACAGCTGATTGCCGGTCGTTGCCCCGCAGATTGAGTGATCTGATTGAAATGAAACGCAGTTTTCCCGGGGTTTGCCCTTGAAGTGTGCCAGGAAATGGATATTACCCCAATTCTTGAACATCGTGCCGTGACGCCTGTTGTCGTCGAAGCACTTATTTGACGCGGGCCTGCGCCCAAACACGAGGTTGAGACATGGCTGTCCCACAGAATAGAGTTACGCCAAGCCGTCGCGGCAACCGCCGGTCCCACGACGCCCTGACAGCGGCGAACCCGAACGAATGCACCAACTGCGGCGAACTGAAACGCCCCCACCACGTTTGCGCGTCTTGCGGCCACTATGCCGACCGCGAAGTCGTGGCGATGGTTGACGAAATCGACATCGACGAAGACGCGGCCTAAGCCGGCGCTGCGGCGCGGGTGACTGTGTGATGCATTCAAATGATTCTGCTGAAACGCCTGAACGGCTCATTTGGATTTCCATAGACGCAATGGGCGGCGACCAAGGCCCTGCTGCTGTGATCGGCGGCATGGCCAAAGCGGCGTCCCAACACCCCGATCTGCGCTTTGTCGTGCACGGCAATGCAGAAGAGTTAAAGCCGCTGTTGGAAAAACGGCGGCTTTCGGCGTTGTGTGATGTGGAACACGCCGACGGCGTTGTGGCCATGTCCGACAAACCCAGCCAAGTGATGCGCCACGGCAAAGGCACGTCCATGTGGTCGGCCATCAACAGCGTGCGCAGCAAAAAAGCCCAGGCCTGCGTGTCGTGTGGCAACACCGGCGCGCTGATGGCGGTGTCCATGGTGCGGCTGCGCAAAGCCCCCAGCGTGAACCGCCCCGCCATCGCGGTGCTGTGGCCGTCCTATTCCAAAACCGGGTTTGCGGTGATGTTGGATGTGGGCGCAGATATTCGCGCCGATGAAACTGACCTGTTGCAATACGCGTTGATGGGCACGTCCTATGCCCGCAACGGGCTGGGCATCGACGTGCCCCGGGTGGGCTTGTTGAATGTGGGCACAGAAGATCACAAAGGCCGCGCAGAACTGAAAGAAGCCGGGCGCTTGATCAGCGAAGCGGCCGCGGCTGGCGGCTATGACTATGTCGGATTTGTGGAAGGCAGCGACATCCCATCGGGCGATGTGGACGTGATTGTCACCGACGGCTTCACCGGCAACATCGCCATCAAAGCCGCCGAAGGCACAGCTGGGTTCATTCGAACATCGCTGAAAGCTGCCTTCCGCCACACCATATTATCGCGGTTTGCGGCTGTCTTGGCCATCACATCCCTGCGGCGCTTGCAGCAACGCATCGACCCGCGCCGCGTCAACGGCGGGGTGTTTTTGGGCTTGAACGGCACAGTGGTGAAATCCCACGGGGCCGCAGACGCCACCGGTGTTGCAGCCGCCATCGGTTTGGCCCATCAATTGGCGTCAGTGGAATTCGGCAACCGACTTGCCGCGCGGGTGGCCACGGCCATGGACCTGCCCCAGGACGATGAAGAAGGCGATCAAGCGTGACCATAAAAGCAGTCGTCAAAGGCGTGGGCCACTATCTGCCGGACCGCGTGGTGGAAAACGCGGAATTTGAAGCCACGTTGGACACATCAGATGCCTGGATTCGCGCCCGCACGGGCATCGAACGCCGCCACTTTGCTGCCGAAGGGGAAACCACGTCCGACATGGGCACCAAAGCGGCCCAGGCGGCTTTGGACATGGCGGGACTTTCTGCGAACGACGTGGACGCGATTATCCTGGCCACGTCCACGGCGGATCTGACGTTCCCGTCTGCGGCCACCATGGTGCAACAGGGCTTGGGCATGACGCGCGGGTTTGCCTTTGACGTACAAGCGGTCTGCGCGGGATTTGTCTATGCGCTGACCACCGCCAAATCCATGATCGAAAGCGGGCAAGCCCATCGGATTTTGGTGATCGGGGCCGAAACATTTTCCAAGCTTATGGACTGGTCGGACCGGGGCACCTGTGTGCTGTTCGGCGACGGTGCGGGTGCGTTGTTGTTGCAAGGCGAACAAGACACGGACCGCGGCATTCTGGCGGCGCATTTGGCATCCGACGGGCGGTACAAAGACATATTGTTTGTGGACGGCGGCGTGTCGCTGCAAACCACGGGCCACCTGCGCATGCAGGGCAAGGAAGTGTTCCGCCACGCCGTGGAAAAGCTGTCCGACACCGCCCGCAGCACCTTGGCTGACGCGGGCCTGACCCCGGACGATGTCAGCTGGATTGTGCCCCACCAGGCCAATCGCCGCATATTGGAAGGTGTGTCCAAGCGGCTGAAAGTGCCCATGGACCAGTTCATCGTGACCGTCCAAGATCATGGCAATACATCGGCTGCGTCGATTCCCTTGGCCTTGGCCCGGGGCCACGCAGACGGTCGATTCGCCCCCGGTGATGTCTTGGTGATCGGGGCCATTGGCGGTGGCTTGGCCTGGGGCACCGCTGTTTTGCGGTGGTAAGCGGCTCAAAACATTCGACAAACCATTGACCCGCCGCCCATGCGGCCTCATAAATCTGAAAAAGCCACGGGGGATGGGATGACACAACGCACGCTGACGCGCATGGATCTTTGCGAAGCGGTGTTCCGCGAAGTGGGATTGTCCCGCAATGAATCGTCCGAACTGGTGGAAGCTGTGCTGGATCACATGGCGGATTCGCTGGTGCAAGGCGAACAGGTGAAAATCTCTTCGTTTGGGACATTCAGCGTGCGCAGCAAGTCTGAACGCGTGGGGCGCAATCCCAAGACCGGCATTGAAGCGGCGATCCCGCCCCGTCGGGTCCTGACCTTTCGTCCGTCCAACTTGATGAAAGACCGCGTCGCCGCCGGCAACAAGAGACGCTGATGGCCAAATCCCCAGACGCCTTTCGCACGATATCAGAAGTGTCTGAATGGCTGGACACCAAGCCCCATGTGCTGCGGTTCTGGGAAAGCAAGTTCAAAGAAATTTCACCCGTGAAACGCGCTGGCGGTCGGCGGTATTACCGCCCCGATGACATGCGCCTGATCGGTGGGATCAAGAAGCTGCTGCACGACGACGGGATGACCATCAAAGGCGTGCAGAAAATGTTGGCGGCCCAAGGCGTGGACGATGTGGCCGCGCTGTCCCAACCCTTGGACTTCACCGCCGGGGCTGGCGACAATGCGACCGTCCGCGCCGTGGCTTCGGATGACAGCGCGCCCGATAGTCGTTCTTTTGACACAGCCAGC
>JAHDDS010000071.1 GCA_020629235.1 Planktomarina sp.
CCCAGGCGTGGTGGCTGATGTTGGTTTTGGAAATGCTTTCGGCGCTGATATCCACTTCGAACCAATCATCGCCCTTGGTGACAACGGTCAAGCAACACCCGTCGCACGCGATGGATGCGCCGATGTCCACCGTGGCCATGTCAAAGGCGGTGGCGATGCGCGCGCGCAGGTCGCCGCGCTGTTGGACCGACACAACCCGACCCACATCGGTGATAATCCCTGTGAACATGGCGAACCCTTTCCTTTTGCAGCGTGTGCTGTCCGGCGCGTTTGGCCTGCATTTGCGCAGAAACCCGCCCAAATGCCGCGTTTCCCTACCTTGCCCTTGGTTTCGCCACAATCCCGCCGCAAAACTTTGGTGCGTTAACGATGGTTTAGTGCGTCGAAGGTTAAGGTGAAGACGTGGCAGCGGAATACAATCGCAAGTATTTGATGCTTCAGGGTCCCCATGGGCCTTTCTTCGCGCGCCTGGGTAAAATGTTGTCCGCCGCCGGATGCGATGTTTGGCGCGTGGGCTTTAACATCGGCGACCGGGTGTTTTGGAACGACGCCAAATCCTATATCCCGTTTTACGGCCCCGTGGACGACTGGGCGGCGGGCGTGGACCAGATTTTGGACGACCACGCCATCACCGACATTATTGTATACGGCGACACCAAGCCCGTGCACCAAATTGCCATCGCGGCCGCCAAGGCCCGGGGCATTTCGGTGCATGTCTTCGAGGAAGGCTATCTGCGTCCCTATTGGGTCAGCTATGAACGCGACGGGTCCAATGGCAATTCGCGCCTGATGGACATGACCGTGGCCGACATGCGCGCGGCCCTGGAAAAATCCACCGTCGATGCAATCGAAGCGCCGTCCCACTGGGGCGATATGTACCACCACGTGTTCTATTCGTTCGCGTACCACGCGATGATGTTGGTGGCCAACGGGCGGTACAAAAAGATGCGCACGCACCGCGACACGCCGGTGCACAAAGAATTTCTGTCGGCCCTGGGGCGGATCATGCTGTCCGTGCCGCGCAACATCAAACGCAACCTGCTGACGCGGCGGTTGATGAATTCGGGCCACCCCTATCACCTGGTGCTGATGCAGCTGGAACACGACAGCGCGTTTCAAAAGCATTCGCCCTTTGACACCATGCCGGACTTTTTCCGCCTGGTGATTGAAAACTTCGCCAAAGGCGCGCCGCGCCATCACCATCTGGCGTTCAAAGCCCACCCGTTGGAACTGGGCCGCCGCCCGATCCGGCGGTTGTTGAAGGATTTGGCGCGCGAATACGGCGTGGAAGACCGGGTGCATTATATCCCCGGCGGCAAACTGGCCCGCATCCTGGATCCGGCCCGCACCGCCGTGACGGTGAATTCAACGGCATCCCAACAGGTGCTGTGGCGCGGCATTCCGCTGAAAATCTTTGGGGATGCGGTGTTTGATAAGCCGGAATTCGTGTCCACGGCCCCGTTGGACGCATTTTTTGGCAACCCAGAACGCCCCGACACCGCCGCGTACCGCGATTATCGCCGGTATTTGCTGGAAACCAGCCAAGTGGCGGGTGGCTTTTATTCCGCCAGCGGGCGCAAACAATTGCTGCGCCAGGTGGCCGACATGATGCTGTCCCGGCGCGATCCCTATGACGCGTTCGAAGCGGGGGACTTGGGACCCCGCCAGCGGGCCAAATCCCAGCATTTGCGGGTCGTGGGGGACTGACACACAACCCATAGCGGTTTAACTTCGCACATTAATGTGCTAATAATAAAAGAAAAACTTGTAGGCAGAAACATAAGGTCGAAAGGACCGGAGCAGTGAAATTCAAAACGGGATTCTGGACCAAAGCGGTCCTGTTGTGCATGGTTGGCGCCATTGTGGCATCCTGCGGGCTGCCTCGGTCTGGGCCATCCAAACGTGAAATCTTTGCCGGATCGGTGCAGCGCGACGGCGATGCCTTCGTGATTGTGGTGGACGACGAGGTGAACCGCGCCGCCGCCGTGGAACCCACGCTGGGGTTCACCCGCGAATTCGTGCGCGCCACCGAATTGGGGTCCGACACCATTTCCCCGGGCGACACATTGGGTCTGACCGTATGGGAAAACGTGGAAGACGGGCTGATCGTGGCCCCCGGCCAACGCGCCGCCATCTTGGAAGAACTGCAAGTGGACGGGGCGGGCTTTATCTATGTCCCCTATGCCGGACGGGTGAAGGCCGCTGGACGCACGCCGGACCAGGTGCGCCGCACCATCACCGCGCGTTTGTCGGATCAAACCCCTGACCCGCAGGTGCAAGTGCGCCGTTTGGCGGGTGACGGGTCCACCGTTTCGCTTGTGGGGGCCGTGGCCGCCCAGGGCGTGTACCCCATTGAACGCCCCACCCGCACGCTGTCGTCCATGATTGCCCGCGCGGGCGGCATCACCGTGTTGCCGGAAGTGGCCCAGGTGGTGATCATCCGCCGCAACATGCGCAACCATGTGTGGTTCAAAGACATCTATGACCACCCAGAACTGGACATCGCCCTGCGCGGCGGGGACCGGATTTTGGTGGAACAAGACACCCGCGCCTATGTCGCGTTGGGGGCCACAGGCGCACAAACCCGCGTGCCGTTTGACAGCCCCACGCTGTCGGCGATTGAAGCCATTGCCCAGGTGGGCGGCTTGAACGCCAACGTGGCTGACCCCACAGGTGTTTTTGTGTTCCGCAATGAACCAGAAGACATCGCCCGCCAAGTTGTGGGCCGCCGCGACCTGACAGGGGCGCAACGCATGGCCTATGTTTTGGACCTGACACGCCCCAACGGCATGTTCATGGCCCGCGATTTCGCCATCCGTGACGGCGACACCGTCTATGTGACCGAAGCGCCGATTGTGACCTGGAACAAAACCATCGCGGCCATCACCGGGTCCTTGTCCAGCGTGAACACGCTGTCGAACCTGGCTGGCTCTGGCAACTAACTGAAACCTATGGATGATATCCACGCCGACACCGCTGCCCCGCAGCGGTGTTTTGCGTTCAGCGCGGGGTTTTTCCGCGACCGGCGGGTCAACCGCATTCTGACCCTGGCGGGATATGCCCCCCGGTTGGGCTGGCCCACCGCGAAAGACGCGGTGCTGGTGTGGGGCCACAGCCCCTATGCCCACCGGGGCGAATGGGTGGCCGCACGCACGGGCGCACGGCTGATCCGGGTGGAAGATGCGTTCTTTCGATCTGTCCTGCCGGGGCGGTCAGGCGATGCACCCTTGGGACTGGTGATCGACGACCTGGGCTGTCACTTTCATGCCGCCCGCCCCAGCCGCATCGAGGCAATCCTGGCGGGCAACGATTTGGACAGCCCGGCGTTGATCGACGCCGCCGCCGCCGCCCTGGATTTTGCCCAGACCCACAGGTTGTCGAAGTACAATGCCACGCCCTTGGACGGCCCACGCCCTGATCCGGGATATGTGCTGGTGGTGGATCAAACGCGCGGGGATGCCAGCATTCACCACGCCGGGGCCACGGCTGCCACGTTCCACACCATGCTGACTGCCGCGCGCGACGAAAACCCAGGCGCGCGCATCTTGATCAAAACCCACCCTGAAACCGCCGCCGGGCTGCGCGCGGGCCATTTCACTGCCGCCGATGGTGAGTTGTGGGATGCCCCCACCCCCGTGGCCGATCTGTTGGCCGGGGCCAGTGCGGTCTATACCGTGTCATCGACCCTGGGGGCCGAAGCGATTTATGCGGGCCACACCCCGGTGGTCTTCGGCGTGCCGTTTTACGCAGGCTGGGGCTTGACTGACGACCGTGCGCAAATCCCGGACCGGCGCGGGCACCCGCGTACGGCGGCCCAGTTGTTTGCCGCAGCGAACATCTTGGCGGCCACCTGGTACGATCCCAGCCGCGACGATCTGTGCGATGTGACCACGGCGCTGCGCCATTTGGCGGCGGACACGCGCGCCTGGCGCGATGACCACGCGGGCTGGGACATGCACGGCATGCGCCTGTGGAAACGCAAACCCCTGACGCAGTTTTTCGGCGGGCGCGGCCCAGTGCGGTTTGATCCCAAGGTGGCCAAGGCACCGGCCATGGTGTGGGGCGTCAAAGAAGGGCCGGGCAAAGCCGCCCGGTTGGAAGACGGCTTTTTGCGGTCGAACGGTCTGGGGGCGCAACTGATCCCGCCCATGTCGTTGATCTTGGACGACATCGGCATCTATTTTGACCCGCAAGCGCCCAGTCGGATGGAAGCCTTGATCGCCGCCAGCGTGGACATCGGTGCCGCACAATCGGCGCGCGCTTTGGCGCTGCGCGACGCCATCGTGGCGGCGGGGGTGTCGAAATACAATCTGTCAGCCCGGGGGGATTTGGACCTGCCGCCGGGGCGCAAAATACTGGTGCCCGGGCAGGTGGAAGACGACGCGTCGATCTTGCGCGGCACGGTGGATATCGCCACCAATGCCGCGTTGCTGCAGGCCGCGCGCGACGCCAATCCCGACGCAATTCTGATCTATAAACCGCACCCGGACGTGGAAGCGGGCCTGCGCCAAGGCGCGGTGCCAGATGCAGGCACCATCGCGGATGTTGTGGCCCAGAACGCCGACCCGATCGCCCTGATCGACCAGGTGGACGAGGTTTGGACCATGACATCTTTGCTGGGGTTCGAGGCGTTGATCCGGGGCAAATCGGTCACCTGCGTCGGGCTGCCGTTCTATGCCGGTTGGGGATTGACCACCGACCGCCATGCCATTGCGCGACGCCGGGCCCGCCCGTCGCTGGCGGGGCTGATCCATGCCGCATTGATCGACGCGCCGCGTTATTTCGACCCGGTCACCGGGCGGCCTTGCCCGCCTGAAGTGGTGGTGCAGCGCTTGGCCGATGGCAGTGGAATGCCACGCGGTCCGGGCAATCGCGTTTTGGCCAAGGCGCAGGGCGCGCTGGCGTCCTATGCCCATCTGTGGCGTTGAGCGCTGCTGGGGTAAGCCCTTAGAAAACAGGCCGCCAGTGGCTGCGGATGTCTGCGCCAACCTGGCTGTGGTCCACCAATTGAAAGCGCGGCGCGTCGGCCAAAATGTCCAAGCCCAAGGCCCCCAGGCCAGGCTGACCTTCGGCCCCGATCAACACGCCCGCGCTGTAAATCACCAGATCATCCACCAGCCCCGCATGGATCAGGCCCGCCGCCAAAGTGCCGCCCCCTTCGCAGTACACGCTGGTTAACCCACGCGCGCCAAAGGCTTGAACCATCGCGGCCAAATCCAAGCTGCGGCCATGGGCGGGAATTTC
The DNA here is from genome assembly GCA_020629235.1 of Planktomarina sp. Classification (GTDB taxonomy): domain Bacteria; phylum Pseudomonadota; class Alphaproteobacteria; order Rhodobacterales; family Rhodobacteraceae; genus Planktomarina. The sequence goes on from JAHDDS010000071.1 coordinate 5,245, forward strand.
CAACAGCTCCACCCCGTCGCGGGTCCAGGCTTTGCGCCGATCGGCAGGCAGGTTCGGCCCATGGGCCAGCCACACCGGCACCTGGGGCAAGTCTTGGATCAGCCCCGCGCCGTCGAAATCAAGCCTGCGGGCCGCAATGATGCGCAAGGGCGACCGCGCCGCGCCCAAGTCCCGAACCGTCAGGCTGGGGTCATCGGCGCGCGCTGTGCCGCCCCCCACCATCACGGCGTCATGGGCCAAGCGTTCCGCGTGGACCCGGCGACGGGCAGCAGGCCCGGTGATCCACTGACTGTCGCCCGATGCGGTGGCGATGCGCCCGTCTGCGGACAGGGCCAGCTTCAATGTCACCCGGGGGCGCCCCCGGTGCACCACAGACAAAAATCCCGCCAAGTCCTGGCGGGCCTGATGTTCCTGGACACCAGTGTCCACAACGATCCCGGCGGCGCGCAACTTGGCAAACCCTGCGCCGTCCACCTTGGGGTTTGGGTCCCCGGTGGCGGCCACCACGCGGGCGACGCCTGCAGCAATCAATGCGTCTGCGCAGGGCCCCACGGTGCCGTGGTGCGAACAGGGTTCCAATGTGACAAAGGCTGTGGCCCCTTGGGCCGCTGGACCGGCCTGGTCCAAGGCCACCACTTCTGCGTGGCGCATGGTGGCGCGGTCTGTGCAGCCGCGCCCCACGACGCGGCCATCTTTTACCAAAACGCACCCGACCGATGGCCAGGGCCATTGCGCCCCCTGCCCGCGCCGACCCAAGGCCAGCGCAAGCGCCATCCACCGCGCGTCGCTTTGGATCAACTGTCTGTTTCGCTGGGGCGCAGTTCGGACACGAATTTATCGAAGTCGTCTGCCGCCTGGAAATTCTTGTAAACGCTGGCGAAGCGGACATAGGCGACGGTGTCGATGCGGGCCAGCGCCTCCATCACGATTTCACCGACGGTTTTGCTGTCCACATCCGTGTCGCCCATGCTTTCAAGGCGGCGCACAATGCCGGAAATCATCTGGTCCACGCGGTCAGGATCGACGGGGCGTTTTTGCAGTGCGATGCGAATGGACCGTTCCAGTTTGTCGCGGTCGAAATCTTCGCGGCGTCCGCTGGATTTGATCACCACCAAATCGCGCAACTGCACGCGTTCATAGGTGGTGAAGCGTCCGCCGCACGCGGGGCAAAACCGGCGGCGCCGGATGGCCACGTGATCTTCAGCGGGGCGAGAGTCTTTGACCTGGGTGTCGACGTTTCCGCAAAACGGGCAGCGCATGGCGTGCCTCCCTCAATTCTATTATTTCTGCCTCGAACGGGGCTTTGCGCCCACTTATCCACAGCCTTTGTAGGGCAAAACCCCATGTCTTGTGTAGGGGTCGCGTATTCACGACCAAAGGTTGTGGCGTCAAAGACTCACCCGGGGACAGGACGCGTTAACCATGTGTTAACCTTTGCCGGGATCTTCCGCCCGGTTTGCCTAATATACGGCAAGATTTCTTCGAAAATCCATTCGAAGCCGTCGAAGTTCTTGGCCCCTGCCGAAAGGATGCGCCCGTGCCCCGTTCCCACTTCCACCTGCTTGCCCCCCTGGTGGCGGCCATGTCCTTGGCCAGCCTGGCCCAAGCCGACGGCCCCTTCGCCACCGGGTTCGACGGCCTGCCCCCGCAGGATTGGAGTGTGGCACATTTCGCCTTTGATCACCCTGCGTTTGACACCGATTGGTCGCGCCGACAGGTGGCGGTGGGCGACGGGTTGACCCTGACGCTGGCGCCGCAAACGGGGGCCGACAACCGCTTTGTCAGCGCGTCTGTGCGTCGGCGCACCCCCACCCATTTTGGGCGCTATGAAGCGGTGATCCAACCGGCCAAAGGGGACGGTTTGGTGACTGGGTTTTTCACCTATACCGGGCCGTATTATGGCACCCAACACGATGAGATCGACATTGAATTTCTGGGGCGCGACACCACCAAGCTGCACGCGGCGTGGTTCGTGGACGGCCAGCTGCACCAGCGCGATATCCCCTTGGGGTTTGACGCGGCCACAGCCCCGCGTCGGTACGGGTTTGACTGGCAGCCCGATGCCATCACTTGGTTGGTGGACGGCCAGCCCATCTTTCGCGTGACATCCGCCACCACGCAAATCCCCCAAGTGCCGGGCATGATGTTTGTGAACCTGTGGGCCGTGGACAAATCATTGGCGGGCTGGGCCGGCCATGCGCCCCCAGGCACCCGGGCCCAAGCGCAGTTTAATACGGTGCAATTCACGCCGTTGCCCCCCAGCCAGATGCCGCCCAACAGCTGATCAGGTCTGCGCCAGCATCATCCCCGCCACCCGGCGCGTGTGGGGGCGGGTGCGGTGTTCGAACAGATAAATGCCCTGCCAGGTCCCCAACTGCATCCGCCCCGCCACCACGGGAATTTGCAATGACGTGGGCAGCAATGCCGCCTTGATGTGGGCCGGCATGTCGTCTGGCCCTTCATAGGTGTGGGTCAGATACGCCATGGACGGATCGGTGGTGGGGGGCACCAAACGGTGGAAGAACGCGGCCAGATCGGTTTGCACTTCCGGGTCCGCATTTTCTTGGATCACCAAACTGGCCGAGGTGTGCTGCACCATCAGCGTCAGCACCCCCGTGCCGTGCACCCAAGCCGCCACGTCGCGGGTGAAATCGTACAGACCCGGGCCTTGGGTCGCGATGGTGAAGGTGGTGTTCACCGGTGTTGGTCCACCATGATCACATTGCCGTCCGGGTCGTGCAAAATGAAGTGCGCGGGCCCTGTGCTGTCTGGGTCAGCCGCAGCGACATCCACGTCAATCCCCTGATCTTGCAGGGATTTTTGAATGTCGCGCACATCATCAAACGGGTCCACGTTTTGGGCATTGCTGTCCCAGCCTGGGTTAAACGTCAGGATATTGTGGTCAAACATCCCCTGAAACAGCCCGATGATCGTGTCACCCTGCTTCATGATCCGGTACATTTGATCCGGCTGGGACGACATGGCCGCGAAGCCCAGTTTTTCATAGAACGCTTGGCTGGCGGCCAGGTCCTTCACGGTCAGGCTGATGGAAAATTGTCCAAGGGTCATGGCGGGGTCCTTTGTGCTGGGTGGCCCCAGCCTAGGCCCGCAGGCGCACGCTGGCTAGACCCCACCCGGGTACAGCGGGCGCAGCGCTGCCTTCAGGGGGTCAATCGCCCCATCATAGCGCCGCCACCGCCCAATGGACGCGTCGTTCAACGGTTGGCGCACTTGGGTGTCTGACAGGGTGTGCACCACGCCCCCTTGGGTGTGGAAATCCAAAACCGCCCGGTCCCACGGCAGGGACAGATGGTCCAACATTCGCCGGGCTGTGGCTTCGGGCTGGGCCACCAAATCTTCGTACGTCACCTGCAGCACCGGGTTGGGCAGCTGCGCCATCCAGTGATCCATCAGCGCCATGTGATCCACGAACGCCTGGCCCAACGTGGCCATATCGCGGGCATAGGCGTGCCAGGTGGACAGGCGCTGCAAAAAGATGGAGGTGCAGCAATCCAGCGGGTCGCGCACCACGTGGATCACCGGGGCCTTGGGGAACAGCCGCCCCCAGAATCCCAAAAGTTCAAAATTGTGCAGCGATTTGTCGATCACCACGGGGGCCGCGCTGTCCCCCACCCGGCTGGCGGCAAGGTACCGCGCGGCCATCTTCGGGGCCACATCCGCGGGCATGGTTTTCACCAGCTTGGTCATGGCCGCCCCGTCAAACCGCCCCACCCCGATCTGTTGGGTCATGTGGCGCAGTGCGGGGCTTTCGCCCACGGTGGCCACGTCCGGGTGGGCCCCCAGCACTTGCTGCACCAGGGTCGACCCACTGCGCGGCATCCCCACCACCAACACGGGCTGGGTGCTGTCGCTGGCGGTGCGGCCAAAGAAATCCGCTTTGGTGATCTGGCGCAGGGCACCGTAAAACGCCCGGGCCTGGGCCATGGGATATGCCACGGGATGGGCGCGATTGGCAGCCACTTTGGCCTGCACCGCAGCACGGTGGTCGCCCTGCCTGGTGTGGGCCACGGACAAAAGCGACAGAAGATGCGCCGCGGCCTGACCGCCCTGGGCCGCCGCTTGGGGCGCAAGATCATCGCGCAAGCGGGCCACTGTGGCGTCCCCCGGGGCCAAGTCCACCAACGTGACGTACAGTTCCAAGGCATTGGGGTCGTTTGGGTGCGCGTCCACAGTTTGGCGGGCCTGATCGGCTGCCCCATCGCCGTCCCCCACCGCGCGCAAAATCCGCGTCTTTTGCAACAGACACGGCAAATGGGTGGGGTCTTGCGCCAGACCTGCAGCGACATGATCTTGCGCTGTGTCCGCCTGATCCACCGCCAAGCAGGCCACGGCTGCGATGAACCGGGCATGGGGGTCGCGCGGGGCCAAGGCCACGGCGCGCGTGGCATGGTCCAAGGCGCGGGCATGATCTTGGCAGTTGCTGAACGTTTCCGCCGCCAGGGCATGGGCTGCGGCGGATTTGGGCTGGGCCGACACCAGGCGTTCTGCCAGGGGAATGGCTGCACGGAATTGGCGGGAATAGGCGTTGTGAAACTGGATCACCGCTTTCAACACCGCCGGGCTTTTGGGTTTGGCCGCCAACAGCTTGGCATAAAGCGCATCTGCCGCGCGCAGATTCTGGGCCTTTGCCAGGGCCAAAGCGTGGGTCAGATCAGACATAAGCCCCCCTTTGGCGGCACGTGTGGGTGTGGCAATCTGTACCGTCAGCGGGGGCTGAACCGCCAGCTTTTTCCCGGGGATCTTTCACAGCGCAGGGCGTCGGCCGGCCTGCCATCACCGGATCACCGAAAGATGCCGTCGCCCACTTGGTCGATCATCACCTGCGCCTTGGCGACAGATGCCTTCTTCGCTTCTTCCAAATCGCCGATCACATCGGCCCGGATCAGGTGATGGGTCTTGATGTCCCCGTCGATGACCTTGGACACCAACGCCCCGATGCGATAGCCCGACCCGTCCTTGTCAGGCCGGGGTTCAATGGTGAAATCCTTATAGGTTTCCGCTTCGGCTTCCACAGGTGCTGCAGATTTAGAAGAACCAAAGAGTTTGGACAAAATGGACATGGGCGGCGGTCCTTAAGATAGGGTGCGGCTTATCGTACAGCGCCCACGCAAAATGCCAAGTCCCGTAGGGTGGGTGCAACCCACCATGCG
>JAHDDS010000013.1 GCA_020629235.1 Planktomarina sp.
CAGCCGGGTCGGGAAAGCACCGAATACCACATGCACTGGTTTGAAGAAGAATGCGTCTTTGTCCTGAACGGCCAGGCCACCGCCACCATTGGGGATGACGACTTCGCCATCGGCCCCGGCGATTTCATCGGATACCGCGCGGGCGGGTTGGCGCATACAATCACCAACACCGGCGATCAGGTCTTTCGCTGCATCGTGGCAGGCCAACGCCTGGACCATGACGTGGGGGATTATCCGCGCAAAGGCCACCGCCTGTTCCGCCAAGGGGGCATGCCGTGGCAAATAGTGAATATATCGGATGTGACCGACCCGAAGGCGTGACAATCCCGCGGCGCTTGCAGGAATCGCCGCAGCGGTCTATGCCGAATATAAGTCCAAAAACAAACCTGGTTTATATCCAAAATGGCCATTCCTGTTGAGACGTTTTTCCTGCCCGAAGACGCCGAAGGCACGCTTCAAAATCAAATCCAGCAGCTGGTGGCAGAAGCGATTTTGTCAGGCCGCTTTCAGCCGGGGGAAAAGCTGCCCAGCAGTCGGAAGCTGGCGCAACACCTGGGGGTCAGCCGGATCACGGTGACGCTCGCCTATACCGAATTGGTGGCGGACGATTACCTGGTCAGCCACGGGCGGTCTGGGTATTTTATCAGTGACCGGGCCCCGCAGACGCCCCAATTTCCGGTCACCCGACGTGAAGACAAGGTGGACTGGAACCGCGCCATCGGGCAGCGATATTCTGGCGGTGCAAACCTTCGCAAACCCCATAATTGGCGACAGTATCCCTACCCGTTCATCTATGGCCAGACGGACGAAAGCCTGTTTGATCGGTCCAACTGGCGGCTGTGTGCGCTGCAAGCTTTGTCCAGCCGCGAATTCCATGCCCTGACCAAGGATTACAACGACAAAGACGACCCCAAACTGGTGGAATTCATCCTGCGCCACACCCTGCCCCGGCGCGGGATCGTGGCTGAACCAGATGAAGTTCTGGTGACCATGGGTGCACAAAATGCGCTTTGGCTGGCCACAAACATCTTGTTGAATCAGCGCCGGACCGCCGTTTTGGAAAATCCCTGCTATCCTGCGCTGCGCGATGTTTTGACAGCGTCGCGCTGCCACATTCAGGCAGTGGATGTGGACGATCAAGGATTGCCGCCCGATGCCTTGCCAGCTGGGGCTGACGTTGTTTTCACGACCCCGTCCCATCAGTGCCCCACCACAGCCACCATGCCCCTGGATCGCCGCAAGGCCCTGCTGCAGCGCGCTTCGGACGAAGATTTTTTGGTGGTGGAAGACGACTATGAATTTGAAATGTCGTTTCAGAAAACCCCTGCCCCGGCGCTGAAGTCTTTGGACCGCGACGGGCGGGTAATCTATATCGGCAGTTTTTCCAAATCGCTGTTCCCGGGGTTGCGGCTGGGATACATGGTGGGGTCACGCCCGTTCATCCGTGAAGCGCGGGCGTTGCGCAGCACCGTGTTGCGGCACCCACCGGGGCATGTGCAACGCACTGCAGCCTACTTCCTGTCTTTGGGCCACTATGACGCGCTGATCCGGCGCATGGGCGAAGCCTTGCATGAACGCCGCGAAATCATGGCAGAAGCTTTGGCCCAGGAAGGGTTGGAAGTGGCTGCCAGTGGGGCCATCGGGGGCAGCAGTTTTTGGATGCGCGCGCCGGATGGCGTTGACACCACCCAAGCCACGGAAGCCCTGCGCCAAAAGGGTGTTTTGATCGAACCGGGGCGTCCGTTCTTTATCGGGGATACGGGGCCGAAGAATTTCTATCGCATCGCGTACAGTTCCGTGCCCGCCAAGAAAATTGCCAAAGGCGTTTCCATTCTGGCCCAGGAAATGCTGCAGTGACTGCATTGCCAGCCTGGGTGGGTTTGCCGCCCGACCAGGCCCTGATCCTGGCTGCGATTTGCTTTGCAGCCGGCCTAATCCGGGGCTTTTCGGGGTTCGGTCTTTCTGCCGTTGTGATGGCCGCCGCCGCCTTGATTGTGCCGCCCGTTCAGCTGATCCCCATGCTTCTGATCCTGGAAATTTCAGCGTCCCTTTTGATGATCCGCAATGGGTTTTCCCGGGCTGACAAGCGCCTCTCTTTTGGGTTGGCGATCACTGCGGCGGCAGGACTGCCCTTGGGGCTTTGGTTCACCATGACAGTCTCGCCAGACCTATCCCGTTTGCTGGCCTTATCCCTGATCATCGCCCTGGCTTTGGCGCAGTTGGCGAAAGTGCGCATGGCATTTTTGGCCACAACGCCGGGGCTGGTGGCATCTGGCTTGGTGTCCGGCATCACCACAGGCGTGTCGGGTGCGGGCGGCATGGTCGTGGCACTTTATGTTTTGGCGCAAGATCTGCCGGCCACACGCATGCGGGCGTCGCTGGTTCTTTACTTGATGGCCTCAAGTTGCTTTTCAACGGTCACCCATTTGGCTTTGGGCACGTTGGACGGGGTGGCCTTGACCCGCGGTCTGGTTTTCGCCGTCCCCTGTCTTTTGGGCGTTATGGCAGGCAAGCTGTGCTTCGTGCCGGCGTGGGAACGTTTTTATAAGCCGTTTTGTCTGTGTTTGCTGGTGGCTTTGGCGGCGGCGGGCTTGGTGCGATTGACGACCGGCTGACAGGTCAAGCCGTGTTGCGTCGGATCAGCCGCACCGGCACTTCGACAGACGGCTGATCGCATGCGGCATTGATCATCGACAGGATGCGATCCACCGCAGCCGTGACCATGGCACCTGTGTCTTGCGCCACCGTGGTCAGGTCATAGGCTGGCCAAGACGCTGCGGGCACATCGTCGAACCCGACAACGGCCACATCGTGTGGCACATCCAGATTCAATTCAAAGCGGATCACATCCAACACGGAAATGGCCATGTGATCGTTGCACACAAAGACAGCGTCTGGTCGGTTTGGGCCGCCAAACATTGCCCGGGCTGCAGCCTTGGCACCGGCGTCTTTGAAGTCCCCCACTTCGCGCGCGTGAAGACCCTGTCCCGCCGCGCGCAGGCCAGCCAAGAAACCCGCTTCGCGCTGGCGTTGGGTCGATGCGCCTTCCCACCCGGCAATGTATCCAATTTTTTGCGCGCCGCGCTTTAACAACACCTGCGCGGCCATTTGCCCGCCTGCGAAATTGTCGGACACCACGGCACAGCCGCCGTCCGGGCCTTGATCGCGGTTGAACAGAACGACTGGGATGCCAAGGTCCCGGCATTGCCCCGCCAAATCGGACGACAGCGCGACTGAGGCCAAGATCAACCCATCCACCTGATAATCCAGCAAGCTGCGGGTCACGTCTTCGACATTCGCGGCGGTGTTGCCCACCATGAACATCAAGACGTGATACCCTTCTTTTTGCAGGGCGGCGGACAGCTGTTCCACGGCTTGAGGGTAAAACTGGTTGTCCAGATACGCCACCACCAAACCAATGATGCGCGTGCGCCCTGTTAACAGGCCGCGGGCCAGTGCGTTGGGGCGATATCCCAGTTCATCGGCCGCGGCTTTGACCTTGTCCACCGTCGCTTGGCTGGCCGATGCCCCGGGCGTGAACACCCGGCTGACAGCAGATCGGGACACGCCCGCGCGGGCGGCCACATCGGCAGAGGTCACTTTTTCCGGCACTATGGGCTGGGGGGTGTTTTGTCACCCCGGTCGAATGCTTCCCAGCCTTCGCCATTGAACACATCGACCCCCAGTTGGGCCAGGACATGGGGGAAATCCACCATGACGTAGTTGTCGACGATCTTGCCATCCACCACTTTCCAGAAATCCATATACCGAATTTCGATGCGCTTGCCGGATGCTTTGACCCCCATGAAATCGCCGCCGTGGGTCGCCTCTTGCCGGCCGAAGGCAGCCGCCCATTCCCCCATGTAAAGGCGGGCTTCATCGATGCAGGTTTTGTCATGAAAGGCAGCTTGGAACGGTTTTTGCCAGTTGTCTTGGAATTCCCGCAGGCCGGTTTTTGTGCCACACCCGGTGTTTCCCATCCAGCGGAACCCTTGGCTGAAGAATTCCCCTATGTCGGCGATGCGGTGGTCGTTCAATCCGTCCACCATCCCTTCGATCACCGCACGGGTTTCTTCTGTCTTGGACATATCCGTGTCGCGCGTCAGCGCGGCTTGTTCGGGGCGGCTGCCTTTCATGTCGCGATCTCCTTGAAAACGTCATAGCCCAATTGCAGCAGCACATCGGGGATATCAACGAAAACCCAATTTTCCGCCAGTTTATCCCCGTCACGCCGCCACCAATCACAGACGCGTATAAACACGCGTTTGTTTGTGGCGGGCACCCCAAGGAAGGGTTTCACGTGCACGCCAGTCAACGACGGCCAGCCCGCGGTGCAAATATAATCCCCATCGGCAAAGCGCGTGGCGTGGACGGTCATTCCATTGCCAGATGCCCCGCCGGACCAGCCTTCAAACGCGCTTTCAAAGGGCACTTGGAATTCCGCGAACCGTTCGATGCCGATGAAGGTGCCGAAGGCCGCAGGTCCGTACCAAACCATATTGTCGTGCCAGTATGGCCGCCAGGCTTCGTCCTTGGTGGCCAAGGCGCGCAGCATTTCTGTGACCATGTCGCAGGATGACTGGGTGCGGTCTGCCGACGCCGCTGGCCGCTTCAAACCGTCTTGGGTTTGCGGGCCTTGAAGATACCCCGTGAACCCGCGATGAACGCCGGGGCTTTCAGCGATGGGCCACTGGCCCGTGGCAATCATCAATTCTGGCAGATCAAGATAAACATAGCTTTCGACCGCCCGGCCATCTTCCATCCGGTGAAATTCACCAAAGCGCAGATGCGCCAAGGCCCCCGTTGGTTTGATGCCCCAAAGCGGCTGATGGAAATGGCCGCAGTAATACCCGGTGGCACTGACCCAATCGTGGCCTTCGAAACTGCCTTCCATGGTGATGTAGTCGCGCCGGTGCAGCAGATCAAAAGCGTTGGACAGCGGCGTGATGAAATCATTCCGATACCCGGCAGCACCCGCAACCGCATTGACGGGATGAACAACATTGATCTTGGCGTCGTCGCTGAAAAAGAGTTCCGCCGCGATGGTCAGATCGGGGTTTGTGATAAAGTCTTGCAGACTGGACAAATTAGAACGGGTCATAGGCAGGCTCCGACAGAGTTTTGAATTTGGACGTGTGTTTCAAAATCCAAAACCCGGCCCCGCCCGCATAAAGGCGAAAGGAATGCGGCCCGGTCGTCTTGACCGGATTCCACAAATTCTCAAAAATGCATTGGCTGCATGCACCACCAAAGATCGGGTGCGGGCAAGTACCATTATCCTTTCACCGCTCCGGCCGTCAGGCCCGAAACGATCTGGCGTTGGAAGAACATCACCAAAATGAACAGCGGCACGGTGGCAGACACCACAGCGGCCACGGCGAACATGACGTTGCCTTCGGTATAGGTGGTGCCCAGAAACGCCGCGATTTGCGGCACCATGGTGCGGTTGCTTTCGTTCAAGATCAGCGAAGTCACGATAAAATCGTTGTACGCCAGCAGGAAACTGAACAGCCCCGTGGTGATCACCCCCGGCCACATCACCGGGATAATCACGTGCCGGAACGCTTGGAACTGGGTGCAGCCGTCCACCTTGGCGGCTTCGTCCAAATCCTTGGGGATGGATTCAAAGAACGAATGCAGCATCCACAGCGTGAAGGGTTGGTTGATGGCCACCAATACAATGATGGCGGTCGGCAAATACCCCCACACATTCCAATCAAAAAAGACCGGCAAATACCCAGACACCAAAGCCACCTGGGGCAAGGCGCGGAACATCAGCGCAGTGATCAAAAGCCAGAACACATACTTTTGCCCAGACCGCGACAGGGCATACCCCCCAAGCGTTCCGATGGTGAGTGAGATGGTCACAACGCACAGGCAAACGATCATGGTGTTTATACCGTTGCGCCAGAAGCCTTCTTGCACAAAGGCCCCGTCGTATCCCGCCAGGGTGAATGGCGTGCCGTAAGTGTCTGCCGTGTTGCGCCCAAAAATGGCATTGGTCCAATCAGCGATGGAAAAGAAGTCCAACTCCACCTTGAAGCTGCCCCACAGCGTCCAGAAAAACGGGAAGGCGGCGCAGACAAACCAGATGCCGACAAAGGCCCAAAGGCCGATTTTCAGACCCAGCGGCTTGCGGTCTTTGACAGATGTCGACATCAGTGCGCCCCCCCACGGAAGTCACGCCAGGTGCGCACCAGCACCGGCGACAAAAGAATGGCGACCCCGATGATCGTCAGCACCGACGTGGTGGCGGCAGACGACAATTGCTGGGTTTCCCCGCTTAGGTCACTGATAATGAAAGAACTTAACGATTGGGCGTGGGCTTCGGCCTGAAAACCGATGATGGGTTCCAAAACGCGGAAGTTGTCCATCAACTGGATCAACGCCACAAAGGTCACCAGCGGGGCCAGGTGCGGGATCACCACAAAGCGGATCTGTTGCCAACGCGTGGCCCCATCGATCTGGGCACTTTCCAACGTGTCTTGGGGCACAGTTTGAAGGCCCGCATAGAACACCACAAAAGCAAACGGTGCAGACGACCAAATGCCATAGACGATCAGCGACATCCACATCAGCGGGGTGGATGCTTTCAGCGACAGCGACGGGTCATCCGCCAGATAGGCAATCAATTGCCCCAGCACACCCCGACTGTCGATCATCCAAAACAAGATCAGCGATCCGATCAGCGGTGTCACGATCATTGGCAGAAGGGAAAAGAAGATCATCAATCCCTTCAATCGCCGGTGCAGACTGTTCACCGCCACCGCGATGGCAAACCCCAAAATGATCAACAGCGGCGTGCACACAAAGGTGTATGTCAGGGTGAAGCCCATGGCGCGGTAAAACGGCAGATCGCTCAATTCTTTGAAAAAGGCACCGATGCTGTCGCTGGTGCGCCAAGCCTCGGCCACCTCTGCAAAGGCCAGGTGCCCGCGGTCGGTATAGATACTGAGGCCGGCAAATCGCCCCAGGGGTTTTTCGGCGCGCAACTGTTCTGTCGCAGATTGGTCCACCGTCGTGGACTTGGTGCAGCCGAACGGGCCGCAGTTTTCCGATTCAATTAAAACGGCTTCGTGGGGTACAAACAAAGATTGCATCACCACGGACACAATCGGGAATGCGATAAACAGCAACATCGCCGCCGCTGTGGGGGCAAAGAACCAGAAAAACGTGCGGTGTTTCATCGGCTGGTATCCCTGTGTGTCACAATGGATCGGGGCCGCCCAAAGGCAGCCCCGACAATGGTTTCCTTAGAGGAAGCCCTTTTCTTTGGCTGCAGCCATGTATGCCGCTTCAACGTCAGCCAAGGCTTGTTCTGCAGATTCTTTGCCCTGCATGAAGTCCGCCAGTTCTGCGCCCAGTGCAGTGTGCATCAGGCCCATGTAAGGCAGCATTGGGTAAGGCGTTGTGTTCATCTGCGCGGCAGCAAACACACCCACAGCCGCATCGGTTGGGCTGTATCCGTCGATCAACCAAACAGCTTGCTTGGCCACTTCACCGTCTTCCAAGATGGCTGGGCGAATGGCGTGAGTCATGGCGATGAACGTGGCTTCTGCTTCTGCATCGGACACGTTTTTGGCCACAGTCCAGCCGTCCCACCACAAAGTGGACGCGGCTTGATCGCCACCACCAACGGTCATTGGACCCGCGATGGCAAAGCCGTTTTTCACTTCGTCGGACACGCCTTCAGCGTCCACCAATGTCGCGGCGCGGCTGCCCCACATGTTCATTAGCGCCACGTTGCCCGCGCGGTATTCGGCGTTAGTGGCGTTGGAATCGTGGGTCAGGAAGTCTGGGTTCATGTACTCAGACAGGGCCTTCATCATGTTCAGCGTTTTTACGCCCATCTCGTTGTTGATAGATGGGTTGGCTGTGCCGGCTTCAAAGTGCTGACCACCCATGCCCAGGAACATGTTGTTGAATTCCTGCGCCAAGTTCCAGCCCGCTTTGTAGGCGCCGCCCACAGGGTTTTCCATGATGCCCATGTCGCGAATTTTCTTCGCGGCAGCCAACATATCTTCATATGTTTTTGGCGGCTCCATGCCGATTTTTTCCAAAACGTCAGCGCGGTACACCAGGTGCTGCGCGTTGGCCATGAAGGCCACGGCCATCACTTTGCCGTTGATGGTGATCAGCTGGTTCTGCTTCAGGTCTTTGCCGTGCTTGGCCACCAGATCGTCCAGCGGGCGGATCACGTCGTCGTTCATCAGCGCCACGATAGAGGAGTTGGCAACGATGGCAGTTGTGTATTCAGCAGGGTTGCCCTGCATACCAGCCAAGTTGATTTTCTGGTGGTCGGCGGTCAGGTTTTTGCTGACCTCGCCGCCAGTACATTCGGTTGCACCTGCGCCGACTGTTTGAATGGCGGGGAATTCGTTGCCCACGATGGACACGCGGGCGTCGATGGAACAACCGTGACCGGCTGCGAAGGCAGTGGACCCCAAAAGGGACACGACACTGGCCATTGCGATTTTTTTAAGAAACATTCTTTTCTCCCTGTTTCCTGTTTCAGTTGGATGTGTCTTGCAAGGCCACATCCGGACGTTTGGGGACTAGGCCCCAATCCGCACACCTGTTTTTGCATCAAACAAGTGGCAAATGGCGGCAGGGATCTGGAACGCCACGGCGTCACCAATTTCACTGCGGTATTCTTTGCCCGCTTTCACGGAAATCATGGCTTTGCCCGCGCGCACCGTCACCATCGTGGCGTCGCCCAGCAGTTCCATGGAATAGACCTTCGATTGCACTTCCCCACCCTTGCTGGCGATCGACGCATCTTCGGCGCGGTACCCCAAGGTCACCGGTCCGTCGGGGCCAGTCAGGCCCTTGATTTCGATCCCATCGGCGGTGAACGTCCCACCCGCCAAGGTCCCGTCGATCAGGTTCATGGCCGGGTTGCCGATAAAGCTGGCCACAAAGGTGTTGGCGGGTTTGTCGTAAATGTCGGTGGGCGTGCCCACTTGTTGGACGATGCCCTTTTCCATCACCACCACGCGGTCGGCCAAGGTCATGGCTTCGATCTGGTCGTGGGTCACGTAAATGGTGGTGACTTGCAATTCGTGGGACAGGTTCTTGATCTGCGCCCGGGTGCTGACCCGCAGTTTGGCATCCAGGTTCGACAATGGTTCATCCATCAAGAACACGTTGGGTTCGCGGACAATGGCCCGGGCCAGGGCCACCCGCTGACGCTGCCCCCCCGACAGTTCGGCGGGTTTGCGATGCATGAACGGTTCCAGTTCCACCATGGCGGCGGCCCGGTTGACCCGTTCTTCGTGTTCGGATGTTGGGATTTTGCGCACTTTCAACGGAAAGCGGATGTTTTCGCGCACGTTCATGTTGGGGTACAAGCCGTACGACTGGAACACCATGGATATGTCACGGTCTTTGGGTTCCTTGTCGTTCACCCGTTCGCCGTCAATAAAGATGTCCCCTTCGGTGCAGTCTTCCAAACCCGCGATCATGCGCATGGTGGTGGTTTTGCCGCAGCCGGACGGGCCCAGAAGGACAAGAAATTCGCGGTCCGCGATGGTCAGGTCGAAATTGTCGACCCCAACGAAAGAGCCCCAGCGTTTGGACACATTCCGAAGCTGAATTTCCGCCATTGTATTTTCCCCCAAGCCCCCGCGGTTCCCCGCGTTGCACACGTGTGCAAAATGCTAGACGCGCAAGGGGCCATTTGCCAAGGGGGTTTGTGAGAAAATTTTCGTGCACCCGAAAAAAAGGCGTGCGCCTGAAAGTGCGCACGCCTTTGATACGTTTGCCCAAGCAGGTGCCGAAGCCCCTGCCCCTGGGGCGTATTTAACGGATCCGCTGTTCGGTCGCAGCGTTAAACAGGCGGGCGTTTTCGGGGTCGATCTTCAGCCCCACCACGTCGCCTTCCGTAGACCGCGTCGCACCGCGTTCTTCAACGATGATCTTTTCGCCCGTCTCTGACATCAGATAGCTGTAGGACACGCCGCCCAAGCTTTCAGACAATTCCACCGTGTGGGTTTTGCCCTTTGGGTCGATGATCAGATGTTCGGGGCGCAGTCCGATTTCCACATCGGTGCCCCCCGATGGCATGGTGACATCCATCTTCACGGCTTGCTGCAGGGCGGGCACATCCACTGTGCCTTTGCTGTTCACAGTCCCTTTCAGGAAATTCATTGCAGGGCTGCCAATGAAACCCGCCACGAACTTGTTGTCCGGGTCGTTGTACAAATGCATGGGCGCGCCGACTTGTTCGATAACGCCTTTTCGCAGCACCACGATTTTGTCGGCCAGGGTCATGGCCTCTACCTGGTCGTGGGTCACGTAAATCATCGTGGCGCCGATTTCTTTGTGCAGGCGGGCGATTTCCACGCGCATTTCAACCCGCAATTCCGCGTCCAAGTTGGACAAAGGTTCGTCGAACAGGAACACTTCTGGGCCGCGAACAATGGCACGGCCGATGGACACCCGTTGGCGTTGCCCGCCCGACAAAGCGGCAGGTTTGCGCGCCAGGTATTCTTCCAACTTCAAAATCCGGGTGGCTTCGGCGACCTTGGCGTCGATATCAGCCTTGGCATAGCCGTTCATTTTCAGGCCAAAGCCCATATTTTCTTGGACCGTCATATGCGGATACAGCGCATAGGTTTGGAACACCATCGCCACGCCGCGGCGCGCGGGATCTTCGCGGGTGACATCGCGATCACCGATGTGGATCGACCCGTCGGTGGTTTCTTCCAGGCCAGATACCATGCGCAGCAATGTGGATTTGCCGCAGCCTGATGGCCCAACAAAGACGCAGAATTCTCCGTCTTGGATGTCCAGATCGACACCGTGGATGACTTGCACATCACCATAGCGTTTGATGACATTCTTCAGCGTTACTCCGGACATGGGTTTGATCCTATTCTGCAGCTGCGGGGGTAAGGGTTTGGTCGGGAAAGCGCCAAGCCGATGCGTCTTTTGCAATGGCTTGGGCCGTTTGTTTCAGGCGCGGCGCGTGCAGCGCCAAATCGTCCAGGGACGTGCGGTTTGTGGAACTGGTGACAGACAATGCCCCCAACAGCCGGCCGCGGTCGGTTACGATTGGAACGGCAACGCAGATGATTCCCGGTTCGTGTTCTTCACGATCAAAGGAATGGCCGTCATTTTTTATGTCTTCCAATTCAGCGCGCAATTCCTGCGCGGACCCCAATGTGGTTTGGGTGAACCGGTGAAAGCTTTGCTGGGCAATGATGTCGTCGACCCGGTCTTGGGGCAAACAGGCCAACATCGCTTTGCCCACCCCGGTGCAATAGGCTGGGCCGACTTTGCCTGCTTCTGAATACATGGGCAGCGGACGCGCGGCGTTGCGCTTGTCAACGTACAGCACCTGGGCGTGATCCAATTGCGCCAGGTGAACGGTTTCGGACAGTTCCAGCGACAAGGCGTCCAGGTGGTTTTGGGCAATTGGGGCCAGGCTGGACTGCTGCCACGCCCCATGGGCCAAGCGCACCAAACGGATACCCAAGCTGTAGGTTTGATGATCTGGGTCGAATGCCAGCATCCCCTGATTCGTCAGGGTTTGCACAAATCGGTACAGCGTGGCTT
The DNA here is from genome assembly GCA_020629235.1 of Planktomarina sp. Classification (GTDB taxonomy): domain Bacteria; phylum Pseudomonadota; class Alphaproteobacteria; order Rhodobacterales; family Rhodobacteraceae; genus Planktomarina. Next base: position 11,560 of record JAHDDS010000013.1, read on the forward strand.
TGGGAAACGGCGCCTTGGATTGCACTTCGGCAAACCGAACGGGGCGGCCAAATTCTGCCACCAAATCAAGCACGGTCAGTGCTTTTCCAACTGTGCCATCTGCGGACAAACCGTCAGCCATGGCCACCTCCCCTTGCACCGGTCCGATTGTAATTTTGCGTGTGGACCATCGTATGCAACTGTTGACAAGCGTAGCCGAGTCGCGCTTATCATTTCAATATCTAAAACGCGGTTCCACTATTTGAAACCGCCAAGGGAAGCATAAGGGAGGAAAATCTATGCGTTCCATGCTGAAAACGTCCGTCGCGGCGTTGGCAACTGCTGCTGTCATGGCAACCGGGGCTTTTGCCGCTGGCCATGCAGAACCACTGACCGGTGACCTGCGGATCAACCTGGACACATCCAACCCCGCACCGCGGGCCACGATGGAAGCCATGATCGCACGGTTCCAAGCCAAGCACCCCGATCTGAACATCACCACAACCGTGATCGATCGCGAAGCATACAAAACCCAAATCCGGAACTTCCTGTCGGCTGACGCCCCAGACGTTCTGACATGGTACGCCGCCAACCGCATGCGCCCTTACGTGGAAGCTGGTCTGTTGGAAGACGTGTCCGACATGTGGGCCGAAGGCACTGACATCGCGCAAGAACTGGCATCCACCAAAGGTGCGATGACCATCGACGGCAAGCAGTGGGGTGTGCCTTACACATACTACCAGTGGGGCATCTACTACCGCAAAGACATCTACGAAGAACTGGGCTTGAAAGAGCCTGCGAACTTCGACGAAATGGTTGCCAACTGTGAAGCCATGATCGCGTCTGGCCGCAAGTGCTATACCATCGGCACAAAGTGGCTGTGGACCGCATCCGGCTGGTTCGACTATCTGAACATGCGGACCCACGGGTTTGACTTCCACATGCAAATGGCCCGCGGCGAAATCGCCTGGACCGATGACCGTGTGCGTCAAACATTCGCCAACTGGCGTCGCCTGGTAGACCTGGGTGCATTTGTCGACGATCACCAGAACAAAGACTGGCAGCAGTCCTTGCCCTTCTTGGTGGACGGTTCTGCCGGTGCGATCCTGAAAGGCAACTTCGCAGTGGCACCGCTGCGTGAAGCTGGCCTGACCGATGACCAACTGGACTTCCACCAGTTCCCATCGATCACTGAAGGTGTTGCCCTGGCCGAAGACGCGCCAACCGACACATTCCACATCGCCGCTGGCGCACAAAACAAGAAAGCCGCCCGTGCCTTCTTGGCGCACATGGCATCTGCGGAAGAACAGTCGATCATCAACAACGGTGAAAACCTGGGCCAACTGCCAGTGAACGCAAACGCGTCCATCGACGACGACAAGTTCCTGAAAGAAGGCTTCGCCATGCTGTCGTCCAACAGCCCTGGCGGTGTTGCACAGTTCTTCGACCGTGACTTCCCTGCTGAAATGGCCAAAGCGGCCATGGAAGGCATGCAGGAATTCATGGTGTTCCCAGACAACCTGGATGACATCCTGGAGCGTTTGGAATCTGTGCGTCAAGACACGTACTAAGCCAAAATTGGTGGGTCACACCCACCAGGTCGGTGCGCGGGCAACCCCGCGCACCGTACCGCCGCCACCTCCATAGCAACGAAAACAGGCATCTGTTTTCCTTCCTGCGGAGAAACCCAAAGTCGGAGGGCCCCATGGCAACCACAACGACAAACACGACCGCGCTGGCCAGTCAAAGCTGGTACAAACGCAACGAAATTGCCGTCACGCCGTGGCTTTTCTTGATCCCTGGGATCGCGATGTTCGCGCTTTATGTGATCATCCCGATTTTCCAAAGTTTCTATCTGTCGCTGTTCGAATGGGACGGCCTTGGCTCACTGGCGAAAAACGGCGAATACGTGGGACTGGAACACTATGAACGGCTGTTCACCAAGGACCGGGCGTTCAACATTTCCCTGTGGAACAACCTGAAATGGCTTGTGTTCTATCTGTTGGCCATCCCCGGTGGTTTGATGGTGGCATTGTTTTTGAACCAGAAGGTCTTCGGCATCCGGCTTTATAAGTCGTTGTTTTTCTTTCCCTTCGTGATCTCGCAAATTGTTGTAGGCCTGGTGTTCACATGGTTCTATGACCCACAGTTTGGCCTGTCGAACTGGCTGATCGGCCTGGTGGGATTGCCGCCCATCAACATCCTGGGCAACCCAAACACCGCCACCTACGGGATTATCGCCGCTGGCCTTTGGCCGCAGACGGCATACTGTATGATCCTGTATCTGACAGGGTTGAACGCCGTTGATCCGGAACAAGTGGAAGCCGCACGCCTTGACGGGGCCAAAGGCCACAAGATGCTGTGGTACATCATCATCCCGCAGCTTAAGCCCGCCACGTTTATCGCCTTTGTGGTGACCATCATTGGCGCGTTGCGGTCCTTCGACTTGATTTCGATCATGACCAACGGCGGGCCGTTCGGGTCCACCCGGGTGCTGTCATTTTACATGTTCGAAAAGTCTTTGTCTGAATACGGTTTCAAAATGGGTTACGGCGCGGCCATCGCGGTGGTGTTGTTCCTGATCATGCTCGTCTTCATCGCCTACTTCTTGTGGTCGATGTATCAAGACGAAAAAGCAGCCAAGCATTAAGCGGAGGGCCTGATCCATGTTCCCCACCCCGATCGAAAAATCTTCGCGCCAGTGGCAAATCGGCTATCAGGTTTTGCTGCCCATCGTGATGCTGTTGTGGCTGGCCCCTTTGTTGGCCGTGGCGTTGTTTTCCATCCGGCCCGACGTCGACTTTACCGTGGGCAACTACTGGGGCCTGCCGTCGTCGTTTGAGATGTTGGCCAACTATGGCCAAGTGTTCAACTCGGCCATGCCCAAGTACATTCTGAATTCGTTCATCATCACGGTTCCCACGGTGATTGGCGCTGTGGCGCTGTCGTGCATGACGGGGTTTGCCCTGGGGGTGTACCGGTTCAAAGGCAACCTGCTGATCTTTTTCATGTTCATCGCGGGCAACTTCATTCCGTTCCAGATCTTGATGGTGCCCGTGCGCGACCTGACTTTGGACATGGGCCTCTACAACACCAAGACCGGTCTGATCTTGTTCCACGTGGCCTTCCAAACCGGGTTCTGCACGCTGTTTATGCGCAACTTCATCCGCGCCCTGCCGTTCGAGTTGATCGAGGCCGCACGCGTGGAAGGCATCGCAGAATGGCGCATTTTCTGGTACATCGTATTGCCCTTGATGAAGCCTGCCATCGCAGCGCTGTCGGTGCTGATCTTTACTTTCATCTGGAATGACTATTTCTGGGCCATCGTTCTGACCACAGGCGAAAACGCCCAACCTGTCACAGCTGGGATCACCAGCTTTAACGCGCAGTTCCGTGCCATGTATCATCTGATGTCAGCCGGTTCTATTATCGCAGCCTTGCCCCCCGTGGCGATGTTCTTCTTGATGCAGAAGCACTTCATCGCGGGTCTGACTTTGGGGGCCGTGAAGTAAATATGCAAACTTGGCGATTGGACGACGGGCGTCAGACATTAGTTCTGGCCGCCCGCACAGCACGGCTGCCCGAAGTGGTGTATTGGGGCCCCGCGCTGCCAAAAGAAGACGACCTGGAATCCCTGGCCCGGGCCACTCGGATCGACGTCACCGGCGGGATGCTGGATGAAAATCCAGACCTGTCCATCTGTCCCGAAGCGGTGCGCACCTTTCCTGGCCAACCCGGTCTGATCTGCCGCGATTCCGATGGCACACCGTTGCTGCCGAAATTCTGTTTTGCGTCAGACAAGCGCGACGGCAGTCGTTTGGAACTGACGTTCGTGGACGACGCCAACGGTTTAACGTTGACCGCGTGTTTTGAAACTGACGCCCACACGGGGCTGATCACGTGCCAAACCACACTGTCTGCCACCCGCCCCATTCACCTGCATTGGTTGGCGGCCCCAGTGGTGCCTGCCCCGCAAAGCGCTGACGAAATGATCGACTTCACCGGGCGCTGGTGCGGCGAATTCCAAACGGCCATCACGCCTTGGACCCCGGGCATGCGGTACCGCGAAAACCGAACAGGACGCACCGGACACGAACACTTTCCGGGCCTGATCATTCCCGGCCGCGGTGCCACAAACGCCAACGGCGAAGCCTGGGGCTTTCACTATGGCTGGTCGGGCGGCCACAAGATGATCGCCGAAGAACTGCCCGATGGCCGCCGCCAAGTGCAATTCGGCCACGCCGCCCGGATGGAAACCGAAGCCGCCACTGAATTCAAAACGGCCAAGTTATTCCTGACCTATTCCGACCAAGGCTTGAACGGCTGCGCGGTCAGCTTTCAACGCCATGTGCGGGACCGCGTGGTGCAGTTCCCCAACGCAGCGCGGGCACGACCCGTGCACTATAACTGTTGGGAAGCGGTCTACTTCGACCACAAGCTGCCGGTCCTGAAAGACATTGCGGATCGCGCAGCGGATCTGGGCGCGGAACGCTTTGTTTTGGACGATGGATGGTTCGGCGAACGCGACGACGACACCACATCCCTGTCCGATTGGGAAGTGGACCCGCGCAAATACCCCGACGGTCTGACGCCGCTGATTGAACATGTGCACAGCTTGGGAATGACCTTCGGCATCTGGTTCGAACCAGAGATGATCAACCCCAACAGTAACATTCACCGCAAGTATCCCCACTGGGCCCTTGGGTCAGAAGACCAAACCTTGGGACGCCAGCAAAAAGCCATGAACATGGCCTTGGCCGAAGTACGCGATTTCATCTATGACAGGATGTCCGCGATTTTGGCGGCCCATGACATCGACTATATCAAGTGGGACCACAACCGGGTACTGCCCATGCCCGATGCGGCGCAAACGCGGGGGTCTTATGCCCTGCTGGACCGGTTGCGCGACGCCTTTCCCAATGTGGAAATCGAAAGCTGCGCATCGGGGGGCGGCCGGATCGATTTCGGCATCTTGGAACGGACCCACCGTGTGTGGTTGTCCGACAGCAATGACGCCTTGGAACGCTTGCGCATTCAACACAACGCAGCCCTTTTCCTGCCGTCCGTCGTCACCGGCAGCCACGTGGGTCCGCGCCATTGCCACACATCGGGGCGCGTGTTGGACATCAGCTTTCGGGCCTGGGTCGCCGCACAACGTCACATGGGGTTTGAAATGGACCCGCGCGAATTGGACGACCGCGAAGAAGCGGTCCTGCGCGAGGTGACATCGTGGTACAAACACAACCGCCATTGGATGGCCAAGGCCGATATCCTGCGTCTGGACAGCCACGACCCATCGGTCATTGCAGAAATCCAAGTGGCGTCGGGCGGCGATCAATTTGCAGCCTTCATCGGCAAAGCAGACACGTCGGCGCAAATCGCGCCCCGTCCACAACGCTTAACCGGCCTGGACCCTGCAGCGCGGTACCGCGTCAACTTGGCCAATAAGATCGCTGCCCCTGCCCTGTCGCGGGGGGATCCTTTGCTGAAGCACGAGGATTTGGAAGTGTCTGGGCAGTGGTTGATGACCCAAGGGGTCACGGTACCTTGGTCGTTTCCAAATCATATGTGGGTTCTGGAAGGGACGCGGATATGATAAGCTTTTTGAAACAGGTTTTGGCACAGCGGTCGGCACCGGCCCGTGCCCCAAACCCACTCTTTTCTGGAGGCCGCGATGACGGCGAAGTTTGACGATTTAAGCGGGACATCGGTTTATATCACCGGCGGCGGTTCGGGCATCGGGGCGGCCATCACCGACGCTTTCCTGGCCCAAGGTGCAAAAGTGGCCTTCATCGGACGGTCAGACGCCAGCGATTTTGTGGACGAAATGCAAGCCAAGCACGGCCAGCGTCCCTTGTTCATCCAAGGCGACATCACAGACACAGAAGCCCTGAAAGCCAGCATCGACGAAGCCGCAGCGGCCCACGGCCCGGTCACAACACTGATCAACAACGCCGCCAACGACAAACGTCACGCAGTGGAAGATGTGGATGACGCGTTTTGGGACTGGATGATCGCCATCAATCTGAAAGCGTATTTCTTTGCCTGCCAAGCCGTGGCGCCCATGATGAAATCAGCAGGCGGGGGATCCATCATCAACTTCACCTCCATCAGCTATATGATGGGGAACGCAGGGTACCCGATCTATACCGCCGCCAATTCGGGCATCAACGGTATGACGCGCAGCTTGGCCCGCGAATTTGGCCCGGACAAAATCCGCGTCAATGCCTTGGCACCTGGCTGGGTCCTGACCCAAAAGCAGATCGACATGTGGGTGACCGAAGAAGGCTTGGCCGCCCATTTGGAACGGCAATGCTTGAAAGACACTTTGGCCCCCGATGATATTTCGGGCGGGTGCTTGTTCCTGGCTTCTGACATGTCCAAGATGATGACCGGCCAGTCGCTGGTGATTGACGGCGGCGTGGTGGTGACGGGATGACCGGCGTCAACCCCAGTTGGATTGCCGTGGATTGGGGCACCACCAATGTGCGCGCTTGGGCCATGGGCCCCGAAGATACCGTCTTGGCCGAGGTCCGTTCAGACCAAGGCATGGGACGGCTGAAGCCTATAGAATTTGAAGGTGCTTTGCAGGTTTTGGTGTCGGATTGGTCTGTCGCCAAGGGCACCCCCGTCGTTGCCTGCGGCATGGTGGGGTCCCGGCAAGGATGGTTCGAAGCCCCATACGCTTTCGTGCCCTGCAAGCCCAGCACTGCCGTCACCAAAGCCCCCAGCGGGCCTGCATTTTCCGTGCGCATCATCGGCGGCGTGGCCCAAAAATCGCCCCCCGATGTCATGCGCGGCGAAGAAACCCAAATCGCAGGGTTTCTGCGGTTGAACCCAGACTTTGACGGCGTGGTCTGCCTGCCGGGCACCCATACCAAATGGGTGCACATCAGCGCAGGCGAAATCGTCAGTTTCCAAACCTTTATGACCGGCGAAATCTTCGGCTTGCTGAGTGATCAATCCGTGCTGCGTCATTCGATGGGCGAAGACTTCTGTGAAGACACGTTCCAAGACGCGGTGACCGACAGCCTCGGCCGGCCGCAAGGACTGGCGGCAAACCTGTTTGCGATCCGCGCGGCGGGGCTGGTGGGGGAAAGCACGCCTGCCATCGCCCGGGGGCGTTTGTCTGGGCTGTTGATTGGATTGGAACTGGCGGGCAGCCGCCCTTATTGGCTGGGACAAAACGTGGCAATTATTGCCGCCAGCAGCCTGGCAAAGTTGTACGGTGCGGCATTGACGCGCCAAGGCGTGCCGGTGATCGAAACCGATGCCAACCGCATGACGTTGGAAGGCTTGAAAGCCGCCTTCGCGCACGAAAAGGAAATCGCATGACCCGCAATATCATCGCCATTCTGCGCGGCGTAACCCCAGCGGACGTGGAAGCCATTGCCGCAGCAATCCTGGACGCTGGCATTGCCAAGATCGAAGTGCCGCTGAATTCGCCCGATCCGATGGACAGCATCGCGCGCTTGGCCACAGCTTTCGGGGATCGTGCCTTGGTGGGGGCGGGCACCGTTTTGGATGTGCAAGCGGTGGACGATGTCCATGCCGCCGGGGGCAAACTGATTGTTTCGCCAAATGTGAACGCCGATGTGATCGCGCGCACCGTGGCCTTGGGCATGGAAAGCTGGCCCGGCATTTTCACCCCGTCCGAGGCATTTTCCGCCCTGCACGCCGGGGCCACGGGCTTGAAACTGTTTCCCGGTGACATGGCAGGCCCCGCGGGCATGAAAGCGCTGCGCGCCGTGCTGCCCCAAGGTTGCCAGGTGTATGCCGTGGGCGGCGCAGGGGCAGATAATTTCGCCCAGTGGCACGCGGCCACGGCAGACGGCTTTGGCATCGGTTCAGCCATCTACAAACCCGGGGACACCCCCGATGTGGTGGCCCAAAAGGCCCGGGCCATCGTCGCCGCCTATGACGCACTATGACACCGCTTTCGGTCCACGATGCCCGCCAGTGTTCCTTGGGCGAAGGGCCTTTATGGCATCCTTTGCGCAGCCAACTGTTCTGGTTTGACATCAACGCCCATCAACTTCTGACAGCAGGCCACATGTGGCAATTCGACGAATATGTCTCGGCCGCAGGGTGGGTGGACAAGGACACTTTGCTGGTGGCTTCTGAGACCCAGCTGTTTGCATTCGATTTGCGGAACGGCACCCAAACCCATGTTGCCCCCCTGGAAGCCGACACTGACGTGACCCGGTCCAATGATGGGCGCGCGGACCCCCAGGGCGGCTTCTGGATTGGCACGATGGGCAAAGCTGCGGAACCAGGTGCCGGGGCAATTTACCGTTACTTCAAAGGCCAGCTGCGCAAACTGTTTGCCCCCATTACCATCAGCAATTCCATCTGCTTTTCCCCAGATGGGCGCACGGCTTATTTTTGTGATACACCGCAAAAGCAAATAATGGCGGTGGATCTGGACCCCGAAGGCTGGCCCGAAACCGAACCGCGCATCGCCGTGGATTTGACTTCAACGGGCGAAAACCCCGACGGGTCCGTGGTGGATGCCCAAGGCAACATCTGGAACGCGCAGTGGGGGTCTGGTCGGGTGGCGTGTTACACGCCCGCAGGCGATTTCGTTCGCGCCATCGATGTGCCCGGAACCCACACCACCTGCCCTGCTTTTGGTGGTCCAAACGGCGATACGCTGTTTGTGACATCGGCCACCGAAGGCCTGACCGCACCGAACGCCGCCCAGGGGCAAACCTTTGCCATTTCCGACGTGGCCATGGGCCAAAAAGAACATCAGGTGATTTTATGAAGCGCACCCTTGGGGTTTGTTACTATCCCGAACACTGGCCCGAAGACATGTGGGCAGCAGATGCTGCCAAAATGGTGGAAACCGGTTTGTCGTGGGTCCGCATCGGCGAATTTGCTTGGTCGCGGTATGAACCTGAACCCGGTCGGTTTGATTGGGACTGGTTGGATCGCGCCATTGAAACCTTGGGCAACGCTGGCCTGAAGGTGATCTTGGGCACCCCCACCGCGACCCCGCCGCGGTGGATGGTGGACAAACACCCCGACATGTTCCCGGTGGATCAAAACGGCCAAGCGCGGGGCTTTGGGTCGCGTCGACACTATTGCTTCAGCCACGACGGATACCGCGAAGAATCCCGCCGCATCACCGAAATCATGGCCAAGCGGTACGGCAAAAACCCCCATGTGGCCGCCTGGCAAACCGACAACGAATACGACTGCCACGACACGGCCATCAGCTGGTCCGACCACGCCCGCACAGCGTTTCAAGACTGGTGCGCGCAGCGGTATCAATCCCCTGACGCTTTGAACCGGGCCTGGGGCAACGTATTTTGGTCCATGGAATATCGCAGCTTTGATGAGATCGAGCTGCCGAACCAAACCGTGTGCGAACCCAACCCCAGCCACCTGCTGGCCTTTCGCCGGTTCACGTCCGATCAGGTGGTGCGGTTCAACCGTGTTCAATGCGACGTGATCCGCAAATATTCAAACGCCCCAATCATCCACAACTTCATGGGCCGCATCACCGCCTTTGATCACTTCGATTGCGGGGCGGATTTGGATATTTCCAGCTGGGACAGTTATCCCATGGGATTTTTGCTGGACCGGGTGAACGCCAGCGATGAAGACAAAGCGCGATACCTGCGCCAAGGGGACCCAGATTTTCAAGCCTTCCACCACGATTTGTACCGCGCCACGTCTGCCGGGCGGTGGTGGATCATGGAACAGCAACCCGGCCCGGTAAACTGGGCCCCGTGGAACCCCGCCCCCCTGCCCGGCATGCCACGCCTTTGGGCGTGGGAGGCATTTGCCCACGGTGCAGAAACCGTCTGTTATTTCCGCTGGCGCCAAGCCCCCTTCGCACAAGAACAGATGCACGCAGGCCTGATGCTGCCCGACGACACAGACGCGCCTTGCCGGGCGGAAGCGGCCCAAGTGGCGCAAGAATTGGCCGAAGCCCCCACGGTGGGCACGGCCCAAGCGCCCGTGGCATTGGTGTTCGACTATGACAGCGCCTATGCCTGGGAAAGCCAGCCCCAGGGGTGCGATTTCGACTATTTCCAACTGGTGTTTGACGCCTACAAAGCCCTGCGGCGGGCAGGACTTTCTGTGGACGTGGTGCCCAAAACCGTGGACCCGACCCAGTACAAACTGACTTTGGCCCCTGGTTTGTTGACGGTCCCTGACACCCTGGCCCAAGGCCGCGTGATCTTGGGCCCCCGGGCCGGGTTGAAGACAGAAGATATGACCATCCCCGAAGACCTGGGACCCGACGTGGTTGGGTTAAAAACCCGCACGACCTTTGTGGAATCGCTGCCGCCCTTTGCCCCCATGGCAGTGGCCGGTGGCGGCGCATTCGTGAAGTGGCGCGAAAACCTGGACGGGGACGATGCTGTGATCCTGTGCCTGGAAAATTCTGCCCCGGCCATGGTGGCAGCGGGCACAACGTTCTATCTGGGCGGTTGGCCAGACGCAGATTTGTGGGACCGGATCGTGGCGGATCAGGCACAGGCCATTGGACTGGACACAACCAAGCTGCCAGACGGCCTGCGTATCCGCGACACAGACACCCATCGGTTTTGGTTCAACTATGCCCCCGACAGCGTGACCCATGACGGACGCACCTTGCCGCCTGCCGGGGTCTTGTGGGAAAAACGGACATGATCGAAAATTTTGACACCACAGCGGATGGGAACAGCGTTGCGGCCATAACCATCGGCAACGACCAACTGACTGCCAAGATTTTGACCTTTGGGGCCGTCCTCAATGACGTGCGGTTGGCGGGAATCGACCATTCTTTGACATTGGGGGCGCCGCAGGTTGCGCCCTATGAAGGTAAGTTCAACAGTTTTGGCAGTTTGATGGGACCTGTCATCAACCGCATCGCGGGCTGCAAAGCGACCATCGACGGCAAAGTATTCACGTTTGAAAAGCACCATTCCGGCGACCTGACCCAGCATTCTGGCAGCACCGGCCTGCAGCGCCAGCTTTGGTCCGTGAAAGATCATGGGGATGATTTTGTCACCCTGGGCGTAGACTTGGCCGATGGTCTGGGGGGATTTCCAGGCAACCGCAGCATCACCGCGCACTTCCAAATCCACGGCAGCGCCCTGCAATTGACGGTGACAGCCACGACCGATGCCCCCACATTGATGAACCCGGCCAACCATTCATATTGGAATTTGGATGGCACCGCAGGTTTCAAAGGCCACAGCCTGACGGTCCATGCGGACAGGTTCACCGAACTTGACGAAAACTTGGTGCCCACGGGCCGGTTGATCCCTGTGGAAGGCACCGACTATGACTTGCGATCTGGCAAGGTTTTGGCAGGCGACGACAGCCAGTTCTTTGATCTTAACCTGGTAACCGCAGACGCCCGCACGGACCTGCGACCGGTGGCCATTTTGCGCGGCACCAGCGGTGTGACGATGGAAATGTCCACCACTGAATGCGGCCTTCAAGTGTACGACTGCGGCACCATCAGCCGGCCCGAATACCCCACCAACCACGGGCGCGGATATACGTTTTACGAAGGGATCGCTTTGGAAGCGCAAAGCTGGCCCGGTGCCACGGCCCATGCCCATTTTCCGTCCATTGTTTTGCGCCCCGGTGACACGTACCGCCAACAGACCCAGTGGGCCTTTGCTGCGACAAAGTGATCTGCACGTCTTCATCGTTGCGCACCGAACGTGGGTGCGTAGACTGTCGCCATGACCACCCTGACCGCCCAGCCCATCACCGCTGATGCCTTCGCCCCGTTTGGCGATTTGATCAGTCTGCGGGACACGCCCGACAAGATCATAAACCAAGGCCTGTGCGGGCGGCATCACGACCTTGCCCAGATGGACTTCGGGACTGATGGGCGCGCAGGTCTCAGCCTGTTTGACGCAACACCGCGCCAGCTGCCGTACCAACTGGAAATGATGGAACGCCATCCCGACGGCAGCCAAGCGTTTTTGCCTATGACCGCCCACCCCTTCTTGGTGATCGTGGCCCCAGACGCGCAGGGATCGCCGGGCGCACCGCTGGCATTTGTGACCCAACCGGGGCAAGGCGTGAATTATCACCGCAATATTTGGCACGGCGTTCTGACGCCCCTTGCCGCGCCTGGGCTTTTTGCGGTCGTGGACAGGATTGGCAAAACCCCCAACTTGCAAGAACATTGGTTCGACACCCCATTCACCGTGATCGGAGCTTGCCCATGAAGGACATCGCAGACCTGAAAGCCATGAACGCCCAACAGCTGTGGCATCCCATGGGCCACCCGGGTGAACTACAAAAGAACGCACCGGTGATCATCGATACAGCCGAAGGCGTGACCATCACGGACATTGACGGCCACACGGTTGTGGATGCCGTGGGGGGATTGTGGTGCGCAAACCTGGGATATTCCAACGATGTTGTGAAGCAAGCCATCGCGGATCAATTGTTCAAACTGCCGTACTATTCCGCCTTTGCGGGCACCACCAACCCGCAAGCCATCCAAGCAGCGGACGCCATGGTGAATTTCTTCAAAGACGACGGCATGGCGCGGGTCTTCTTCACATCGGGCGGGTCGGATTCTGTTGACACAGCTTTGCGCTTGGCGCGGCAGTACCATCGATTGCGCGGCCAACCGGGACGGACAAAATTCATCAGCCTGAAGAAAGGCTATCACGGAACGCACTTTGGCGGGGCATCGGTGAACGGCAACAACCGCTTTCGCATCGGGTATGAACCGCTGTTGCCCGGGTGTTTTCATCTGCCTTCGCCCTATGCCTATCGCAACCCGTTCAACGAAAGTGACCCTGCAACACTGGCCCAGTTGATCGCGCAAGCGATGGAAGATGAAATCACGTTTCAAGACCCCAGCACCATAGCCGCCTTTATTATGGAGCCGATCCAAGGGGCCGGCGGCGTGATCGTTCCCGACGCCAGCTTGATGGGGCTGCTGAAAGACATTTGCGACCGCCACGGCATCTTGTTCATCGCCGACGAGGTGATTTGCGGATTTGGCCGTACCGGCGCTTGGTCCGGGTCGCGCCACTGGGGCGTGCAACCCGATATGATGACCGTGGCCAAGGGGGTGACGTCCGCATACTTTCCTGTGGGCGCATGTTTGTTCAACGACAAAATTGCCGATGTGTTCGAAAGCGACCAATCGGGCGAAGGGTCGATCTGGCACGGATACACCTATTCCGCGCACCCGGTGGGCATGGCCGCCGTCAATGCCTGTCTGTCCGAAACGGTGAAGGCCGATCTGAAAACCAATGCCGCCGCCAGGGGCGATCAACTGTTCGCGGGCGTGACCCAGCTGATGGCGGAATTTGACATCATCGGCGACGTGCGGGGCGGTCATGGCTTGATGACCGGAATTGAATTGGTCAGCGACAGGGGCACCAAAACCCCCATGGATATGGCAACCATCAAACGCATCCACCGGGCAACCTATGACGCTGGAACCATGGTGCGCATTGGCGGGAACAACTTGTTGATGTCGCCCCCGCTGATTTTGACAGAAGCAGACGTGGACCGAATTTTGACGTGTTTGCGCACCGGCCTTGGCCAAGCGTAGCGCGCTGGCTGGGCACGCCATACCCGCCCTTACAGGATGAAGTGTGCGGCTTCCAATTCCACGGCTTCCACGGACCGCACAATGATCTTGTCGATGCTGCCTTGGCTGGACAGGTCGGACAAATCAATTTCCGTGGCCCAGCCCAAATCGGCGAACCGCCCGCTAAGTTCAGCAAAGTTAAGGCCATAACTGCTGAGGTCGATCTGGTCCATCGGGGTGCTGAAATCGTGAATCATGTCTTCGCCGCCGCCGTCGGTATAGATGAAGATGTCTGCGGCATCGTCTTCGCCAAACCCGCTGCCCCACAAGTGATCACTGCCACCGTCGCCGGACAGCGTGTCGGCACCGGCACCTCCGCGCAGTTTGTCTTGGCCCGCCCCACCAGAAAGTATGTCGGTCCCAGCACCGCCGAACAGTGCATCGCTGTCCACGCCCCCTTGCAAATCATCGCTGCCTTGGCCACCAAAAAGGGCGTCTTCCCCTTGGCCACCGCGCAAGCTGTCCTGTTCGGTTCCACCATAGAGTTCGTCTTGACCGGCATCCCCAAACAAGATGTCTTGCCCATCATTCCCAAACGCAATGTCGTGGCCGTCACCACCGCTTAAGCTGTCGTGCCCATCACCGCCTTTCAGGAAATCAGCGTCGCCGCCACCGGTCAGCCAGTCTTGGCCCGCACCCCCTTCCAGATGATCTTCACCCAAATCACCGTGGATTTCATCATTGTCTAACCCGCCAAAGCCGCGATCAGCCCCCGCACCCAAGTGCATCTGATCGGCCCCTTGGCCGCCATAGGCCGCGTCGCGCCCCTGACCGGCTTGCACCATATCGTTGCCAAAGGATCCGCGTAAAAAGTCGTCCCCTTCCCCGCCGATCAGGGTGTCGTGGCCTGTGCCCGCATCAATGTGGTCATCGTCCAGGCCGCCGTCGATAACATCATCGCCCTGGCCTGCGAATACCTTGTCGTGACCTGTCCCGCCATCAACGGTGTCGTGGCCGGATCCCGCATGCACCAAATCAGCCCCTGCGCCGCCAAAGATTTCATCGTCGCCCGCGGCCCCGCGCAGACTGTCCGCATCCCCACCCCCGGTGGTCAGCGCGAAGTCGTAAACCGCAAAGGACGCGTCCGCATCAATTGGATTGAACGTCAGGGTAGACCGGGGATCAATGATCCCATCATTTTGAGTCACCCGTTCCGTTTTCGCCACAAAATCCAGATAGGCGACATTGGTGGTGGGGTCCGACACCAGCCGATATATCCCACCCCCAGGCCCGGTGGCGTCATCAAAATCGTGGTCGCCTTTGTTTAATACGACGAACAAATCGCCGTTGCCATCGACATATGCCGCGCCAAATTCACCGCCGGGCACACCGTTGTGCATCTGGCCGTCCACCAAAGTGCCGCTTACTTGGGTATAAGACACCGCAACGTCACCGCCTGCGGCAACGGCAGATACATCCAATTGAACGATACGGGCGGCCAGGCCATCGGCGGACGACGGTTGAATGCCGAAAAAGCTTTCGTTGGCGGCGTCATAGGCGATGTCATAGACTGACCCATGGAACGCGTCATTGGGGATGGGGATTTCCGTTTCAAGGATTTTACCTTCTGCATCAATGGCGTCCACGTCCAGCATCACGATGCTATCCAGCGATGACCCCACGACCCACAGGTTTCCTGCATCGTCGAAATCCCCGGCAAAACGAACTTGGTCTGTTTCGCCCACGCGGTACACGTCCCCCTTGCCGTCAAACGCCAAAAGATCGCCCGGCTCTACCGTAGTTCCGGTGCTGTCAAAGCCCGTGCCGGTGGCCAGGCCATAAATAAGATTGGATGCAACATCGTATCCGGCTGCATTGCTGGAAAGCCCAAGGGCGGGCCCAATGGGGTCCAAAGATTGGGTGATGGGGTTAAAAACCTGCAACTGGCCGTTGGTAAGTTGATAGGCATGGCTTTGGCCTGCCACGAAGCTGGCAACGTCCACCGGACCATCAGCCGTTTGAAGCGTCATGGCCTGTGTTGCCACGGGACCAGTGGTGTCAATTTGCGGATCGGCCGCAGAAGGTGTCACAGCGATCTTCAATGTGCCCGAACTGTCTGTCGCCACAAAATCCGCCGACAAGCGATCGGGGACAGCACCTGTCACATCGAGTGTTTCAACGACAGTTCCGTTCCACAGCACATCAACAGTGCCACTGGACACATTTGCCGCCAAATTGGCCGCCGCGCCGAAGGTGACGGTATAGACCTGGCCCGGTTCGGTCGAAATGGTCTGTTCAACGGCAAAATCCCCACCGGCGATACTGCCCGTCTGTGTCCAACCGTTGCTGTTTGCCAGGGCTTCAAATGTCGTGATCGGGTCTGCCGTCAGCACGTGCGTGGATTGGTGGTCCCCATACAGCGTGTCGTTGCCATTGCCCGCATTCAGGATATCCGCCCCCAGCCCGCCAACGCCAAGATCGTCCCCGTCTTCCATGTTCAAGGTGTCCGCCGACCCGCCGCCAAACAAATCGTCTGCGCCCTTGCCACCGTTCAGGGTGTCTTGTCCCAATTCGCCGGACAATGTGTCCGCACCCCGGTTCCCCAGCAACACGTCATCCCCTTGGCCACCGACCAGCAGGTCATCCGCTTCGTCCAAAACGAAATCCGCTTCGGGCGTTTCCACCAGGCTGCCGTCATAGACCCATTGCCCGTTCACAAAGCTCCATTCATCGCCGGCACCGCCGCCCACCAACAAATCATCGCCGTCGTTGCCCACAAGTGTGTCCGCGCCTTGCAAACCTTCCAGCACATCGTCGGCCCCATCGCCCACTTGGATGGACATAAAGTTGAAGGCTTCGGCCCCAACATCAGCTTGCAGGGTCAGGTCTTCTAGACCGGGAATGCTGCTGTGCGGGCTGAATGTGATGATCAGCTGGTTGTTGGAAAAATCCAACTGTCCGGATGCTGACTGCGCTTGGGTGCTGATCACAACGGCACCGGGCAGATCCGTGAGGCCACCTGACCCATCGTCGAAAGCCAGCCCCAAAGTGCCGTCCATCTTTTCCACCAAGGAAAAGTTGGCCGAAGGGTTTGGGGGCCAATCAGCGGTCGACACAGCAGCGATGGCCACGGCGTCGCCTGCATCCACGGCAATGTCTTGGGCTGGCCCAAGGGACGGGTCCACCAATGACACAGATTTGATGGACTGGCTGGTCCCGTCGATTGTGACCGCCATAAAAGCCACCGCTGCCAGCCCTGCGTCCCCAGCCGCTGCCAGCGACCAAGTGGTGTCGGCCCAGGCCCCGATAAAACCGGAGTTTGTGCCCAAAGGATCCCCTGGATCGACCATAAGCCAAGCGTCACTGCCGATGCCAAAAAGGTGGTCGTTGCCCTGCAACCCTTCCAAGACGCGCGCACCCGTGTTCGTAAAATTCGGCATTCCCAACTCCTTTGTTGGGGCCGGAATATCCGCAAAATCTTGAGGAACCGTTGAACCTTAAATTTGTCGCAGCTTTCGCGTTGTTTCGAATTTGGGAACACTTCACATTTCTAAAATTTTTCACAACAATTTGCCTGCGTTAGGATTTTCCAACCACATTTCTGCCATGTCTGCCTTGGGATCGGAGTGCCGAAAACGGCAGGGGTTTGGCGTGGGTTTTTTCACTTTCGACGGCGTGTTTACGGCCGGGGCTGCATCAAGCCCCGTGCCGGTCGGCCGTTTGTTTGAAACATCCACTGGACTGCATCTGGTCAGCGAAACAGCAGGTGCGCAGACCCACATCGACACCAATGGTGCTACGCCGAATATGGTGTCCACATCGGGCCTGGGCGGGTGGTCACAATCGTTTGGATTTGCCGGCGACACGGTGCAATTTCGCGCCGCAGATATTGACGGCATACTGGGGCAAACCAACGGCCAATCCATTGAAATATTTGAAAGATCTTCGGGTCTTTATGCAGAAAGTTATCAAGCGCTTGCCTTTGATGTGGGGCCCACGTCTTTCTTTGCGTTGGGCCACCAAGGTGGAACAGGTTTTGCAACATACAGCCGAACCGGAACGGGTGATTTTCAACAGGTCGATTTTGTCGATCAAACCCAAGCCGGCAGCTTAGGCCAAATATCGGGCCTGGCCCATGCATCGGTGGGGGGCAACGCCTTTTTGGTGGCCATCAGCGCGGGCAGCGACTTTATCGCCAGCTTCCAAATCTCTGCGTCGGGCGAAATCACCGAACGCAGCACCATCGGGATCGCAAATCACCTGCCCATTGCCGACCCAAGTGACGTGGATGTTTTAGAAGTTTCTGGCAAACACTTCGTTGTCGTGGCCAGCGCCGGAAGCAGCAGTTTGACCGTTCTGGAATTGGACAGCGGCGGTGGTTTGCACCCGGTCGATCAGGTGATGGACGACCGCAACACACGGTTTCAAGGCGCGGATCAGATTGAATGTTTCGAACATGATGGTCGCGCCTACATCATTGCAGCGGGCCAAGATGAAGGGATTTCGCTGTTCACATTGATGCCCAACGGACGCATCGTGCACTTGGAAACGGTGGCAGACACGCTTGATACGGCGATTTCCAAAATCGCTGATATGGAAGTGGTGATCTCGGACCGCGGCGTGCATCTTTACACCTTGGGCGCTGCAGACGGCGGGATTACCCAGTTCACCTTGAACCTTGGCACCCAAGGGCACACGCGGGTGGTGTCAGGCAGCGGCCACCGGGCGACCCACGACATTGACGTGTTGGTGGCCAGCGAAGGCGGCGACAGTCTGGAAGGACGCAATGACGCCGACATTTTGATGGACGCGGGCGGCAACGACACGCTCTACGGTGGTTGGGGGGCTGACCTGTTCATTTTGGACAGCGACGGTGCCAGCGACACGGTGGCCGATTTCCAACCTGGCGCAGATTCCCTTGACCTGTCCGCTTGGGGCTTTTTGCGGTCTGCAGACCAGTTGACCATCACCAGCACCGACACCGGGGCGGTCCTTGAATTCGGCGACGAACGCCTTGTGGTCAATTCCGTGCACGACGCACCGCTGCGCCCATTCCATTTCAGCGACGACATCATTTTGAATGCCACCCATGTTGATCTGTCTTGGGTGGACACCGACGAGGTTGCCCCCGCCCCCACAGCGCCAGCCCCAGCCGATCCGCTGCCAGACTTAACCCCCAACCTGAACGCCCGCGCATTTTGGGGCAATCAAGACCCCGCATCTGCCATCGGCGGCCTGAAGATCGGGTCCGGTGGGGACGATGATTTGCAAGGCAACGGCGGCAACGACACCTTGTTCGGCGGGGCGGGCCAAGACAAATTGAACGGGGACGCAGGCCAAGACCACGTGCGCGGCATGACAGGTCAAGACACGGTGACGGGCGGGCACGGGGCGGACATGTTGTTGGGGGGCAGCGGGGACGACCAGCTGTACGGCGGGTCCGGCCAAGATACCCTGGATGCTGGGGCTGGCAATGACACGCTTTATGGTGGGTCGGGCCAAGATGTTTTTATGTTCGACACCCAGGCCGCTGGACGCAACACCGTGGGCGATTTTCGCGGTGGCAGCGATATTATGGCGCTGCGCGGCGTGGACGGGCGCTTTGATGCCCTGGACATTCGCACCGTGTCTGCGGGCGGCAAGGAATACACTGAAATTGCCTATGACGACCAAGTGATCGTCTTGGAAGACGTTGCCAGCACAGACATCGACACAACGGACTTCTGGTTTCTATAAAAAAGGCAGGGCCGAAGCCCTGCCAGGTGTTGGTCTTGTTGCGGACAACCCGCGGGATGTTACCGTTCCCGGAACGCTTCCCGCGACTTGTAGAGTGGTTTTAAGAGGTAGTTAAGTATGGTCTTACCCCCCGTGTGCAGTTCTACCTCAGCCTGCAAACCCGGGCGGATCTCTAGATTGGCCTGTCGCGCGGACAGGTTCTGTGTGTCGACAGCCAGCAACACGCGATAGTGCGGATCGCCGTCTTGTCGGCGCTCATCTTTGAAAGTGTCAGCCGAAATGAACTGAACCTTCCCCTTAAGGGACCCATAGATGGTATAGTCATAGGCCGTCAGCTTCACCGTGGCGTCTTGCCCTTTTTTGATATTGGCGATGTCCTGGGGGGGGACTTTGGCCTCTACGAACAGTTCGTCGTCCACGGGGATGATCTGAAAGATTTCTTCGCCGGGGCGCACAACGCCGCCGATGGTGGTGACCGACAGGTTATTGACGATCCCGCGCATGGGGCTGACCAGGACAGTCCGGTCCAGTTGGTCTTGCACCAGCTTCCAGTTTTGGCGCAGTGTGCCCAGTTCCTTCAGCGTGTCGGAATAATTCGCTGCGCGTTCCAGTTCCATCTGGGTCACGATTTCATTGTACCGCGCTTCGGCGTCTGATTTGGCTTTGCGGGCGCGCGTTACCTCGATCAATGCCACGATCTTCTTTTGCAGCATGTTTTCCATCAGGCCCAGTTCTTTCGCGGCCTGATCCATCACTGCACGGGCGCCTTCTGCACGGCTTTTGAAGTCTGATTGACGGGCCATCAGCAGCGCTTGTTCAGACGCCACCAAACCTTCATTGCCCGCTGCCAATTCGGCAGGCACGCGGAATTCGAAGTATCCGCCCATTTCCGCTTCCAGGCGCAGGCGGCGAATGTCCAGTGCTGCAATCTGAGCGGACAGATCATCCACTTGGGTCTGGAATTTGGTGCTTTGCAGACGCGCCAGCACGTCACCGGGCTGCACCAAATCGCTTTCCTTCACAAGAAGTTCGGCCAGAATACCGCCTTCCAGGTTCTGAATGATCTGGGGGCGCGATTGGCTGACCACTTCCCCTTCAGACCGAACGATTTCGTCGACCCAAGCAAAGGCGGACCACGTCACAAAGGCCAAAACGGCGGCGGTCACCAGCCAGATCGTCATGCTGGGGCGACGCATCGCCCGTTGCAAAGAGACGTCAACAGATGTGGTAGCCATGGATCAGGCCTCCCGTTTCTTGGTCAAATGGGCCAGGACTTTGTCGCGTGGGCCATCCACAGCCAAACGGCCGTTTTGCAAAATGAATGTGCGGCCCGTCAGCGCCAAGATCGGCACGCGGTGGGTCGCGATCAAGGCGGTGCGGCCTTGCAACCAGGGTTGCAGGCGGCTGATCAACGCGTTTTCCAGCGTTTGATCCAAGGCTGCTGTGGGTTCGTCCAACAACACGATGCTGGGGTCTTGCAACCAAATGCGGGCCCACCCCACGGCCTGGCGCTGCCCCATGGACAGACCTTCGCCGCCGTCGTGGATTTGCATGTCCAAGCCTTTGTGGTGGCCGCGCACATACTGTCCCAAGCCTGCAAATTCCAAGGCTTCCAGCATCCGCTGGTCGTCATGTTCCAGATTGTTGACGTTCAGATTTTCCCGCAGCGTTCCGGCAAACAGACGCACGTCTTGGCCCAGATATCCCACGGCACGGCGCACGTCGCGCGGGTCCAGCTGGCCAATGTCCACGCCGTCCAACAGGACACGGCCACTGGCAGGTTGATACAGACCTGCCATGATTTTCAGCAGGGTCGATTTCCCCGATCCGTTGGATCCCAGCACCGCTGTGGCTTCGCCCGCGTTGATTTTGACGCCTTGGATGTCCAGCACCGGTGGGCCGTCTTCGTCATAGCGGTACGTCAGTTCGCGCATTTCATATTCACCCACCAACGCGTCACGGCGCAAATAGGTGCGATTGGCGTCCATGTCCTGGGGCGCACGTTCGATTTCGCCCAAAACATCCAAAGCGGTTTTCACATTGGACCACCGCGCCAGCGTGCCCGACAACTGGGTCAAAGGCCCCAGGGTCCGGCCCGTCAGGATGCCGATCGCGATGATCGACCCCACGGTCATTTGGCCAGAAAACACCAAGAAGGCCCCGACGATCACCGCCGACACATAGGTGGCTTGTTGGACGCCCTGGCTCCAGAATGTCAGGGCTGATGCGATCCGGCGTTGTTCGGATGCGGTCAGCGACGCCAGGCCGTTCAGTTCCGCCCAAAGCCTGCGAATGCGGCCTTCGCCGCGCAGGGATTTCACGGTTTCCAGTTCAAAAATGGCTTCTTGCAGGATACGGCCCGATTTTACATTCGCGCCTTGGGCATCTTTGGTCAGCTGCACCATGCGGCGCTGCATCACAAATCCAGGCACGATCATCAAAACCGCACCGGCCACAAGGACCCATACAACCGGCCCACCGATGGAATAGACCAACACCAAGAACACAATGATGAACGGGATGTCCGCCACAGCCCCCACCGATGATGCGGTGAAGAATTCCCGGACGCTGGCAAATTCACGCATGGCCGAAAACGTGCCGGATGCATTCATCGGCCGTTGGTCGGCCCGCATGCCCAGCAAACGCTTGATCAGCACATCTTGCACACCCAATTCGATGGCGCGGCCTGCCCCATCCATCAAGCGGGCTCGGCTGATCTTCAACAGTGCTTCGAACCCCAGGGCCACGAAGGCCCCGATGGCCAGGACCCACAGGGTGGCAAAGCTTTCATGGGGGATCACACGGTCGTAAACCTGCAACGAAAACAACGCCACGGCCACAGCCAAGACGTTGGCCACCAAAGACCCCACGGCGATGTCGCCCAACAGGGCTTTGTATTTGAAAAACTCTGACCAGAACCAATGCCCGCGCTTTGCTTTGGGCATGTGGGCGTCGCGCAGTTGGTCCACCGTGGCGGTCGCCGTTATGGCGCGCCCTGAAAAATGGCTTTCGAATTCAGCCAGCGGCACTTCTGTTTCGCGGTTGGGCGCGTCGGGATCGTGGGTCACCACCACACCCGCTTCGACCCGGTGCACCATAACAAACTGGCCCGTGTCCATCACGGCCAGTGCGGGCATGGGCGCGCGCTTCAGCTTCACCTTGCGGTGGTCAGACACTTGCAGGTCGGCTTTTTCCAAAGCGGCTTGCACCGCTTCTGGGGTCACGTCGCGGGCATCCGTGACGGCGCCTGGATCTGTGGTTTGCAACGCTTCTTGCAAGTCCGCGCGCAGGGCCGTTTGCCCCAAAGCCGCGCAGTATGTTTGCACCAGCTTCACATTTTCAGACAGGATTTCACCGGCCTTGGCTGTGGGGGATGGTTTTTCCGAATCAACCGCCACCATGGGCTGCAGTTTGACGGTGGACTTGGGACGGTCCTGATCGGGTGCACCCAAATCCGGCGCGCCAGACACCACACCCAACACACTGGCGGGCTTCAGCGCCACGATCTTTTCGATTTCGTCGCTCATACTTCACCCCCATTTACCAAATTGCCGTACATCGTGGCCACGTCGACTTCGATGTCCATCAGCTCGTACTGCAAGCGCACGGCGTCGCGCTTTAACCGCACGGCGTTTTCATAGATGTTCACAACTTCCATGATCGGACGGCCTGAATTTTCAAACTGGTCTTTGAACAGGCGATAGGTCCGGTCCGCTTCCGCCACCAAGGCTTCGCTTTCGGCCTGTTGCCGGCGCAAGGCCATGCGGCGTTGTTCCAAACGTTGGACCACCCGGCGCGTGTCTTCTTCAGCTTGGGCAATGCCCCGGCGGGCCGCATCTTTGCTGGCGTCCACGGCTTGCAGCGCGGACCCTGTGCCCACGCCCACCAAACTGTCACCGGACACGGTCACGCCCACATTGCTGTTGGACCCGGTGGTTCCGCCCGCCGTTACGCCCGGCAACATGCCTGCACGGCGGATATGGGCCTGGGAAATATCGCGTTTGCCTTCGGCGCGGGCCATCAACACGTTCAGGGGTGTCTGCCCGCCGATTTGGGTTTTGGCCATGGCGTTCAAACCCGAAACGCCGGACAAATCACCTTGGGCCATGGCGTTGAGTTCGGCCATGGCTGTTAATTCAGCTTCCCGCGCGCGGGCCAGATCGGCGTCCAGTTCTTGCAGCTTGGACTGCGACACGCGCAGATCCGCCATGTTGGACACACCGCCGTCCACACGTTGTTGGATGATGTTCACAAAATGCGCCATCTGGTCACGCGATGTGGCGGCGACACGCCCTTCGTGGCGCGCGCGTTCGGCTTGGATATACAGCTTCAACGCGGTGCCGACCCGGTCGTTGGTGGCTTGGGACAGACCCACAGCCGCGGCTTCCACATCGTGGGCGGCGAAATCGCGTTCGGCCTTCAGGCGGCCGTTGTCGAAGATCACCTGTTCTACAACAAGACCGGCCACAAAATCGCCCAGGGAGGTAAGGCTGATATTGGGGCCGATCTTGGGCAGCCAATTGAACTGTTCTGCCCGGGCCCGAAGACGGGCCGCTTGCAATTCGGATTCAGCGGTGCGGGCATCAGACGACAGAACGGCACGCGCCACTTTGTCAAACGAAGACCCCGGCTGAATGTGGGTCCGGCGCGCGATCAACCCTTCGATAATCGGGGACCGCTGTCCGCCATAGACTTCGATCTTTTGCAGACCTTTGTCTTGGGCCGGTGCTTTTGCCTTGGTGACTTCCACCTGGGCTGCTGGTGCGCCGGGTTTCGGCGAAGCATATGTTTCTGGGTTCTTTGAAAGGGCGTTGCGCATGTCGGAAACTGACGCGCACCCGGTCAAAAGAATACTGATTGCAATTGTACTGGTCAGGGACTGCAAAGCCCCTTTTCGTGATACCGCCATTCGCCCGCCTCAAGCGTTGTTTGTTAAGGCCCGCCCGGGACCCCCTCTTTTGCGGGGGGTTCTGTATCCGGGCGGGCCGTCGTCTTATTAGGTGATAACGTCGACTTCTTGGTCGATCACCAGGTATGCGCCATTGGTGCCCAAAGTGTAGACATCATAGACTTGACCATCGTGCACTTCGGTCTGGTTGGTGGCCACTGCCCCCACAGCTGTTACGCTGTCACCCGTTTCGCCGCGCACCAGCAGGCTGTTGGACAGACCGGACAGGTCTTCCAACTGCTGCGGTGTGATGGTCAAGTTGCTGTCTTGTGCAAAGGACAGGTCGATCGCTTCGATGTCGAAGTTGGTGTACGCTGCTGACGTCAGATCAACTTGCGTATTGTCTTCACCGATCACCAGTGTGCTGACCTGGTTGCCCGCATCGTCTGCTGCTTGAATGATCAAGTCTGTCCCATCAGGCACATCCGAGTGGAAATTCAGCATCAGTTCGTTGCGGAACGTGTCGTGCATCTCGCTCAGGCCGACTTGGCTGGCTGACGACCCATCATCGCTGACCGAATGTACCGACCAATCCGCATCTTCATAGGGCAGAGCGACCGAACGCCAGCCCCCGGTGCCTTCCGTGATCGCAACAAGTTGCGGTGCTTCGGGCGAAGATGTGTCGAACGTGAAGTCCGTTGTCGTGCTGGCTGTGTTGCCTGCGGCATCCGTGGCCACAATGTCGGCAGTGGTGGTGTATTCCCCGATTGGAATTTCCGCCCCGCTGAAGACAACTGACCAAGACCCGTTGGGGTTCACTGTCGCCGCCTTGGTGGTCCCTTCCAGGGTTACCATAACGGTGGAACCCGGCTCCACCACACCAGACAAGTTCACACCTGTTTGGGCATAGTAGGCGTTCAACACGCTTTGACCATCCATAGATGTGGATGTGATCGACAGCGCGTTCACGAAGGTGTCCACGCTCAGCATGCCTGAATCCGTTGCCACGTTGCCGTTACAGTCGGTCACGGTCACACCCACGGGCGTGTCGTATTCACCAGCTGCCAAGCTGTTGGCTGGGATGTCTGCGGTCCATGCGCCTGTTGGATCAACGGTCGCGGTGTAATCGGTCCCGCCGACGTTCACCACAACTGTGGAATCCGCTTCGGCCATGCCGCCGATGACGACAACCGACCCGACTTCCACGCCGTTCACAACACCGTCTGTGGCGACTGCGCTCAAGTCTACACTGGCCGCATCAACGATTGTGTCGATGTACAGGTCCGTGCTGGCTTGGGTGGAATTGCCCACCGCATCTGTCGCTGTGGCCACCAAAGGTGCCATGAACGTGCCGGACCCAAGGTCAGAAGAGCTGAGGAACACAGTCCAGTTCCCGCTGGCATCCGACGTGGTGTTGTGGGTTACCCCATTGAACATCACAGACACAGCAGAATTGGCTTCAGATACACCGGTTACGTTCACGCCGTTGGCCACTTCGGATGCGTTCAATGCGTCGCATTCGCCCATGGACAATGGTGTCACCGATACGTTCGGACCCGTGGTGTCCACTTGGACCTGCTGGGTCACGCTGGACACGTTGCCAGCCCCATCGGTCGCGTTCACCACCAGTTGGGTTTGATAGCTGCCCATTGGGATGCTGCTGGACGGGAATGTGTACGTCCAGTTGCCTGCACCGTCCACAATCGCTGTGCCCGAAGCACCGCCCATGGTCACTTGAACTGTGGAACCGGCTTCAACTGTGCCCGACACCACCACGCCGTCGGCATGTTCTGTGGCGCTGATCACGTCGTCGCCTTCCACAACCGCACTGGTCAGAGGATCAACATAGGTGTCGATTTCCACAGTGCTGGTGTCCGTGGACACGTTGCCAGTTTGCGATGTCGCAGTGGCAGTCACGTTTTCGATGTATTCACCACTTTGGATCGCAGACGCTGGAACGTTGAACGTCCAGTTGCCGTTGGCATCCACGCTGGCTTGGCCGGAATAGCTGCCGAAATCCACAATTACAGAGGAACCAGGCAAAGTTGTGCCTGTCAAAACCACACCGTCTTGGCTTTCAACGTGGTTGACGATGTTGTCCATTTCGATCGTGGCGTTGCTGATGTTCACAAAACCAGATGTGTCCATCTGCACGGTGTGCGTCGCGGTAGAGGAGTTCCCCAACGCGTCCGTGGCTGTCGCCAACAACGTGATCGCAGTGGACCCCGCTGGCAATTGCGATGGTTGGAAATCAACCGTCCATGTGCCGTTGCTGGACACGGTGGCCATGTTCAAAACACCGTTCAGGTCCACGACAACTTGGTTGCCAGGCTCTGTCGTGCCGGTGAACGTCACGGGGCCTTGGGATTCCGCCAAGTTGATGATGTTGTCACCGACTTGCGTGTTGTCGAAATCAACACCGATTACCGTGTCGACGCGAATGGTTTGGGTCGAACTTGCGATGTTGCCGTGCACGTCCGTGGAGTCTGCGGTCACAGTGACCATTTGGTCGTTGATCCCGTCCAAAGACGCGGGCGAGAAGTTCACCGTCCATGTGCCATCGGCAGCAACCACAGTCGACTGGCTGACGCCATTCAATGTGATCACAACGTTTGCGCCCGCCTCACCGTTGCCGGTCAGGTTCACGCCATCAGCCGCTTCAGCCGCCAAAACAACGCCGTCGCCTTCCACAGTGGTGTGGTTGATGCCGACTGTTGTAACGGTATCCACGTTCAATGTGGACGATGTGGTCAGCGTGTTGCCATTGGAACTGGTGGCCGTGGCCACGACAGTTGCCGTATATTCACCGGCAGGCAGGTCAGACGCGTTATATGTCACAGTCCAGTTGCCGTTGGCGTCGGACGTTGTGGTGGCTGGAACGCCATTCACTGTGACAGTGACGTTGGTATTTGGCTCTGTCACACCGGAAATCGACGGGCTTGCCGCCATTTCGCTGGCATTAACAACGTTGTCGGTCCCACCAGCCACGCTGGTGATGCGAATGTCTTCAGACAGGGCCGCTGCAGCGCCACCGCCGCCGCCACCGCCGCCGCCAGCGGCTGCACCCAGCAGACCCAAGGCACCGACACCCAAAAGACCACCCAGCAGGGCGCCTTCGTTCAGTTCCCAAGTCGTTACTGTCTGCGTGTTCATGCCAGCCGACGCCGAAGCAGAGGTCTGGTATCCCGTGGACCCAGACGCCTCGAAGCCTGTGCTGCCCGTCACGCGGGCGGACTGCATGCTGCCGTCAAAAACCAGCCCGTCAACGCCATCGGCGTGATTGACGTGGGCGTGGTTGGTGCGACCCCAGCTTTCAGTGAAGGAAATTTCTTCGATCTGGCCACCTTCGGAGAAGTACAGCCGGGTGGATTGACCACCGTTGCCATCGAACAGACCTTCGATGACGATTTCACGGCCATCATCCAATTCGATAATCAGATCATTGCCCTTGCGAGAGTACGCACGCACGTCATCACGGCCAATGTTCAAAGAAACGTCAGTGTTGCCGTTGGCACTGATTACCAGTTGGCCGTCGGCTTGTTCTAGTTGTCCACGTTGCACACGGCCCAGGCCTGTGCGGACGACAAAATCGATCGCTTGCATCGTTCTACCACTCTTACCTCACGCGTGATTTCTTTTCGAACCACTGCGTATTTATTTGCCCGGGTTCTGCGCCGGGTGATGGACAGGGTATAAACTTGAGCGGCGTCGATCCCTAATGAAATATGGCGATTTTCCTTAATAAATTGGGTTTTTATGGGGTCCGACTCTCAGATCGTGGCGAATATGGAACAATTTCGCGCCATGGGCGAATGGCAAACACGCAACCGCCATTTTTCTGCCACAAATCCACCGCCAGACCGCCATGTTCCAACATCGTTTTGACAATGGCCAACCCCATTCCGGTGCCCCCTGCCCCCCGTTTTGTGGTGAAAAACGGCTCAAAGATGCGCTGTTCGTTGCCTTGGGACACGCCGCTGCCATCGTCCGCAATCACAACCCCATCCGCCGTGGCGCAGATGTCCACACGGCTGGCGCCATGTTCGGCAGAGTTGCGCACAAATTGGGTCAAAATCGCCTCTGCCGCCTCTTGCGAGATGGGCAAACTTGGGCTTCCAAAGAACCGCAGCGGAACCACATTGGGTAACGCGATTTTGTCAAGTTTTGTTGGGGTTCCGTGCCAAACTGTGCCAACTGAAGCCCGATAAGTGCGCATGGAATCCAACAGCTGCGCCATCCGATCTGCGCTGAAGGCCAGGTCTTTGATCAAATCATCGCGCACGTTTGGGGCCAGGTCGGGATTTTCCAACAGTTCAGCAGCCCCAGCAATGGATGTCAGCGGCGATTTCAATTCATGCGTCACATGATCGATATAGGCCTGCAGCATTTGCGTGCGCCCCGTTAACGAGTGTGACATATCCATGACCGACTGCCCCAAATGCCGCAATTCCGCCGTACCATAGTGCTGAACCGTCGGGGGGCGGGCGTCGGGATTTTGCACCACTTGCTGCGAATGGACAGCCAAAGCGCGAATGGGGCGCATCAACAAGCGCCACAGCAAAAAACCCAAAACGGCCACAACTGTAACAACCAACGCCAAAGCAATGGCGAACGACACATCCCAACCGATGGAATATCCCACCTCGCGCCGGGCCAGCATGGCAAACACCGGCAGCACCAGGACCACCCCCAACGTGCCCCCCAAGACCAAAGCAAGCGAAGGTCGCCATTTATCACGCAGATGAACCGGCCGTTCAGGCGGCACCGACGCAGGCCCCCATGCGCACGCCAACCCCGTGCAGGGTTTCGATACCGTCACTGCAGCCGACAGCGCTTAACTTTTGGCGCAGGTTGCGGATGTGGCTGTCCAAAGTGCGATCCGCAATGTGAAACCCAACGCCGTAAACGCCGTCGATCAGTTGGCTTTTGGAAAAGACCTGTTCTGGCCGCTTCGACAGAATATCCAGCAAGGCCATCTCGCGCGATGTCACAGTGACCGGCTGGCCACCAAACGTTACCGAATGGGTGGCGGGGTCGATGTGCAAATTTCCGCGTACCCGGTTACCTTCGGGTTCCGGCGGGGCCACGCGTCGCAAAATGGTTTTGACCCGCGCCACCAATTCACGCGGGGAAAACGGTTTGCCGATGTAATCGTCGGCCCCCAGTTCCAATCCCAACACGCGGTCCACTTCGTCTTGCTTGGCGGTCAGAAACACCACGGGCGTATCGTCTGATTTGCGCAACGTGCGACAGACCGTCAGCCCGTCCATTTCCGGCAGGCCGATGTCCAACACGATCAGGCTGAACCGGCCCGACTTCGCTTTGGCCAAACCTTCGGCCCCGTCGCCCGCAACTTCCGTGTCAAACCCCGCGGTCTGCAAAGCGATTTCGGTCACCCGCCGGATCTGCGGGTCATCTTCGACAATCAATAGAGTATCTGCCATCACGCCACCTTTTGCGACTTGGTGATTGTCTTATCGGCTTGCAGCAGTGTGGGCAAATGCCCGGCCCCAAGCCACCAAGCATCTTTAACAAGCGAAGCTGGAACGCCCCGCACAACATAGGCTGACATGATTGATCCCTCTGTCCCATTTTTCTTTGCAGCTTCAATGGCGAAGCGTTCGTGCAAAGCTGGTCAGACAGATGTGCAGTTTTTACGCATATGCCGCCCGGATTGCGCGGATGTTGTCCCCGTAAGGCCCAGGGTTGTGGACGCTGCCGCCTTTGAACACGGCGGATCCGGCCACCAACACGTCGGCACCTGCGTCCACCACCGATTTGGCCGTGCCAGGGGCCACCCCCCCGTCAATTTCAATGTGGATGGGCCGGTCACCGATCATGGTGCGCAACTGTTGGATCTTGGCCGTCATGTCGATGAAACTTTGCCCGCCAAAGCCGGGGTTCACCGTCATCACACAGACCAAATCCACCAGGTCCAAAACCTCGGCCACCGCAGTGGCCGGGGTGCCGGGGTTCAGCGCCACGCCTGGGCGCGCACCCGCGGCACGGATGGCCTGCAGCGTGCGGTGGATATGCGGCCCAGCTTCCACATGGGCAGTGATGAAATCGGCCCCTGCATCGGCAAAGGCTTGGATGTACGGGTCCACGGGCGCGATCATCAAATGCACGTCCATCACAGTTTTGATATGGGGGCGAATGGCCGCGCAAGTGGTGGGGCCAAAGGTGATGTTGGGGACAAAATGCCCGTCCATCACATCCACATGGATCCAATCAGCGCCTTGGGCTTCCACCGCCGCAATCTCGGCCCCGAAATTGGCGAAATCCGCGCTGAGGATGGACGGGGCAATCTTGGGCGTACGATCAAAGCTCATGGCGGTCTCCGTGGGCGGTCTTCGTGGTGTTGCCGCCCCCTACGCCACGTCGCTGCGAAAGTCCATTGAGACAGCGCGATTCCAAGGCTAGGCTGGCAGCATGTTAGAAGAACCCAAGAAACTGACCATCGTCGTTCCCAAACGCCGACCCACGCCCGCCCAAATCGCTGCCTTCCAAGGCGTGCCCACCAGCTTTGTGTGCGACGCCCAAGACGGGGTGAATGCCCTGGACGCCGCCATTGGCCCCATCGGTGGTGGGCGTGACTTTGATTGCACCATGGCAGGCCCGGCCCTGACGGCAGACAACCGGCCTGGCGATGTTTTGGCCACCGCCGCGGCCCTGCGATACATCACCCCGGGCGACGTTTTGGTGGGGGCTGTGTCGGGGTACCAAGGCTGCGCTGCCGTGGGGGACCGCATCTGTGGGATGGCCAAGAACGGTGGGGCGGCGGGCATCGTTGTGGACGGGCCCATGCGCGACTACGCCGGGATCACAGAAATCGCCCTGCCCGCGTTTTGCACGGGATTGACGCCCGCATCGCCCGTGGTGTCCGGCCCTGGCAAGGTGGGCACCCCGGTCGACATCGGCGGCATGCGGGTGGAAACGGGCGACATGATTGTGGCCGACCGCGACGGCGTCGTGGTTGTCCCCTTCGACGACATCGACCGGGTGATTGCACGGTTGGCCAAAGTGACGGACATGGAAAACGCCTTGGACCAAGAAGTGCGCGATGGGCTTGCCATTCCCGAAAGCTTGCTGGCGGCGTTTTCCGACGATGACATTGAAATAAAAGAGTAATCTTTGATGCACAGTGCAACGGCCACCGCCCAACTGCCCCAAACCATGGAACCGCGAAACCCTGGCTGCGATCTGGATTTGGATTGGGCTTTGGGTTTGCAGGCGAACCGGTCCGCCATCGAACGGCGCTGTGCCACCCTGCCGGGCCGACGGTCCATCAAGAAGGATCATCAAGCTGCGTGGCTGGCCCGCGCTGTCAGTTGCATCGACCTGACCACCTTGTCAGGCGATGACACCGCAGGCCGCGTGGGGCGATTGTGCGCCAAGGCGCGCCAGCCCGTGGACCAAGCCATTCTAGACGCCCTGGATTTGCCCAACCTGACCACCGGTGCGGTTTGCGTGTACCACGACATGATCGGCGCAGCAGTCGATGCATTGTCCGGCACGGGCATCCCTGTGGCCGCTGTCAGCACCGGTTTTCCTGCGGGCCTTTCGCCATTTCATTTACGGGTGGCCGAAATCGAAGCCAGCGTCGCATCCGGTGCGTCCGAAATCGACATCGTGATTTCCCGCCGCCATGTTTTGGCGGGCAACTGGCAGGCACTTTACGACGAAATGCGCGCCTTCCGCACGGCCTGCGGCGATGCCCATGTGAAGGCCATTTTGGCCACGGGCGAACTGGGCACATTGCGCAACGTGGCCCGCGCCAGCATGATTTGTATGATGGCAGGGGCAGACTTCATCAAAACCAGCACCGGCAAAGAAAGCGTCAACGCCACCCTGCCCGTCAGCTTGGTGATGATCCGCGCCATTCGCGACTTTCATCATCGCACGGGCTTTCGGGTCGGATACAAACCCGCAGGCGGGATTTCCAAGGCCAAAGACGCCTTGATGTACCTGGCGCTGATCAAGGAAGAACTGGGCGACCGCTGGTTGCGCCCCGACCTGTTTCGCTTCGGGGCGTCCAGCCTTTTGGGGGACATCGAACGCCAGCTGACCCACCATGTGACAGGCGCGTATTCGGCGGGGCACCGCCATGCATTGGGGTGACCATGACCGTTAAAAACATCTTTGAAACCATGGACTATGGAACAGCCCCCGAAAGCGCGGATGTGGCGCTGCAGTGGATCGCGGACCGCGGCGGCATTGCGGGGCATTTCATCGACGGCACCTGGGGTGCGTTGCGCAAAGACCGCGCGGTGATGAACCCCGCCACAGGCAAAGCCCTGGCCCATATGACCGTCGGCACCAAAGCCGAGGTGACGAAGGCTGTCGAAGCCGCCCGCGCGGCCCAGCCCGCCTGGGCTGCGGCAGGCGGCCCTGCCCGGGCGCGGGTGCTGTACGCACTGGCCCGGCTGATGCAGAAAAACGCCCGCCTTCTGGCCGTGATGGAAAGTTTGGACAACGGCAAACCCATCCGCGAAACCCGCGATATCGACGTGCCCTTGGCGATCCGGCATTTTTACCACCACGCAGGTTTTGCCCAATTGATGGAAAGCGAGCTGCCAGACCGCAGCGCCTTGGGCGTTTGCGGTCAGATCATCCCCTGGAATTTCCCCCTGTTGATGTTGGCGTGGAAAATCGCGCCGGCCTTGGCCATGGGCAACACCGTGGTGCTGAAGCCCGCAGAATACACCCCCATGACCGCGATGATCTTTGCCGAACTGTGCACCCAAGCGGGTGTGCCAGCGGGCGTGGTGAACATCGTCACCGGCGACGGCACCACAGGCCAAGCCATCGTGGACGCAGACGTGGACAAAATCGCCTTCACGGGGTCCACGTCTGTGGGCCGCCACATCCGCCGCGCCACGGCAGGATCGGGCAAAGAGTTGACGTTGGAACTGGGGGGCAAATCCCCCTACATCGTGTTTGAAGACGCCGACATTGACAGCGCCATCGAAGGACTTGTGGACGCCATCTGGTTCAACCAAGGCCAGGTGTGCTGCGCGGGATCCCGCCTGATTGTTCAAGAAGGCATCGCGGATGATTTCCACACCCGCCTGAAGGCCCGGATGGACAAGCTGCGGATCGGCGACCCGCTGGACAAATCCATTGACGTGGGCGCCGTGGTGGACCCGGTGCAGTTGAAAACCATCCAAGACATGGTGGATGCCAACACGGCGGGCCAAACGTACCACGCTGATACGCCTGTGCCCGACGGCTGCTTTTACCCCCCCACCTTGATCACCGGCCTGCATCCGGCAGACACCCTGATGCAGGAAGAAATCTTCGGCCCCGTCCTGGTGTCCACCACGTTCCGCACCCCATCAGAGGCGGTGGAAGTGGCCAACAACACCCGCTACGGCCTGGCGGCCACGATCTGGTCGGAAAACATCAACTTTGCGTTGGACATCGCGCCCAAACTGGCTGCGGGCGTGGTGTGGGTGAACGCCACCAATCTGTTCGACGCCGCCGCCGGTTTCGGCGGGGTCCGCGAAAGTGGGTTTGGCCGTGAAGGCGGGTGGGAAGGGTTGCGCGCCTATACCAAGGCGAAGGCGCCGACTTGCCTGCCCAAAACCATCCCCGCATTTACCGGGCAAGGGGCGGCTGCCACCCCTGTCGACCGCACGCCGAAACTTTACATCGGCGGCAAGCAAGCCCGCCCTGACGGCGGATATTCCCAAGACATATTCGGCCCGGACGGCACGCTTTTGGGCCAGGCCCCGGTCGCCAACCGCAAAGACGTGCGCAACGCCGTCGAAGCGCAGTCGAACACCAAATGGGCCGCCACAACCGGGCATCTGCGGGCGCAAATTCTGTACTACATCGGGGAAAATCTGTCGGCGCGGTCTTCTGAATTCGCCAACCGGATCAATGACTTAACGGGCGCAGACAGCGGTGCTGGCGAAACGCAGGCGGCCATCGATATGCTGTTCACCTTTGCCGCTTGGGCGGATAAATTTGACGGCGCGGCCAAAGGCGTGCCCCTGCGCGGTGTGGCTTTGGCGATGAACGAACCGGTGGGCAAAGTGGCTGCCTTGTGCCCCGATGAAACGCCGCTGTTGGGTCTGATCACCCCCATGGCCGCGGCCTTGGCCATGGGCAACACCATCACGTTGGCGGCCAGCCAAGCCTTCCCTTTGGCCGCCACAGACTTCTATCAAATCTTGGACACATCTGATGTGCCGGGCGGCGTGGTGAATATCCTGACGGGCCCGCACGAAGCCTTGGCTGCGACCATGGCCGAACACCTGGCGCTGGACGCGGTATGGTGCCTGTCGGACCCGGCACATATCGCCACGGTGGAAGCGGGGTCTGCGGGCAATCTTAAGCGTACGTGGACCGGGGCAGCGCTGGACGATCACCACGCTTGGCTGACAGCGGCCACCGAAACCAAAACCATCTGGATCCCTTACGGCGCATAACCTTCACTTTGAGCGAAAATACCTCGGAGGTTTGGAGGCAGCGCCTCCAAGGCCTGCGTGGCCCGAACGCAAGTCATCATGGGCGCCGCCAGGCGCTCAACCGCGTTTGAACCAGCCGCCGACGCGTTCGCGGGTTTCGTCCACGCTGGCTTCCACCTGGTCAAAAACGGGATCAACCCGGCGGTTCCAAAACCGCCGCACCCGCACAAAGATCGCCCAGAACACAGCAAAGATCAGCAGCAGGATGGCGATGTTGAACCAAGGGATCAGAAACTTGTCAGGGTTATCCGTAGGTTTCAGGCTGACGGCATTGGGATAGATCGACAAAAACGGCGACCGCCACCCATAGTGGCGCAAAATATACCACTGCGGGTCTGCTTTGTCGGACACCGCATCCAATGCTTCTGCCTGCAGGTTTTGGCTGTCCAATTTGAAATACGGCGGCCAGCCAAAGCCCGTATCTTCGTTGCGGTACACGCTGACACGCCCATTGGGGCGCACGGTGTTGATCAGGCGCAAATCCCGGTTGATCTGTTCATTGTCGCCGCTGTCGGCTTGGGCGTAAAAGATCCGCGTCCAACCTGAAAAATCTTTGCGCAGAATTTCAGTTCCCGTCACCCGAACAATGTCGCGTTGCGGCAGGGCATAGTGCAGGAAACCGACCGACACGACCAACAGCGCCAAAATCAAAATCCATTTGATCAATCGGAACATAGTGCGCCCTCCCTCAGGCGAAATTGGTCAGGTATATGATCACACAAATGGTCAAAATGGGCACAATGTAAACGCCCCACAGCAGTTTGGGCCGCAAAGAGTTGTCATATTCCCGCAACCCCGTTTCGATATAGCTGTCGCGATCTTCGGACTTGTCGGTTTCTTCGTACCAGCTTTCCAATTTCGCGCGGCGCGCGCTGCGGGAATAAAAGAACAAACAGACGTAAATCACCGTCAAAACGATAAAGCCCATCACCACCAATCGTATCATGTGCACTACCTCCGCACTGCGCCCCAGGGTCCAACAGCGGCCACACGTTGGTCCAGCGTGGGCTGGGGCGGCGCGTCGTCCCACGCGCCATAAAGATCGTCACGCACCGCCGCTTTGTCCGACTGATATTCCCGACTTAACAGGGTGACCACAAAGTCCTTGAACCCGTCTGGCCAGGCGGCATAGGCGTCATAGAACGCCTCTTTGTGGCATATGAACAGCTGGCGCGCTTCCAGCGGGGTCAGGGTCGCCAGAAGCCGGTTCACCACGTCTTGCCCCGGACCAGGCCGCGCCCGCAAGGAATAGAAATACGCCGGGTGATCGGCGGTGATTTTCGGCCATTCCCCCCGCCCCAAGGCCCACCGATGCAGCGCCCACAGACCGCGCCACGCAGGCGGCAAAGCATCTGCGTGGGTGCGCGCCAGGCGGCGCAATGCGCGGGTGGATTGGGGAATATCTGTGTCCCCTTGCGCGGCTGCGGTATGGGCCAGGATCATGTCCATCTTGCGCTGCACAATCGCCGCGGGCCGTTCGCCTTTGCGTTCCAAAATCGGCTGCACCAGGTTGGCCCCGAACAAAAATCCCGCCAAGCCTTGCGCATCGGTGATGTCTATCACCTCGGCATCGACCCCTTTGAAGACGGCGGCGTTGTGGGCCACCACGGCAGCACCTTGGTCGGTGCGAAACACAAAGGCACCGCCGAAATGGGCCGTCCAAAAGTGGGTCACCGGTTGGGTCAATCCCGTCAGTTGCACCGGGTTGCGCACCACGTTCCCAGTTGTCTTGGCCAGGCTGATCATATCGGCGATGGCCACATCGTCTTGCCAAGCGGTGTCACTGGCCAAAAACGCGTCGATCTTTTGCGAGAGCGCCCCGGCTTGGGCCAAAGTGTCGGACGGGGTGTCAGCCTCGATTTCGATCCGGCGGATGTTCAACACTTCGGCTGGGTCGGTGGCGTCGAAGACAGAATTCATCAACTCCCCCGCCACAGCGTCGCCGCTGGTCAGGGCGAACAACTGGGCTTCGTTTTCTTCAATAAAAGCCCGCAAGATCATGCGGGTCATGGAAAACTTCGCATCCAGCAGCGGCGCGCGCTTTTGATCGGGGGTCAGCAAGATGAACATCCGGTTCACCCCGCGCGGGTTCAGATAAAGTGGGTCACCCAGATCATCGGCCACTTCCGGCGAAAAGCCACAGATATCCACGTAAAAATCCGTCAGCGCGGTTTCCCGGCCCGTCAACCGTTTCAGCGCCCGATTGTACCGCGCGACCCAGACCGGGCTGGACACATGCACCATGTTGCCAAACATCAGGCCGGCGTCGATCAAACGGTTCATTCTTCCAATTCCCAGTGCTGGGGTTGGATCACCAAAGACAGGATCACAACGGGCACCCAAAGCAGGGCAAATTTCAGGCCCAGCCACACGGCATAGACCCAGATGGCGGGGCTGGCCTGGCCCAAAGCCGCCAACATTACGATGCCGCACACCAAGCACATGATGATCGACGACACCCCCGCATTTACCCACAGCCCCACCAGGGTTTGCGGCAACCGCTGCCCCAGGAATTTGGGCACAAACCACGCGATGGCCGCCACCACAGCAAGGGGCAGCAAGACGTCAACGGTGATGTTTAAGTCGGTCATCCTGGATCAAAGATAAGCCTTTCACGCCCCCTTCGGAAGGGGAAACCCAGGATTATTCGCGCCGCGTCTTCAGCGCCCGCAGCACCAGGGTGATCACCAAAACAGGCAACCACAGCGCGCCTGTGCCCACAGTCCAGCTGAAGGCCGATTGCACCGTGTCAGACCAGGGCGCCGGCAGGACAGATGTCAACCAAAGCGCGTGCCACAAAAACACCCAGGCCACAGCCCACGCCACAGCCCAAGCCGCGGCCACCCCGAACGCTTTGGGGGTGGCCAAATGCGCCCGACCGGCCCGCAGCCCCAGCACGACAGCCACCGCCAAAGGCACAGGAAACGCCAGCGCGACAAAGCCCCAAACAGGCATCAGGTCACCTTGATGAAGTGGTGCACCTTGCGACTTTTGGACACTTTGATCACCCCGTCCACCACATCGTCGCCCGACAACACACGGTCATAGCCTGACACGGCGGCGTCGTTCACCTTGACGGCCCCGCCATCGATCATGCGTTTGCCTTCTTTCTTGGATGGGATCAGGCCCACATCGTGCATGAAATCCAACAACCGCACGCCGTCCGACAACTGTGCATCAGACATGGTGGTGGACGGCGCGCCGTCATCGTGGCTGCCGCCTTGGAACACGGCGGTGGCGGCCTTGTGCGCCTCGTCCGCTGCGGCTTGGCCGTGCAACATCGCGGTGGCGGCGTTGGCCAGCATGATCTTGCCGTCGTTCATTTCAGCGCCTTCCAGCGCTTCGACCCGGGCGATTTCGTCCAGCGGCAGCGTCGTGAACAGCCGCATAAAGCGCGCCACATCGGCGTCCAACACATTGCGCCAGAACTGCCAGTAATCAAACACCGGCAGCATGTCCTTGTTCAACCACACCGCGCCTTCCGCCGTTTTGCCCATCTTGCGCCCGTCAGCGGTGGTGATCAGCGGACAGGTCAGCGCGAACATGTCCGGAAAGCCCGACCGCCGCCCCAGATCCACGCCGGAAATGATGTTCCCCCACTGGTCCGATCCGCCCATTTGCAGCAGGCAATCGTGGTGCTGACGCAAATGCAAAAAGTCATGGGCCTGCAGCAGGGTATAGTTGAATTCGATGAAGCTGAATTCTTGTTCCCGCTCCAGGCGCATCTTGGCGGTTTCCAGGGCCAGCAGGCGATTAACGGAAAACTTCGATCCAATCTCGCGCAAGAAATCGACGTATTTGATGTCCCGCGTCCAATCGTCATTGTCCATCATCACGGCTGGGTTGTCCCCACCGTCAAAGTCCAAAAACGCCCCAAAGGTCTCCCGCAAAGTGGCCTTGTTGGTGTCCACCGTGTCTTGCGTAATGAACGGCCGGGTTTTGTCCTTGCCCGATGGATCCCCCACTTTGGTGGTGGCGCCGCCGATCAGGGCAATCACGTTGTGCCCGGTTTGCTGCAACCAATACAGCCGCATGATCTGGATCAGGTTCCCGATATGAAAACTGGGGGCTGTGCAGTCAAACCCGATGTAGCCTGTGATCGGCCCCGCCGCCATTTTGGCGTCCAGGCCTTCTGGGTCGGAGCACTGATAATAATACCCACGGTCCACCGCGATCTTCATGAAGTCAGATTTTGGCGTGAAGTCGATGGGGTCCATGGCCCGTGTCCCTTTGTGTGTGTCGCGCTGGATTAACGCGCTTGGCGGGGCTGGGCAATGGTGGGTTGGCACCCACCCTACGGCCCGGTACAAAATTTAATATGAAACTCGAATTCCACCACATCAACTATGCCACCCACGACGTGGACCGCTTGCACGCGTTTTACACAGATGTGCTGGGGCTGGCGGATATTCCGCAGGATCAATTCGTGCGCACCCCTGCCCAAGGCGACCAAGGCTTTGACGGTGACATCAAGTTTGCCACCGACGGCGTGTCACAACTGCATCTGGCGGAGCGAGACCTGACCGTGGCGTTCAAAAACGGCCAAGTCATCAACCCCATCGACCGCGGCCACATTGCCTTTCGTACGGATGACCTGGCGGCGGTGTTGAAGGCGTTGGATGCGGCGGGCGTGCC
>JAHDDS010000072.1 GCA_020629235.1 Planktomarina sp.
TTGGGCCGCGCGCACATCACCTGCAACAAAAACGGCGTGCCGTTTGATCCTGAAAAACCCATGGTCACATCCGGCATTCGCCTGGGGTCGCCCGCGGGCACAACCCGCGGCTTTGGTGAGGCCGAGTTCCGCCAAATCGCCGACTGGATCATCGAAGTGGTGGACGGTTTGGCCGCCAATGGCGAAGACGGCAACGCCGCTGTCGAAGCCAAGGTGAAGGCCGAAGTCGAAGCCCTGTGCCAGCGGTTCCCGATTTACTGAACACACCCAAGACCCCCGCGCAGTTTGGGCGGGGGTCACCACACCAGTTTGACGGCAAGCTGCACCAGCACCACCGCCGCAAGCGCCTTGCCCACCATCACAATACGCGCGTTGCGATGGGCCGCTGACAGGGGCGGTCTTGCGTTGCGTCGCAACAGCCGCACCAGGCGGGCGTGGGCAATCTGGGCCTGGGCCACATCCACGCGCCCACCCGCTTCGGCCTGCGCCAGAAGGGCCACCTGGGCCATCAATGTGTCTGAAACTTCCCCCTGCAGGGCCAGCACCGCGTCGTCCAACGGGCCAAACCCCACGCCAAAGGCCGCAGCCAACCGGGCTTTGGCGTCGTCGATCAAGGGGGCAATGGCAGGTTCAAGCATGGGCAATGGTCAACAAACCCTGGTCCACCAGGGCGTCCCGGTCTAAACCACGCAAATGTTAACGATGACTGAATACGGCAGCGGCGGCGTGCCCTTGGTGGTGGCCCACGGGCTGTTCGGGTCGGGCCGCAATTGGGGCGTTATCGCCAAGCGCTTGGCCGACAGCCGCCGGGTGATCACGGTGGACATGCGCAACCACGGCCACAGCTTTCGCAGCGACGACAACAGCTATGCCGCCATGGCCGAAGACCTGACACAGGTGGTGGACCACGTGGGCCCCTGCGATGTGTTGGGCCATTCCATGGGGGGCAAGGCCGCGATGGTGGCGGCCTTGGCGGGGGCTGACGTGCGCCGCTTGGTGGTGGCCGACATCGCGCCCGTTGCCTACAGCCACAGCCAACAACCGCTGATCGATGCCATGACCGGCCTGGACCTGACACAGATCGACACACGGTCTGACGCAGACGCCGCCCTGGCCCAAACGGTGCAGGACCCCGGCGTGCGGGCTTTCTTGCTGCAGTCGTTGGATGTGCGGGGCAAGGCCTGGCGGTTGAACCTGGATGTCTTGTCGCGGTTCATGGACCAAATCGTGGGCTGGCCAGACCCGACAGGGCAATACGACCGCCCCACCCTGTTTTTGACCGGCGGCGCGTCGGACTATGTCACCCGCGCCCACCGGCCTGTTATCAAACAATTGTTTCCGGCGGCACGGTTTGCCAAGCTGCCGGGTGCGGGGCATTGGCTGCACGCCGAAAAACCGCGCGACTTTGAAATGGCGGTGCGCGTCTTTTTGGACGCAGCAGAACAGAAAGGCTGATCATGGCAGGACACGGGTATGAAAGCGGGCGGTTGGACCTGCCCTTTGTGGGGATTTCCACCTTTGGCAAACGCCCCTATGTCAGCGATTGGGACGCCATCGACGCAGACGTGGCCATCCTGGGCGCGCCGTTCGATTTTGGCACCCAGTGGCGGCCTGGTGCGCGGTTCGGCCCCCGCGCCATCCGCGAAGCATCGACCCTGTTCAGCTTCGGCCACGCGGGCGCATATGATCACGAAGACGACGCGACGTATTTGCCAGGGGACGTGCGGATCGTGGACATCGGCGACGCGGACATCATCCACACCAAGACCGAAGAAAGCCACGCCAATATCGAATGGGGCGTGCGCAAAATCTTGGGCGCGGGCGCGTTGCCCGTGACGCTGGGGGGCGATCATTCGATCAACATCCCCTGCATCAATGCCTTCGAAGACCAAGATCCGATCCATGTGGTGCAGATCGACGCCCATTTGGATTTTGTGGACGAACGCCACGGCGTGACCTGCGGCCACGGCAACCCCATGCGCCGCGCCATCGAAAAAGATTGGGTCAGTGGCATGACCCAGCTGGGCATACGCAACGTCAGTTCCACCGCCAAGGAAGGATACGATGACGCCCGCGCGCGTGGGTCAGATATTTTGTCCGTCCGCCAGGTGCGCAAACTGGGGACCGACGCAGTGCTGGACCGTATCCCGGCGGGCAAGCGATATTACGTCACCATCGACATCGACGCTTTCTGCCCGTCCATCGCCCCGGGCACAGGCACGCCGTCCCACGGTGGGTTTTTGTACTATGACGTGTTGGAAGTGCTGCAGGGGTTGGCCCGGCGCGGCGACGTGGTGGGCATTGATTTGGTGGAAGTGGCCCCGGCCTATGACCCCACAGACAGCACGCAGATTTTGGCCGCCCAACTGCTGCTGAACTTCTTGGGCTTCATATTTCACGAACGGGCGCGGGCGTCGGCCTAGGCCCCCCAGAAAAACTGCACCAGATAGTAAAACACAGGCGCTGCAAAGATCGCCGTGTCCAACCGGTCGGTGACGCCGCCTTGGGCATTCATCAGCGGGCCCCATTCGCGAATGCCCCGGTCGCGCTTGATGGCGGCCATGACTAAGGCGCCGAAAAAGCCCATGACGAAAATCACAGCCCCCAGCAGGGCGGCTTGCCACCACGCAAAGGGCGTGATCCAGAAAATCAAAGCGGCCAGAACAGCGGCCCCCACGGTGCCTGCCGCCAAACCTTCCACGGTTTTGGACGGCGACAGCTCAGACGCGATCTGGCGTTTGCCGAAGCTGCGCCCCCAAAGATATTGAATCGTATCAGACCCTTGCACGATGGTCATGAAGAACAGGATTAACAACGCCGC
The DNA here is from genome assembly GCA_020629235.1 of Planktomarina sp. GTDB lineage: Bacteria > Pseudomonadota > Alphaproteobacteria > Rhodobacterales > Rhodobacteraceae > Planktomarina. The sequence continues at coordinate 2,822 of JAHDDS010000072.1, forward strand.
CCGCCCTTCGAAGCCTGGGATTTGCAAGTTCACCAAAGCTGGCAAGTGGCTGACGCAAAACACGCTGACCATCAGCGACCATTGGGTTTCGGCGACGCGGATCAAGAAGGAATGCGGCTCGCCCCGCAGGGCGGCCAACATGGGCATGAACAAGAACGCATAGACCGGGATGAACATGGACAGGACCCCGGGCCAGTCCATCCCCACCGCGATGTATTGGACCGGCAGCACGAAGAAAAATGCCGCCGCCAAGGCCCAACTGTCCGCCAGGCGGGTGTTGGTCAGGGACAAAAATTCCCGCAAGGCCGCGAAAGAAATCACCAAGAACAGCGCGATCACGCCGCCCTTGCCCAGGGCCAACGCGCCGATCAGCACCACCACCATGACCCACCAGGCCAAGATGCGGTCGTTGATGTTTTTGAAAACCTTGTTGCCGCGCCCCACGGGCAGGAAGCGTTCCAAGACTTCGCCCACAACAGTCAGCACCAAAAGCGCCAGCACCAGCCATCCCGCCAGGGCCCACAGTGTTGGATCCCACGCCATCAGCTGCGCCCCCTGTCTTGCATGTCGGCCAGCTTCAGCAGTTCCGCGTGGGCCCGGGCCAAAAACCGTTTCTTGGTTTCGCGCCGTTCCAGCACCACGGGCGGGCCGAAGGTGACGGTGCAGATCAAGGGAATGGGCAGCAGCGTGCCCTTGGGCAGAACGCGGTTCAGGTTTTCGATCCAGGTGGGGATCGCCTCGACCCCGGGATTGTTGCGCAAGAAGTGGTACAGGCCGGTGCGGAATTCCAGCAGCTTTTCTTCGGTTTGATTGCGCTTGCCTTCGGGGAAGATGATCAGGCTTTGGCCCTGCTGCAGGGCGGCAGTCATCAAGTCCACGGGGTCTTCGCCTTCTTGGCGGTTGTCTTTGTTGCGATCAATCAGCACCGCGTTGAACACCTCTTCCACTGCAAAGCGGCGGGTCTTGGATTTGAACCAGTAATCTGCCGCCGCGACGGGGCGGGTTTTGCGGCGTATATCCGCCGGCAGCGATGTCCAGATCAGCACAAAATCCCCGTTGGACGTGTGGTTGGCATAGTAAATGCGCGGCTTGTCTTCGGGGGCGACGCCCACCCAGATGCCCCGCACCGCCGTCAGGGCGCGGATCAGCATTTGCAGCGCGATGGATACGATCTCTGCCGCGATTTTCTTCATGGATCAGCTGTCCTGCCCCGTTACAGGGCGCAATTCGCCCTGGTACCAGACAATCAGACCTTTGGTGATGGGGGCAAGCAATTTCACGTCAAAGCGCAGGTTTCCCCCCGTTTCGCTTTCCGTCGCGTCAGAGGTGGGCAGCAAAATTTTGGGCAGCGGAAGTGGGCCAAGCCAGCCCCGATTGACCGGGAACTGCAACGTGCCGCCCCGCACCGCCAGCCCCAGTTCGAAGCGGAACGGGCCGAAGCGTTCGTGCATTTTGCCGCCCCTTGCTGTCAGGTCGGACCGAAATTCTGACCCACCAAAGACGCGGGTCCAGACTTCCCCGGTTGGCGTGGTGCGTTTGGTGACGGTGACGTCCACCGCATCAGCCGCGGGCGGAAATCCGAACACCCGTGCGATGATGCGCGGCCACAGCCCACGGCCCCGGATCACTTTGGACACGCCCTTGAAGTGATGCACCCCGATGGTCTGGTGCGACCGCTGCACTGCCGGGGGAAGGGCTGCAAAATCCGACCCGATCACACGCGGGAACAGGGGCTGGAACGCGCGCACTTGGTCTTCCAACACCAGCGGCAGATCGTCCATGGCCGCCAGCAGGCGCGCGCGGTCCAGCAAGCCAGCGGCGACCCCGGCCCCGCACGGGATTTGGTCCAAATCCCGCAGGGCGGCGCGCACGGGCACCCCCGGCACGCAAGGGCCCTGCCCCCGTTCGACGATGAAATTGGCCGACTTCACCACAGCCGTGTCCCCTTGCCAGCCCGTGACTTCGACCCCCATGCCGCCCACATCGGTGCCCACCCGCTCAAACAGGCGGGCCACGGCCAAGGTGGCCCCCACCATCCACGAAAAGAACGGCAGACCGAACCGGCGCGCGGTGGCAAAGCACAAAAGGCCAAAATCCAGCAGGCCGTATTCCAGGCTGGCCCAGGTTCGCACGGTGGGGATGCCAAGTCCTTGGGGCGGCGCGCCCGGCATCGTGGCCTGATCGGGCAGATCAAACAGGCGGGCTTTGCGCCGGTGGCCCTGGGGCAAATCAAACCACCGCGCCCGGGACCAGTTGCGCGCGCCCACAGTTTGCCCCCCTTCTGTCAGGTCAAACCGTGTCCCCGCCTGGGCCATAATGGAATGGGTCACAGACCGCCCGCGCGGCGTGCGGTTGCCCGGCAAAATGGCAATGTCGGCGGCCACGGGCTGCATGTCCTGGATCATATGCGCCACAAAGGCGGTGGACAGGCACGGCACCGTGGACAGGCCCGACCAAACCCGCACCCCCGCCGCTTTGGCAGCGGCGTCCAAGCTGGCCACTTGGCCGCAAAACGCCGTCACATCCGACAGGTCGAAATAGTCCACGCCCTGCGCGATACATGCCCTGGGCAAGCGCAACGGATCCGCGCCATAGGTTTGGAACGGCCCTGCCGCATCCACCACAACGTCGGGTGTCCAGGCCCACAAAGGGGCCAGATCGCCGGCCCGGTCCATCCGCAGGGTGTCGCAATCCAGCTGGGCCGCCACCTGCCCCGAATGGGCCGATCGCCCCACAACGCAGACGCGGTGACCATCGCGCACCAACATGGCGCACAGACGCGACCCAAACAGCCCCGCCCCCCCGATGACAGCAACCCGCAGCGATTTAATTGTCGCCACCCAGGTCCCTCCAGATGTCTTCGATCCAGGCTTTGATCATCCGGCTTTCGTCCCAACGGTTGGACATTTCAACCCCGTCGGGTCCGGTCATGGCGTATTCAGGCGGGCCAAGTTCGCACAGAAATACGCAGTCCCCTTCGGCGCGGGTGCGCCAATCGGCCAGACCTTCGCGCCACCACCCTTTGAACAGGTCCACCCACTTTTGATGCTGCGGGAAATCCAACTGCAGTTGGATTTGCTGGCGGCTGGCCACGCGGCCTTGAAAGCTGTCGGACCGCTGCAAAACGCGGCTGATCAGCCCCATGTCACGCGGGCTGAGCGGGTGCCAAAATTCGCGGTCCACCACAAAGTGGCTAAGGTCGGCGCACATCCGCATTTCCGGCACAGCGTCCAGCAGCGCCAGGGTGCTGTAAAGATCATTGGTGATGCAGTTGCGGTGGGTTTCAAATTGGATGGGCATGCCCACGTCCTGGGCCATGGCGATCCATTCGCGCACCACTGGGATCATGCCGTCCACCGTCAAGGGGGTCACTTGGCCGATCACGTCCACGAACGGGCTTCCGAAGTCCTGGGCCATCACCAACGTGTCACGCAGGCTGTCGATGGTTTTGGGAAAGGCCACGATCAAGGGCGTCAGGCCGTGCTTTTCCAAATGCGGGCGCACGGCGTGGGCCGTGGCCACATCGCTGGCCCCCAAATCAATGGCCAACCCGTCAAAGCCCGCATCCGCCACCATGGCGCACACATCCGCCAGGGGCAGCTTGACGCCCGTTTGATCGTGGGGCTGCATCGCCCAAAGCGAGGTGAAGACTTTCAGATTTTGCGCCATGGGCGGCCCCTTTTGATCCGTGCTGCCTGGTGATCCCTGTTGGCCTGGGGTCAGGCGGCGTCAGCCTTCGGCAGGAATGTGCATCCGGCCGCCTTGGGTGGGGACGATCCAGACTTCGTTCATGGGCCACTGGCTTTCGTCTTTTTGCGCCAGCTTGCGGATCACTTCCGCCTGGAATTCAAACCATCCCATGCGGTGAACCGTGCCGGCCTGCGCCTCTATCTTGGCGTTCAGGTCTTTCAGCTTCCAAAACGGGACCGAAGGAAACGTATGGTGGGCTGTGTGGTACGGCATTTGCCAACACAGCCAGCGCATCAGCGCGTTGGTGCGGGTGGACCGTGTGTTTTCCAGGATGTCATCTTCGTGGGACAGGCCCAGGTGTTCGATGGTGTTTTGCAACTGATGGACCGGCTTTGTCAGCACCATGGGGATCAGCCAGAACGTCAGCGGGGCCCAGCTTTGCAGGGCCACGGCCAGCACGGCGATGCCTGCGTATCCCGCCAGGTGCAGGCGACTTTCCAGAATGATTTTGCCTTCTTCTTGGGGCCGGATGAACGGTTCCACGATGATGCCGCGCGCCCGGCGCACCAGGCCGAACACCCGGTTGCGCCAATAGGTGATCCCAAAGACCCACAGAAGATAGGTCGTCAGGGTATAGGGTTGGCGCACCAGTTCCCCGTCCCGTTCCCAATCCTGGGTGTGGCTGTGGTGGGCAAAATGCATGACCTGGTCAAAATCGCGCGGGAACAGTTGGACAAACCCGATCAAGCGGCCGAACACCTCGTTCACGCGGGGCGTGGCGAAGACGGTGGAATGGCTTAACTCATGCTGGGCGGCGTACAGGAAGTTGATCAAAACCCCCAAGACAAACCCCGTGGGGATCACCCACCACGTGCCCAAGGCCTGGGCGTGCAGCCATCCGGCCACAGCAATCGCCCCCAGGTGACTGGCCATTTGAACCCCGCCGCGCAGGTCTGATCTTTGGTTCAGCGCTTTGTATTCCGCAGGCGAAAGAAGTTTGCGTCGTGAAAAGCTGGCGTCCATGGTGCCCCCCAGATGATCGTTGAACGCTAACGCCCCCGCCCGACACGTCAAGCCCCGGCAGCGTTGACGGGCCGAGTGTCGCAGGCGATCACGGCCTTGGGGGCAATTCGATCTTGAAGGCGTCCCGAATCTTGGCGTCAGCAGCACGCGACAGGTAATCCGGATGGTGCGCCAACAGCGCTTGCACCTTGGCGCGGGCGCGCGCTTTGGCATCTTGCGCCCCGCTGTCGGCCCAGGCGCGCGGGTCATCGCGGTCGGCCAAATCGGGATAGAAATAGTCGCGTTCCATGGATGCCATGGTGGCGGCGTGCCCCAAGAAATGCCCTTCGCCGCGCACGGCGTCGCAAATCGTTTCAAACCCCAGGGTTTCGTCCGTCACCTCTATCCCGCGCAGGGTGCGGTAAATGTGGCTGTGCATTTCATTGTCCAACACGAAGCCTTCCAAAGACGCCCCCAGCAAGGCCGCCGTCATGCCCGAACTTTCATAGATCAAGTTGCCCCCCGCCAGGGCCGATGCCATGGCTGTCAGCCCTTTTTCCGCGCCGTATTGGGCGTCCAGCGCTTTGGCGTCGGTCATCCCCGCCGACACGCCCGACACCAGGCCCAGCCAGTTGATGATCTGCGCCGACGCCGCGTTCAACACCGCCATTTCGCCCCCCGCACTGGCAAAGGCCCCGGTGCGCAGGTCGATCACAAAGGGCCAGTTCGAAAACACCATGGGGTATCCGGGCTTCATCAAATGCACCATCACAAGCGCCGCCAGGGTTTCGGCCAAGGACTGCGCCAAGATACCCGCCAAGGCCGCAGGGGCCGTGGCCCCAGACTGCGCGGCTGTGATGCAACTGACCGGAATGTTGTGGGCCACGCATTCAAAGGTGACCGCCACCGCATCGGCCCCGTACCGCATGGGCGAAATCATCGGGCTGATGTGGGCCTTCATCCACGGGCGCTTCGAAAATGCCCCATCCGTCCCTTCGGCCATGTCCATCATCGCCACGATGGGCGCCACGTGTTCGGCCAGGGTAAACGCCGTCGCCACAGGCTTGGTGGTGCCGCGCAACAGGGTATAGGCGGTGTTGATATCCAGCGCATATTCCCCAACCATATCGGTGGCGATGCAACAGCGCGTAAACCAGCTGACATTGGGCAATTGGTCTTGCACCCGGGTGAAGTCATACAGGTCTTGCAGCGTGGACGATCGGTACGTGCCGGTGTCGCCGTCCAATGTTTGAACCGCGGCCCCACCGGTGCCAAAATGAACGCTGTTGCCGCCCACCTCTATGGTGCGGTTGGGATCGCGTCCGTGCAGTTGAAACCGCCCTGGTGCCGCGGCGATAGCTGATTCCACCAAGGCCTTCGGGATATGCACGCGGCCTTCGCGCAACGGCACGCCATTGGCGGCGTAAAGTTCTGCCAAACGGTCCGGCACATCGCCGATGCCCAATTCCCACAACAGCCGACAGGCGGTGTCGTAAATCGCAGTCACATCGCGCGGTGACAGGGGCGTGTATTGCCCGCCGCCCGGTCCCGGCGGCGCTGGATTGTTCGCAGGTGGCGCTGCCCTGAGTGCGTGACGGGCTTGCCGTCCCCCTGATCCGCGTCGTGCCATGGCGTATCCTCCTTTCCCAAAAAAGAACCCTGCCAAGCCCGGTTCCGTCAAGCACAGAATCTGCATTGACGCAGACCTGCCTTGCCCCCAAGACTTGGCGCGAAAGGTCCACGCGCCATGCACCCCAACCCGATATTTCGGCACGACGACAAAAGCATCGCTTTCGCCCGCGATCGGGGCTTTGGCGTGCTGTCGATCAACGGCGATGACGGGCCGCTGCTGGCCCATGTGCCGTTCATCATGAACGATCCTGGGACGGCCGTTTACACCCACCTGGTGCGGTCCAACCCGATCTGGCGTGCCATCGCAGAACCCACAAAAGCCGTGATCGCGGTCAGCGGGGGCGATGCCTATATCAGCCCCGATTGGTACGGCGTCGACGACCAAGTGCCCACGTGGAACTATGTCGCCGTGCACTTGCGGGGCCAAGTGGAACGGGTACCCGAGACGGACATGTTCGACATATTGAACAGCACCTCTGCCCGGTTTGAACCCGAACTCGCCCCGAAAACCCCTTGGACCACGGCCAAAATGACGCCCGGGGTCATGGACCGCATGATGCGCCAGATTGTGCCCGTGAAGATGTGGATTCACGAAGCCTGGGGCACCTTCAAACTTTCGCAGAACAAGCCGCCGGATGCCCGGGCTGGCGTCGTGGACGCCCTCGCGACCTCACCCATTGGTCAGAACACGGCACAGATCCGTCAGATGATGGCGGACGATCTTTAGAAAGTTAAAATCATGAAATCGCAAACCCGCGTGGTGGTGATCGGCGGCGGCATTGCTGGCTGCTCTACCCTCTATCATTTGGTCCAAGAAGGTTGGACCGACGTTGTCCTTGTGGAACGGGACGAACTCACGTCCGGCACCACATGGCATTCTGCCGCCCAAGTCACCAACTTCGGGATGTCCCAGGTGATGCTGGGGCTTAAATCCCATTCCATCGCTTTGTACCGCAAGCTGGCCGCCGACCCAGACTATCCTGTCGGGTACAATTACGGCGACGGGGGCATCCGTCTGACCAACAACCCCAAAGAAATCGACGCCTACCACCACTTCGTCAGCCAAGCCAAAGGCATGGATGTCGAGTTTGAGGTGATCGACGCCGAAGAATGCGCCCGCCGCCACCCGCTGATTTCCAC
>JAHDDS010000073.1 GCA_020629235.1 Planktomarina sp.
AGAAGTGACGGAAACCGTTGGCCTTCTTGTCCTTACCTGTTGTGTCGTTGGAGTGGGTCAGACCTGCCATGAAGATAACGCCAGCTTCTTGGCACAGCGCTTGTACAGCAACAGCCACGCCCGAGGACGAGCCGCCGGTGATCATGATGGCGCCGTCTTTTTCGATCATCGAACGGGCCGAAGCACGTGCGGCGTCAGGTTTTGTTTGGGTGTCACCGGTGACGAACTCAACTTTTTTGCCCAGGATGCCCGTGCCATCCAAAGCTTTGGAGCTGAAGGTGTTCATCATGCCGCCGTCGCCGCCACCGTTCAGGTGCTCAACGGCCAGTTTGTAGGCGCGCAGTTCGTCTGCGCCTTCGTCGGCATAGGGGCCAGATTGTGGTACGTTGAAGCCCAAGGTCACCGTGCTGCCCGTGGGCGCGTTGGTGAAACCTGCATGGCTTGCAGCAGTGAGGATCGTGGGCAGGGCCAGGCCGGCACCTGCAGCAGCGCCGGTTTGCAGCACGCCACGACGGGTCACATTCATTTTAGACATAAGTGTCCTCCCGTTTGGTTTGACCGGCGGGCGTATGATTGTTCAATTGTTCCCCCCGGTACACTTAACAGTGTGCCGCTAGTATCGCGGCGGCTGTGAAAACAAATCAACAAGTCACTTGAATTGCTTGTTTATTTTGTAAATTTCTGCACCATACAACCGCATGCACTGTAAATTTATTCTCTTGCAGGTGCAGAAACGCGTTGCAATCAAAGGGTTTTTGCCATGGAAAAACGCAGCTTAAGCGGCACGCGGGTGCGGGAACGGCGCATGCAAATGGGGCTTAAGCAGGCGGAACTGGCGCAAATGGCGGGAATTTCGCCGTCCTATTTGAATTTGATTGAACACAACCGCCGCAGAATCGCAGGCAAGCTGCTTGGGGCATTGGCCAGCGCGCTGGATGTGCCGTCCGAAGCGCTGTCCCAAGGGGCTGATGCGCGGCTATTGTCCGACTTGCGCGATGCGGCCCAGTCCGTAAAGGGCGCAACAGCCAACCTCGCACGGGCCGAAGAATTGGCAGGCAAGTTCCCCGGATGGGCCAGCGTCATTGCCGCCCAACACCGCACGATTGTAGACATGGACCAGCAGGTGAACGCCTTGGTGGACCGCTTTTCCCAAGATCCCTTCTTGTTCGAAACGCTGCACGAAATTCTGACCACCGTTACGTCCATCAGGTCCACCGCATCGCTGTTGGCGGAACCCGAAGATCTGACCGACGTGTGGCGCAAACGCTTTTCCGACAACCTGTCCAGCGACAGCCAGCGCCTGTCCGAAGCGGGGGCCGCGCTGTCGAAATACGTCGAAGCCGATTTGCAGCGACAGGCCACCGCTTATACCCCGCAAGAAGAATTCAATCAGGCGCTGACAGACCACGGCCTTCGGTTTGCGGGTCTGGAAGACGGAACCCAAACCCCCGGTGCTGCGGTGGAACAGGGTTTTGGTCGTTTGTCGCCTTCGGCCAAAATCATCGCGTTGGCCCACTGCCAGCGGTATGCGCGCGATGTGGATTTGATGCCCACGGCCCAGGCGGACGCGCTGTTGGCCGCGCACGGTCCCAACCCCATGGCCTGGGGGCAAGCCGCGCCAGTTGCGGCGTCCGTGGTGTTGCGGCGCATTGCGGCCCGCGCAGATGCGGCCCAAGTGGGCTTTTGGTCATGCGACAGCACTGGTACCGCTTTGATCCGCGCGCTGCCGCCTGGGTTCATCGCGCCGCGCCCGCAATCAGCTTGCTTTGACTGGCCGCTGTTCACGGCCTTGCGCGCACCAAGTCAAGCTGTGACCGGCCAGATCACTTTGGACGCTTTGCCCTGGGCCACCGAGGTATCACGCCAATCCCGGGTGTTCGATGCCACTGCTTGGTGTGAACCGGTGGGCGCGTCGGGCCTGGCGGGCATTGCGCAATTTGAATCGACCATGATCCTGGTGCGCGACGGCAACGCCTGACACCCGCCCACCTTGCGGCTTTGACTCTGCCCTGTGCCTTAGCGTTAATACTCCCAAAAGAAGTACCATCGCGGCCCATGGGAGGGGGTGCCAGGTGCGCAAACATATTCTTCTGATCGAAGATGAGCCCAACATTGTTGAGGCCATCACATTTATCCTGCTGCGCGACGGCTGGCAGGTGGACGCCCATTCCGATGGCGCCACAGCGGTGTCCAAAGTCCAATCTATGGCCCCCGATGCCGTGATCTTGGACGTCATGTTGCCCAACAAATCCGGCTTCGACATTCTGCGTGATTTGCGCGCCGTCCCCGAAACCCGCGATTTACCCATCATGATGCTTACGGCCCGCGGCCAAACCAAAGACCGGGAACGGGCCGAAGACTTGGGCGTCAGCGCATTCATGACTAAGCCGTTTTCCAATGCGGATGTTTTGGCCAATGTGCGGGCCTTGGTGGACCGCGCCGATGGGTGACAGCGGTGGATGATCCAAAGCAAAACCAGCCCACCCGTCTGCCCCGTTCGCGCAGGTTGACGGAAATTGCCATTGCGCTGCCTTTTGTGGGCGGCGTTTGCGTGGGCATCCCTGTGTTGTGGAACACAGATGCCGAACAAGGGGCAGGGGTGGCCACGTCCAGCGCGGCGATCTATCTCTTTTCTGTCTGGTTTGGGATGATCGTCTTGGCCGTCTTGTTGGCCCGGGCCTTCGCCCGCCAAGATCAGGACGCTTGATCCGGTGGTGTCGTTTGACATCTTGGTGGCGGTGTCGCTGGCCTATGTCGCGATCTTGTTTGCCGTGGCATTCTTGGCAGAACGCGCCACCGATGGGCGGCGGGCCCAATGGCTGCGGTCGCCGCTGATTTATACCTTGTCCCTGTCCGTTTACTGCACCGCCTGGACGTTTTACGGGGCCGTGGGTTTTGCCGCCCGGTCGGGGCTGGAATTCGTGACGATCTATCTTGGGCCCACCGGCGTTTTGATCGGGTGGTGGCTGATTTTGCGCCGCCTGGTGCGCATTGGGCGTGCGGAACGCATCACGTCCATCGCGGATTTGATTTCGTCACGGTTCGGCAAAAGCGCGGCCTTGGGGGGGATCGTCACGATTTTGGCGGTCGTCGGCACCACACCGTATATCGCGTTGCAGCTTCAGTCCGTGACCCTGTCGCTGTCCGTTTTTGCGGCGGCAGACCCCGCTGCGGCTGTCCAAGCCAGCCCCAATTCCACAGCGTTGTGGGTGGCCGTGGGGTTGGCCGTGTTCACCATTTTGTTCGGCACCCGCACCTTGGATTCCAATGAACGCCACAGCGGCGTCGTCATGGCCATCGCGGTCGAGGCGGTGGTGAAATTAGTGGCCTTGTTGGCCGTAGGGGCCTTCGTTGTTTGGGGGTTGGCGGGCGGCGTGGGCAATACCTTGGCCTTGATTGATACATCCCCCATCGCCCAATGGTCGGTGCCCAACAGCCGTTGGATCGGATTGACCTTCCTGTCGGCGGCGGCGTTTTTGTGTTTGCCGCGCATGTTTCACGTGCTGGTGGTGGAAAATTCAGACGAACGCCATTTGCACACGGCCAGTTGGGCCTTTCCGCTGTATCTTTTGCTGATGTCGCTGTTCGTGGTGCCCATCGCAGTGGTGGGGCTGGACATGATGCCCGAAGGGGCAAACCCCGACCTTTTCGTGCTGACCCTGCCCATGACCCAGGGGCAAAATGGCTTGGCGGTTCTGGCTTTCTTGGGGGGATTTTCATCGGCCACATCCATGGTGATCGTCGCGGCCATTGCCCTGTCCACCATGGTGTCGAACCACCTTGCGGCCCCGGTGTGGCTGCGGTCGCGTGGGGAAGGGGCCACGGTGTCTGGCGATTTGCGCAATGTGGTGTTGATGTCGCGTCGCATCGCCATCGCGGTGATCTTGGGGCTTGGGTATCTGTACTATCGCCTGTCGGGTGGGGGGGCGGCCCTTGCGGCCATGGGCCTTATTTCCTTTGCCGGGGTGGCCCAGGTTTTGCCCGCCATGGTGGGGGGCATTTTTTGGCGCGGGGCCACGCGCATTGGGGCCGCTGCGGGCCTGACAGTGGGGTTCATCTTGTGGGCCTATACCATGTTGTTGCCATCGGTCGGGGTGGGCACCATTTTGTCAGCAGCGGTGGTGGATCAAGGGCTGTTTGGCTTGCATTGGTTGCGACCCCGGGCGCTTTTCGGCATCGACGGGATGGACCCGGTGATCCACGCAGTCTTTTGGTCGCTGTTGTTCAACACCTTGGCTTTTGTGGCGGGGTCGATCTTGTCCACGCCCACACCGCTGGAACGTATGCAAGCGTCCCAATTCATCACCGCCTTCGACCAAGGTGGCGCCGCGCGCAGTTGGCGCCATGGCGTGGCTGAAGCAGAAGACCTTCTGTTGATGGCGCAACGCATTTTGGGTCCCACTGATGCACAGCGCTTGTTCCGCGCCCATGCAGCCGATCAAGGCAAAACGGGATATCTGCCCACCCCAAGCCCCAGTTTTCTGGAAGCACTGGAACGCGCCATGTCCGGCAGCGTGGGGTCCGCCACGGCCCACGCCATGATCGGACAAATGGTGGGGGGCGCTTCGGTCACCGTCGAAGACCTGATGGCGGTGGCGGATGAAACGGCCCAGATCATGGAATATTCCAACCGGCTGGAGGCCAAGTCAGAAGAATTGACCAACGCCGCCGATCAATTGCGCGATGCCAATATGAAACTGGTGCAACTGTCGCACCAAAAGGATGCGTTCTTGTCCCAGATCAGCCATGAATTGCGCACGCCCATGACCTCTATCCGGTCGTTTTCGGAAATTTTGCAAGACGGGGCGCTGGCCCCCAAAGACCGCGTGAAATACGCCACCATCATTTCTGACGAAACGCAGCGCCTGACCCGGCTGTTGGACGATCTGTTGGATTTGTCCGTCTTGGAAAACGGCCAAGTCGCTTTGGACATTGAAACCGGAAGTTTGGCGCAAGTTCTGGACCGGGCCACGGCGGCCGCGGATTTTGGGGGCGATCTTGAAATTCAACGCCCCCGCCAAGCGGACGCGATACTGTTGACCACGGATTTGGAACGCTTGGCCCAGGTGATGATCAACCTGATTTCCAACACGCGCAAATATTGCGTGGCGGATCATCCCAAGCTGAAAATACGGGCGCGCCAGGCGGGTGGCGACACAGAGCTTGATTTTATCGACAACGGCGAAGGTGTCCCCGCAGCCCACCGCCAGTTGATCTTCGAAAAGTTCGCCCGCATCAGCGACGAAGCCAAAGCGGGCAGCGCTGGACTTGGCTTGGCCATCTGTCGCGAAATCATGACCAACTTGGGCGGGACCATCGAATATTTGCCGGGCCAAGGGGGCGCTGCCTTTCGGCTGCGCCTGCCCGCGTCGCAGGCCATGGCGGCCCAGTAACGCTGGTCCGTCAGCCTTCGGCTAATTTTGCCAATTGCCCGCGCAGGTGATCGGCTTGATACCCTGCAGCTTTGATGGCGGCGATGATATCTTCGGTGGGCAAATGCCCAGCTTGGGTAAAGGCCCACACGATGCTGCACCGATTGCCCGACGCACAATAGGCAAAGACCGGACCGTCGGCGTCCGCCAACAGTGCCTTTTGGCGGGCAATGCAGTCGGGTCCAAAGGTGGTGGGATCAAACGGGTTGTCGTGGAAGGTCAGGCCGGCGGCTTCCGCGGCGGCTTTGACTTCACACATGTGCAGGTCAGGCGGGTTTTCCTGATCGGGACGGTTGCACAGAATGGTGGTGTATCCGGCTTCGGCGATGGCGGGCACGTCGCTGGGGTTGATCTGCGGGGACACAGCATAGCTGTCCGACAGGGGGCGAATATCCATTGATGCGTCACTCCGATCAAAGGTGGGTTGGGTGTTGGCCCAAATTGTGCCGCATGCGGGCAAAGACATCCACACCCATTTGCAAGGCAACGTCGATAACGTCCAGGGGCACCCAGTTTTCGGCGATCATACCGTCGTCGTCCAGGCGGTAAAAATCCATCACGCGCATGGCGATATGGGCCCCCGTGGGTCCGATGCCCAGCCATTCGCCTGTGTGGGTGGCGGTCACCGACGGCCAGCCCGCTGTTACGGCAAAGGGTCCGTCTTCGATGCGCATGTAATGCCCCGATCCTTGGCGATCGGGAAAGGCCTTCAGAAACGGGATTTGGTGGTGGGCGCGAAAGCCTGCCAGCCCGCGCGTGGTGCCGATGCCCGCAGGCCCGTACCACATGAAGTCTGGGGCCCAAAAGTCTGCATGGGGCATGCTGTCCAAATCCACGCCGTCGAATTGTCCCAAAGCCGCGTGCATGGCCAAAACTTGGCGCAACGCGCCGGGCGTGCTGTCCAAACAGACACGCAGCCCGTTTTGGGGCGCGGGGCTGGCCCATTGCTGTTCCGCGCCCAAAGACTTGGCCAACGGCCACACGCCCGCCTGCATCATCAGATCGGCGAAATCCCACATCACCCAGGCCTGCTGGATTTTGCCGTTGCCGGGGTGCAGGTCATACACTTCGCAGTATCGCAGGCTGACCGTGCCGTGGGTTGCGGGAATATCGAACAGGGGGGCTGTGAACGTGCCCTGATACACGCCCATGGTGGCCACAAGGTGGCTGGGGCGGGGACCCGTGACGCGGTCATCGGGTTGGTTTGCCCCGCCCACGAAGATGTGGTCGCGCCGTTCCAGGTCGGGCAGGGCCGTGTGCAGCGCGTCAAACATCGCCGCGATGGGGCCGTGGCCTTGTATCATATTCACTGGATGGGACGCCCAAACCGTCGCGTCCGGGGCAAAAGCTGCCGCCACGGCATCGCTGGCCATACCGGCTTGGGACAAAGACTGCACATGGGCCCAGACCGTGGATTTCAGATCGGCGATATTCCAGGTCACAGCATCAGGCCCACCACCACCATCATCAACCCGATGGCGGAAATTCCCATGGCGCCCAGATTCCACGGCATGACCGATTGCAATACCGCACGCAGGGCTTCGTCATCGGCCCCTTTGCGCTTGGCATCCCATACCCGAAAGATGCACCACATCAGCAAACCGATGCCTGCAAATGTCACCAAAATGCCCGGGGCAACCAACCAATCCATTGCAACCTCTGATCCTATGTTTGGCGCACGTTAGAAATTCATTTCGGTTGTGCAACACGAAACCGCATTCTATGTCCGAATTTCCAAACTGTGTTGAGGTCCCATGTCAGAGATGTCCGAATCCACCCGCGTTGCCGCCGCCGAATTGCGGCAGTTCATCGAACGCTGCGAACGGCTTGAGGCTGAAAAGCGGGACCTGGCAGACCAATTGAAAGAAGTGATGGCCGAAGCCAAAGGGCGCGGCTATGACACCAAGGTGATGCGCAAGCTGATTGCCTTGCGCAAACGTGACGAAAACGACATCGCCGAAGAAGAAGCGGTGCTGGAACTTTATAAAGAAGCGCTGGGCATGTGACCCGGCGCCTGACGGTTAAGAAATGTCAGGGCGCAAAAACGTGATGTCGTCGCGTGCTGCGATTTCTGCCACTTCTTCTTCGTAAGTATCGGTGAAATCGGCCAGAACTTCATCGCTGATGCCGGGGTTGTCGTATTCTTCCACCATCACTTCTGGGCGGGCAAAGCGTTCAATGAACGCCCCCAGAACCTTGATGCGATGCCCTTCCGATTTTGGCGGGTTCTTACGGAAATAGACCTTCAGCTTTTCGATGCCTTCAGGGGTTAAAATCTCGGCGATCAGGTCATATCCGCCCACGATGCGCATGCCCGGATCGACCCCTGCCATAGCCCGCAAAACATGGGGCCAAATGAACGGGCTGTCTTCGTCGCACCACACCGTCAGCTTCACATCCGGGATGGCGTGCTGAATGCGGTCGATCAGGTCGGACCAAGAAATAAGATCCGGATCAACCCCCGCCATGAACCGTTCAAAAGACGTGCCGCTGGACTGGGCAAACGCGGCGGGGATGAACGATGCGGGATCGCGGATCGCCAGCATGATTTCAATGTCGTC
The DNA here is from genome assembly GCA_020629235.1 of Planktomarina sp. GTDB lineage: Bacteria > Pseudomonadota > Alphaproteobacteria > Rhodobacterales > Rhodobacteraceae > Planktomarina. The sequence goes on from JAHDDS010000073.1 coordinate 7,994, forward strand.
TTCCGCAAAGATTTCGCCCAAAGCCTGCAACTTGGCATCGGCCAGGTGATAAAAAGACCCGCCTTCAAAAATGCGATTGGGCACACAAAAAAAGTTGCGGTTGGACATGGCCAACCTGTGGGCATCGGGGCTGGGCAAGATTTCTTCCAACAGACTGTCGCGGGTGTGGCGCATGTCTTTGCCTTGGACCGCATCGCCCACGGCTTCGCTTAACACCCGGCGGTATTTTGGGGGCCCAGGCAGTGCGATGCCTTCGCCCGCCAAGGGACGGCGGTTCTTCACCAAAGACTTCAACAAGGCATCATCGTCGGTGCAATGGGCCCCGATGTGATAGACGATTTCCATGTGACCCACCTTCAGTTGCGCAGTCGCCCAGATGACTATAGGCGGAAATAAGCGCCAAGGACCAGTCCCGATCATGTTGAACCAGCCCCATGTGATGCACCCGCGCCGCGCCCGTTTCCGGGGCGCTGGCTGGCTTGCTTTGGCTTTGGCCATTGCGGCCTTGATGGTTGTGCCCTTGGTGTCGCTGGTGTGGTTGGCGGCCACCCCAAGCGCGCCGATTTGGGGGCACCTGTGGTCCACTGCTTTGCCGCGCTATGTGGGCAATACGGTGGCGTTGATGGCCGTGGTGGGGGCCGCCAGCGGTGTTTTGGGCACCGGCTTGGCCTTCGCTGTGACCCACATCCATTTCCCGGGCCGTCGCTGGTTGCAATACGCCCTGTTTTTGCCCCTGGCCATGCCCGCATACATCGCGGCTTTTGCGGTTGTGGACTTTTTTGAATACGCAGGCGCCCTGCAAACTGCCTTGCGCAATGTGTTCGGATGGACCAGCCCAGCTGACTATTGGTTTCCCCAGGTCCGCAGCTTTGGCGGTGCCGCTTTGGTGTTCACTTTGACGCTTTATCCATACGTCTATCTTCTGGCGCGCAGCGCGTTTCGCACCCAATCCAGCCGCGTCCGGGACATGGCCCGGTCGCTGGGTCTTGGCCCTTGGGGCGCGTTTTGGCGCGTGTCGCTGCCGTTGGCGCGCCCGGGCATTGTGGCCGGAATGGCCATCGTGATGATGGAGGTTCTGTCCGATTTTGGCGCTGTGGAATTCTTCGCCGTGCAAACCCTGACCACCGGCATCTTTTCCGTCTGGCTGCAAAGTTACAACGCCGGTGGGGCCGCGCAATTGTCACTGTGCCTTCTGGCCTTTGTCTTGATCCTGGTGATGTTGGAACGCTTTCAACGGGCCGGGGCCAGATACAACAAGTCCGCGCGCCATACCGCCACGGTCGCTTTGCAACGGCCCCGCCTTTGGGTGGGTTGGGTCACAACCGCAGTGGCCTTGGCCGTCTTGGGGGCCGGGTTCGGTGTGCCCGCAGCCTTGCTGTTGGGCCATGGCGCCCAGGTGGGATTTGCTATGACCGCCGATGGGCTGTCCGCCTTTGCCACCAGCGCGCTGCTAGGGGCCCTGGCCGCCGTGGTGTGCTGTACATTGGGCGGGCTGTTGGTCTATGGCGCGCGCCAAAACGGGGGGCGGGGGATGGCGCTTTTGGTGCGCGTCGCGACCTTGGGCTATGCCGTGCCGGGTGCGGTTTTGGGCATCGCCTTGCTGATCCCCATGGCCGCGTTCGACAACGCCTTGGCCGATGCAATCACCGCCGCCACCGGGCGTGATCCTGGCCTGTTGTTGACCGGCGGGCTGGGCCTTTTGCTGGTGGCCTTCACCATCCGCTTCATGGCCATCGCGGTGGGGGCCGCCGAAACGGGACTGGCCGGTGTTGCACCGTCCGTCCTGCTGGCCGGGCGCACATTGGGACTGGGGCAAGGCAAAGTCATTGTGCGGGTCTTGGCCCCTTTGATGCGTACCAGCTTGGTGTCCGCCATGTTGCTTGTCTTCGTGGACACGGTGAAGGAATTGCCCGCCACGCTTCTGCTGCGCCCCTTCGGGGTCGAGACTTTGGCCACCTACACCTATGCCCAAGCCACCCTTGAAAACCTGGCCCTGGCATCCGTGCCCGCGTTGTTGATCGTGGCGCTGTCTGCCTTGGCTGTTGTCTTTTTGGCCCGCACCAAAGACTGAGGCTTGCAAGCCCCGCAGCTTTTGCCTAAATGCCGCGCAGTGCCCCTATAGCTCAGCTGGTAGAGCAACTGATTTGTAATCAGTAGG
>JAHDDS010000074.1 GCA_020629235.1 Planktomarina sp.
GACATGCAGGAAGACAAAGAACAGGTGTTTGACGCCGCCGACAATCTGATGCTGGGGCTGGCGGCCATGACTGGCATGGTGGCGGATATGACCGCCAACCGCGATCATCTGCGCGATGCGGCGGCGTCCGGGTTTTCCACCGCCACGGATTTGGCCGATTGGCTGGTTCGGGTCTTGGGCCTGCCGTTTCGCGACGCGCACCACATCACCGGCAGCCTTGTGGCCTTGGCAGAAGCGGAAGGGGTCGATCTTCCTGAACTTTCCCTCTCGCAAATGCAGGGCATTCACGCCGATATTACCCAAGACGTGTTTACAGTGCTAAGCGTAGAGGCTTCTGTCACATCGCGCACGTCCTTTGGCGGCACGGCCCCCGACAACGTCCGGGCCCAAGTTAAAAAGTGGAAAGAGGTTTTGGCATGAAGATCACAAAGATCATTGCAACATTGGCCCTGGTGGCTGTGGTGGGCTGCGGCGTTGACGGCGCCCCAATTATGCCGTCCGCCAACGTGGGCGTCAGCATCGGCCCGAATGGGATCACCCCCACCGTGGGTGTGAAAGTGAAGCAGGGTCCTGTGACCGTGAACGCTGGCCCCGGCGGAAATACTGCGGCTGTGACCTTCTGATCATGGCCCATGTGCGGTGGATATTCTTGGCCCTGGCGGTCTGGGGCACCATCCACCCCATGTCTTGGTTCATCGCCTGGTTTCAGGCCAACGGGTACAGCCTGTCCAAAATGGTGGACGCTTGGCACGTGAACGCCGCCACCAGCGGGTTGGTGTGGGATTTGACTGTCGCCGCCGTGGCCCTGACGGTTTGGATCATCGTCGAAACGGTGCAAACCCGCCGCTGGGTCAACCTGATCGCCATCCCCGCCACATTCTGCATCGGCGTCAGCTGCGGCTTGCCCCTTTACATCTTTTTGCGCTGGCCCCGATCAAGCTGAGCGGCCCTTCGGCCCGCCCCTGATGTGTGCCATGCCCATCCGGGCATGGATTTTTGCCTGCGGCGCAGGTATTTCTGGCAAAATGAAGTCGATAGCAGCGGTCTTTGTGGCCGAAGGGGTGGGCATATGCCGGGGAAATGGTTTGATGAACTGTCAGTGGGGCAGGTGTTTGATCACCCCATCAAGCGCACGGTCACAGAAACCGACAATCTGCTGTTCACCACTTTGTCCCACAACCCCGCGCAGCTGCATTTGGACGCGGAATACTGCCGGGATGAAACGGAATTTGGCCAGGTTTTGGTGAATTCTTGCTTCACACTCAGCCTGATGGTGGGGGTGTCTGTGGGGGACACGACCTTGGGCACGGCTGTGGCCAACCTGGGCTGGGATGAAGTGCGCTTCCCCAAGCCGGTGTTTGTGGGCGATACCTTGCGGATTGAAACGGAAGTGGTGGATTTGCGCGACAGCAAATCGCGCCCTGATCAGGGCATTGTCACCTTCGCGCACCGGGCCTTCAACCAGCACGGCGATCTGGTGGCCAGTTGCAAACGCAGCGGCCTGCAGCGGAAAGCGCCCGCATGACGCCCCTGCGATCGTTCCTGTTTGTGCCGGGCGACAGCGCCAAGAAACAGGCCAAGGCCCAAGGATGTGACGCTGATGCGGTGATCTTGGATTTGGAAGATTCCGTGGCCCCCGATCAAAAACCCGCCGCGCGCGACCAGGTGGCGACGGCTTTGGGGCAGGACTGGCGGCCCCAGCGATGGGTGCGGATCAATCCCATGGACGCAGGCATGGTGGCCGACGATTTGGCAGCCTGTCAGGCGGCGCGCCCCGACGGGATCATGTTGCCCAAGGCGGCGGGCCCAAGGGACGTGGCGGATCTGTCTGCGGCGTTGGATGCGTTTGATCCAGACGGCAGCATCAAGATTTTGCCCATCGTTACGGAAACGGCCGCAGCCCCCTTTGCGCTGCGCGACTATGTGGGGGCGGATCTGCCGCGCCTGTGGGGGTTGACCTGGGGGGCGGAAGATTTGGCCACGGACTTGGGCGCCACGGGCAACAAAGACGCCACCGGGGCCTGGTATCCGGTGTTCGAACAGGTGCGCGCCATGACCTTGCTGGCGGCCAAGGCGGCGGGGGTGTTTGCCATCGACACGCTGCACGCCGATTTTCGCGATGACGCGGGGCTGGCCGCCACCAGCGCGCGCGCCTTTGCAGAAGGGTTCACCGGGCGTTTGGCCATTCATCCCGCGCAAGTGGGGCCCATCAACCAGGCCTTCCGCCCCGCAGCGGCGGCGGTGGATCACGCCCGGCGCGTGGTGGCGGCCTTTGACGCCGATCCCGGGGCCGGGGTCGTGGGGTTGGACGGCAAAATGGTGGATATCCCGCACCTGAAACAAGCGCGCGCCATATTGGCGGCGGCGGCCCGGTACGAGAGTTAAGGGTGGACGCCGCGCCGCCCGATGATATCTGGGCTGTAACGTAAAGTCGGGGGCCGAGATGGATCATTTTCTGTACAAAGACGGCGCATTGTGCGCTGAAGACGTGCCCGTGGCAGACATTGCAGCCCAGGTGGGCACGCCGTTTTATCTGTATTCTTCGGCCACGTTGCTGTCGCACTTCAAGGCCATGGACGATGCCCTGGCTTGGTCCGATCACCTGGTGTGCTTTGCGATGAAATCCCTGTCCAACCAAGCGGTGCTGAAGCTGTTGGGGGATGCGGGCGCTGGCATGGATGTGGTGTCTGCGGGCGAATATAAGCGCGCGCGCGCGGCGGGTGTGCCGGGGGACCGGATCGTCTTTTCAGGCGTGGGCAAAACCCGCGAAGAAATGCGCATCGCCTTGGAAGGCGGCATTCGCCAGTTCAACGTGGAATCAGAGCCAGAGATGGCGGCCCTGTCGGACGTGGCCACATCCTTGGGCGTGGTGGCCCCCATCACGGTGCGGGTGAACCCGGATGTGGATGCCAAGACCCACGCGAAAATCGCCACAGGCAAGGCAGAAAACAAGTTCGGCATCCCGATATCGCGCGCGCGCGAGGTTTATGCCATGGCCGCCGCCCTGCCTGGGTTGCAGGTGGTGGGCATCGACGTGCACATCGGCAGCCAGTTGACGGATTTGGACCCCTTCGGCCTGGCCTATGACAAAGTGGCAGAGCTGACGGAAACCCTGCGCGCCGATGGGCATACCATCACCCGGCTGGACCTGGGGGGCGGCTTGGGCATTCCGTACCGCGCGGGCAATGATCACCCCCCCACGCCCGCGGCCTATGGCAAGCTGGTGCAAGAAAAAGTCGGCCACTTGGGGTGCGAGATTGAGGTGGAACCGGGCCGCCTGTTGACGGGCAACGCGGGGCTTTTGGTGGCCCAAGTGATCTACGTCAAACAGGGCGAAGACCGGCAATTTCTGATCTTGGACGCGGCCATGAACGACCTGATCCGCCCGGCCATGTATGAAGCCCATCACGATATCATCCCGGTGGTGCAACCGGCCCCGGGCGTGGACCCTGTGCAATATGACATCGTGGGCCCGGTCTGTGAAAGCGGCGACACCTTTGCCAAACACCGCACCATGACGCCGCTGCAAGATGGGGCCCTGGTGGCGTTTCGCAGCGCAGGCGCGTACGGCGCTGTGATGGCCAGCGAATACAACAGCCGCCCGCTGATCCCCGAAGTGCTGGTGCAGGGGGATCAATTTGCAGTTATCCGCGCCCGTCCCACCTTTGACGAGATGATAAATCGCGATACCATTCCAGAATGGCTTTGACCCCCTATCCGGCGGCGGCGTGACCCCGCGTCCCCCCGCCAAAGCGCGGCGCGCCTTGCGTCTGACCCTGTTGGGCCTGTGGGCCGAACGGGTGACGCTGGCGTTTTGGCCGTTCTTTGCGGTGGCCTTGGCGCTGGTGGGGGCGGCCCTTTTGTTCGCCCCAAACGCCTGGGCGCTGGAAGCGGTGTGGCTGGTGTCGATCCTGGGCGGGTTGGCCCTGGTGGCCACAGCGTTGCGCGGATGCTGGGTGTTTCGCCGCCCCCGCCGCGGTGATGCCCAAGCCCGCCTGGACGCGCAAAGCGTGGACCGCCCCTTGGCCGCCCTGCAAGACGCACCATCGGTGGGGTCCGACGATCCCGCTGCCGCCGCCATTTGGCACGCCCACCAAGCCCGCATGGCCGCCGCCGCCGCCAAGGCCAAAGCCCAAGCCCCCGACCTGCGGGTGGCGCGGTTTGATCCCTTTGCGCTGCGGTATGTGGCGGTTTTGCTGGCGCTGCTGGGGGGGCTGTTTGGCAGCGTGTCGGCCCTGCGCGATGTGTCGGTCACAGCCCAAGGCCCCGCCGACAGCGGCCCCAGCTGGGAAGCTTGGATTCAGCCGCCCCGCTATACCGGCAAGCCGACGCTGTATCTGAACGATCTGCTGGGCCAAACCGTTGCGGTGCCCGAATGGTCCGAAGTGCAGTTCCGCTTTTACGGCGATGCCGCCGCGTTCGACGTGGCAGAAACCATCAGCGACCGCAAAGACGGTGCCGATACAGTGCCCCAGGACCAAGTGTTTCGCGTGACGCAATCAGGGCGTCTGTCTGTAAACGGGCCGCGCGGTGCGGATTGGATCATCGACATGCAGCCCGATCTGCCCCCCACCATCACGCTGAAAGATGCGCCGTCGGGGCGGCGCGGCACCCCGGGCGTGTTGCGCCAGGACTTTGCCGCCAGCGATGACTATGGCGTGACGGGCGGGCAGATATTGCTGACCCTGCACCTGGACGAAGTGGACCGCCGCCACGGCCTGGCGGTGGCCCCGTTCGCCCGCGATCCGTATCTGTCTGTTCTGCCGCTGCCCGTGTCGGGCAGCCGGGCAGCGTTTGAAGAAAGCTTTGCCGACGATTTTTCCAAGCACCCGTGGGCCGGACTTCCAGTGCGCATTGCGTTTTCAGTGACCGATGCCCTGGGCCAAGAAGGCGCGCCCACCGTGGTGGAACAGATCCTGCCCGCCCGGGCGTTCTTTGATCCCGTGGCCAAGGCCCTGATCGAACAGCGCCGCGACATTTTGTGGTCGGACCGCAATGCTGTGCGTCTGGGCCAGATTTTGCGGGCCATCAGCTTGGATGCGGACGAGGTGTTTCGCGATCCAGAAGACGGCGTGGCGCTGAAAGGGATCATCGACCGGCTGGAAGCGCAGGATTTTGGCCCCGACCAGGTGGATGATCTGGCCGAAGACCTGTGGGCCCTGGCGATAGAGGTGGAAGACGGCGATCTGGCCGATGCCGCTGCGGCCTTGGAACGGGCCGAACAAAAGCTGGAAGAAGCCATTCGCAACGGTGCCAGCCCCGAAGACATCCAGCGTTTGATGGATGAATTGCGCCAGGCGCAGCGCGACTACATGCGCGAATACGCCGAACGCAACCCGCCCCAGCCCGGCCAGCAGCAACAGCAAGGTCAGCAGGGCGAAGAGGTCACCCAAGACCAGCTGCAAGAAATGATGGACCGGCTGGAACAGCTGATGGAAGAAGGCCGCATGGCCGAAGCCCAGGAATTGTTGGAAGAAATCCAGCGTTTGATGGACAATCTGCAAGTGCAAGAAGCGCAAAACGGGCAACAAGGCCAGCAGCAGATGCAAGACCTGTCCGAAACCCTGCGCGATCAGCAGGAACTGAGCGACGAAGCCTTTCGAGAGTTACAAGACCGCTTCAACCAGCCCCAGCAGGGCCAACAGCAACAAGGGCAGCAACAGCAGCAGGGCCAGCAGGGACAGCAAGGGCAACAGCAGCAGGGCCAGCAACAAGGACAACAGCCCGGGCAACAACAAGGCCAGCAGCAGGGCCAAGGTGACGGCCAAGACGGGCAGCAGTCCCTGTCTGAAAACCTGGCCGACCGTCAGCGCGCCTTGCGCCAGGAACTACAGCGCCAACAGCGCGGATTGCCCGGGGCGGGCACAGAGGCGGGCGAAGAAGGCCGCCGCCGGTTGGAAGACGCCGGGGAAGCCATGGAACGCGCGGAACGCGATTTGGCGGAAGGCAACCTGCCCGGGGCCATCGAAAACCAAAGCCAGGCCATTGAAAACCTGCGCGAAGGGCTGCGCAGCCTGGGTGAAGCCATGGCCCAAGAACAACAGCAGGGCCAGGGCGAAGCGCAGCGCGAAGGCGAAGCCGACGGTCGCCAACCCGGCCAACCCAACCCGCGCGATCAGGTGGACCCCACGGGCCGCGCCCTGGGGCTGAACGGCAATTCCACCGGGCAAGATGACATGCTGCCCCAAGAAGAATTGCGCCGCCGCAGCCAAGAATTGGCCGAAGAAATCCGCCGCCGATCGGGCGAATTGGACCGGTCCGACGATGAACGCCAGTATCTGGAACGTCTTTTGGAAGAATAAAGCGGTGTGGGGCGCTGCCCCGCCGCCTGCGGCGGCCCCCCGAGGTATTTGTGTCTCAAAGTGAAGGGGGGGTTATTCGCTTTGCGTGACCGTTGCGTCCAGCCAGGATTGCACGGTGGCGGCCTGATCGGACAGCCAACTGCGCAAACCATCCACCCACGCCACATATCCCGCCAGGGGCTGTTCTGCCGCGGGCATCACCGGGGGGATTTGATCGGCCAGAATGTACAGACACGCCAAACCCGCCACCACCAGAACCGCCGTCCAGAACCCGGCGTGAAACCGCCAGCGGCTGCGCGCGCGCGCTGCTGGGGTGGCGGCGTCGTCCAGGGCCGCATCCCGCGGTTCCATGGCATCCAGGCCCGCATCCATCGTGTCGTCAATGGCCACGTCGGGCAGGGCGTCGCGACCCTTGGGCCGGTCAGCGGGGGGCAGATCGTCCAGGCCCAAATCTTCTTGGCGTTCCAGTTCCGCGTCGGCGTGGGCCTGACGGGCGGCCATTTCGCGGCTGACTTCCGCCTGCAGCACAGCTTTGGATTCCGCGCTCAGCTTGGGGGTTTGCGGCGCGCGGTCGTCGGCGGGATAGGGCTTGGGGTCCATCTTCGGGGCCGGGCGCGGGCGCGTTGTGGGGGGCAGGGGCGCAAAAGACCCAGGGCGGCGGGCAAACCAAGTGTGCCCGCAGTCCGAACACTGCACGTCACGGCCCGTATCGGGCAGGGCGTCTTCCGCAATTTCATAGCGGGCAGCGCAGTTGGGGCAGGTCAATCGCACGGGATGGGCCAGATTCTTGTTAACGTCCGTCCTACATTTGGTGAGTTTCGCGCCAACACGCAATGGGGCGGGGCAGATTTCCCCCTGCGGGCCGTTGAACCTAGGGCTTTGATGCGGCACAGTTGCCGCAAAAGCGCTGAAGGGACACACGCGCCGTGATCGAATTTCAGAACGTCACCTATGGCTATGGCGGCGCCACGCTGCTGGACGAGGTGTCTTTTTCGCTGCCCCAAGGGTCATTCCACTTTCTGACGGGACCGTCTGGGTCGGGCAAAACGACGCTGATCAAGCTGTGCTATGCCGCGCTGCAGGCCCATGCCGGCCAGGTCCGGCTGTTTGGCAAAGACACCGCCAGCCTGGATCGCGACGGGGTGGCGTTTTTGCGCCGCAACGTCGGTGTGGTGCACCAGGATTGCCAGTTCTTGGACCACCTGTCAGTGGCCGAAAACATCGCGCTGCCAACGGTGGTCAGCGGCCAGAAGGGCGCGCGCACTGCCGCCAACCTGACCGATCTGCTGGCCTGGGTGGGGCTGAATGATGTGGCCAATGCCCTGCCACCGTCGCTGTCGGGGGGCGAACGCCAACGCGCCGCTTTGGCCCGGGCGCTGATCAATGCGCCCGATGTGATCTTGGCCGATGAACCCACCGGCAACGTGGATTGGGACATGTCCCAGCGGTTGCTGAAACTGTTGGTGGAGCTGAACAAAATGGGCAAAACGGTGCTGCTGGCCACCCACGATATGGCGCTGATCCGCGCCGCCAAAACCCAAGTGCAAAGCCGCGTCCTGCGCATTCAGGCCAAGCAGGTTTGGCTGGCGGGGGCGGACCTATGAGGGCGGGGGCGGACCAATGAGGGGATTAATCGAAAGCACGCTGATCTTCTTGATCGGCGACGCCCAGGCCGAACGCATGGTGCCCCCCACGGGATACACCGTGCGGCTGACCGTCTTCGCCGCCGCCGCCATGGCGTTTTTGGCCACCTTCGCCCTGGCGTTTTCCATGGCCACGGGGCGGCTGGCGGACAAGTGGACATCGGATCTGTCGCGCAGCGCCACCATCCGCATCGCCGCCAGCGCAGAACAGGCCCTGGCCCAACGCGACGCGGTGCTGGCCGTGCTGCAAACCACGCCGGGCGTGCAAAGCTTCCGCGTGATAGAGGCCGAAGAACAGCAAGACCTGCTGGCCCCCTGGTTTGGCGAAGCGCTGTCGCTGGATTTGTTGCCGGTGCCCACGCTGATCGAAATTGTCGAACGCCCCAGCGGCTTTGACGCCCAGAACCTGCAATTCCGCCTGGCCGCAGAAGCGCCGGGGGCGGTCTTTGACACCCACCGCCGCTGGCGGCAGCCCCTGGTGAATGCCGCCAACCGCCTGAAGGTCATGGGCTGGGTGGCCCTGGGGTTGATCTTGGCCACGCTGGCGGTGGTGGTGACTTTGGCCGCGCAGTCGGCCTTGGCGGCCAACAACCAGGTCATCAAGGTGATGCGCCTGATTGGCGCGCGCGACAGTTACATTGCCCTGGCCTTTGTGCGCCGGTTCACCCTGCGCGGCCTGCTGGGGGCGGTCTTGGGGGTGGTTGCGGGCGTCATCGCGTTGTTGGCCATGCCAGCGGCGGGCGGTCCTGCGGGGTATCTGACCGGGCTGGCCCCATCGGGGGCGTCTTGGCTGTGGCCCGCGCTGATCCCGCTGATCACCGCTGTCATCGCGTTTTTTGCCACCCGCCGCGCCGCGCGCCGCACCCTGCGGTCGCTGCCATGAAGGTGCCCTATGCCGTCCAGTGGGTCTTGTCGCTGATCTTCATCGTGCAGATGTATCTGGTGATGGTCGTCCTGGCGGTGGTGTTTTTGATCCCCATGCTGCTGTCAAAACGCTGGGCCATGCGGGCGTGCCACACCTATTGCGCCTGGGTGATATGGACCGCGCGTTGGATCATCGGCTTGAAGACACAAGTGCGCGGCACGGTGCCCACGGGCCAGGTGATGGTGGCCGCCAAGCACCAGTCTTTCTTTGACATCATCATCATCTTCGGCTGCCTGCCGCGCCCCAAGTTCATCATGAAAAAGGAACTGATGTGGGCCCCGATCTTGGGGCAGTATGCGTACCGCCTGGGCTGCGTGCCGGTGGACCGGGGCGGGCGGGCAGAAGCCGTGACCCGCATGCTGGCGGACGTGCAATCGGGGCGGGCCTTGCCGGGGCAGCTGTGCATTTACCCCCAAGGCACCCGCGTGGCCCCTGGGGTGCAGCTGCCCTATAAGAAAGGCACGGCGATCTTGTACAAAGCGCTGAACCAGCCGTGTGTGCCCACGGCCTGCAACGTCGGCGTGCTGTGGCCCAAGCGGGGCATTTACCGCGCGCGCGGCACGGCGGTGGTGGAATTTTTGGACCCCATAGCACCCGGGATGGACGAAGGCCCGTTCATGGCGCGGCTGGAAGACCAGATCGAAACCAGATCTGACGCCCTGATGGCAGAGGCTGGCTTTGAACAGAATTGACGACATCGCAGCGCTGCAAGCCCTGTATCCCCGCAAACCCAGTGCCGCGTCTTTGGACAAAGTGGCCACCACCATCACGCCGGAATACGCCGCCTGGATCGAGGCCAGCCGGTTCTGTGTGCTGACCACTGTTGGGCCAGATGGCACCGACGGCAGCCCGCGCGGCGACGACGGCCCGGTGGTGCGGATTGTGGACGCCGCCACCCTGTGGATGCCCGACTGGCGGGGCAACAACCGCCTGGACAGCCTGCGCAATATCGTAACGGACGGGCGCGTGTCGCTGATGTTCATGGTGCCCGGGTCCAACAACGTGATCCGCTTGAACGGCGCGGCGTTTCTGACCGACGACAGGTCGGCGTGCGCCAGCTTTGAACAAGGCGGCAAACACCCGGCGACGGTGATCGTGATAAAGGTGGGCGAGGTTTATTCCCAATGTTCCCGCGCGATCCTGCGGTCGCATATCTGGGATGGGGAACCCGCGCCCGATCTGCCGACCATGGGGCAGATTTTGAAGGCGCA
>JAHDDS010000075.1 GCA_020629235.1 Planktomarina sp.
GGCAAAAGCCAATCCAGGAGTGCAAAGTTTTGGAAGTGCAGGTTTCTGTTGCCAGGTACCTGCGAACCCCGCTTAAGCCGGCAGGCCTAAGACTAAGTTTTCCAACTTTTCGGACTGCTTACGCAGCCAGAGCCATCGGTGCTTTGTTGTCATTTGCAACTAGCTTAAGTCGTACCGATAACGGTGGTAACTCACCGGGCCAAAGCTAACACCTTTAGACGTCCGTCGATCCTATTTCAGCCCCAAGTGACCCCAAATGAAGGTGCGTTTGGTGGAGCTGCCGGGTACCGCCCCCGGGTCCGATCCGTTTATTACGAGCGCGTTTATGACCATAGTCCCCGAAAGGACACACCAGACATAGGGCCGCAGGCGCGGGATTTAAAGGGGCAATTTCGGCGGATCGACCAATCTGCCCAGCATCATGGGTTGCAATTCGCGCATCAGTTTCAGGCGCATGGCGCGGGCATAATCGCTGTACCCTTGCGCGGTGATGGAAAAAGCCGACGGGCCATGCAGGACGTTTTCTTGGAAATAGGTTTCTAGTGCGGGTGCACTTTGGCTGGGGGCACCGTCGGCGGGGCCGCCCACGATCAAACCGTTCACCGTGGTGCGTTTGAAGATCGGCGCGCGATATGCGTCCGTGGGGGCGGACCCCACATTGTTGCGCCCGTCTGACGATATATCCACCGTCAGGGTCCAACACGCAGACATCTTTTCCAGTTGCAGCCCCGCAAAGGTCAGCGCCTTGCCCATCCCCGTTTTCAACCCGGCGCGGTGACGGGGGATGGTGGCAATGGTTTGCGCCAAGCGGTGCACATCGCTTGCGGTGCGAAGAAAGCGCCAGGGTTCCAGAACGATTTGGTGATTTTCTGAAGACCATTCAAACACCATCATGGCCACCGGCGCGTCTGGGTTGGACAGCACCAGGTCCATGACTTCGGGGTCTGTCAGGGCGTTGGCGATGCCGGTCAGCTGTTGGTGATATTCCGTTGCATCAACCGATCCCGATACATCCAGGGCCAGGACCAAAGCTTGACGGCATTGGGCGGCGGCCCCAATTGGCAAGGCCGCCAAAACCAGTGCTGTCAACACCTTCACAAATTTGCAAGCAACAGCCATGCCGCCATGGCAGCCTCTATCCCGCCGTAAAGCAAGACTTTCTTCACGGGTGGGCTGTCAAAAACAAGTGATACGAAACGCCCAATCGCCGCCCCGCCGATGGCCACGCCTGTGGCGACAAACAGCATAGGGTCTGGCCAGATCAACAGCAGTGTGCCCAGGGCCACGAACAGCCCCCCGACAGAGGCGCGCATTTCCGACAAGCCCATATTGGTGTCGGTGGTTTGAAGGCTAAGCGCCCCCAAGGTGAAGCGGGGTGCAATGAATCCGAACGCACCGAATGCGATGGTCAGAAGGGCGACGGCGATATTGATTAAGTCGATCATATTTTTGATACGGGCAGTTGCCTGAATTGGATGACTCGACGCCCTTGGCGAAGTGTGTAGGGTTGGCGATGACCCGACCCACAACACAGGATGCAACCGATGTTTAACGCTTTGGTGGTGGAAAAAACCGACGACAAAACCCATGCTGGCGTGACCCAGATCAGTGAAGACCAGTTGCCCGACGGCGACGTGACTGTGGCGGTGGACTATTCCACGGTGAACTACAAAGACGGGCTTTGCATTGGACCGGGGGGCGGATTGGTGCGCAATTACCCCCACGTGCCAGGCATCGATTTTGCAGGCACGGTGGAAAAATCCGATGACGACCGATACGCCCCCGGTGACAAGGTGGTGCTGACCGGATGGCGCGTGGGCGAAGTGCATTGGGGCGGGTATGCCCAGAAGGCACGGGTGAAAGCGGATTGGTTGGTGCCCTTGCCGGACGGATTAACAACGCGTCAAGCCATGGCGGTGGGGACTGCGGGGCTGACGTCCATGTTGGCGGTTCAAGCTTTGGTGGATCACGGCTTGCAGCCCGGCAATGGACCGGTTTTGGTGACCGGGGCTGCGGGCGGCGTTGGGTCTGTGGCGACGGCGATTTTGGCGGCCATGGGCCACGAAGTTGCCGCGGTGACAGGGCGCCCTGACGCGGAAGAATACCTGCGATCCTTGGGGGCCACGCAGATTGTGGCGCGCCAAGACATCAACGAAACAACCAAGCGCCCGCTGGAAGCGGAAACCTGGGCGGGCTGCGTGGATGCCGTTGGCGGCGACATGTTGGCCCGGGTCTTGGGGCAGATGAAATACGGGGCGTCTGTGTCGGCGGTGGGTCTGGCTGGGGGGGCAGGTTTGCCCGCCACGGTGATCCCGTTCCTGTTGCGTGGCGTGAACCTGCTGGGCATCGACAGTGTGATGCAACCCTTCGACAATCGCGTGCGGGCCTGGGCCAAACTGGCGGATACGTTGCCGCTGGATAAATTGGACGCCATGGTGGTGCCCGCCACCCTGTCGGATTTGCCGCGCTTGGGCAAAGACATCCTAAAAGGGCAGGTTCAGGGCCGCGTGGTGGTGGACGTGAACGCCTGATCCCATTGACCCGCCCGCTGGGGCGCTAGGTGGCACATTTCAAGATTTTGAAAGGTGCCACCCATGACCACCCCCACGATCGTTTGGTTCCGCCGTGATTTGCGCCTGGCTGATCACCAAGCCCTGTGTGCAGCGGTGGAACGGGGCGGGCCCATCATCCCACTGTTTATCCGCGATGAAGCCGTGGATGCTTTGGGGGCGGCCCCGGCGTGGCGTATAGGCGAAGCGGTGCGGGTGTTCGGCGATGCCCTGGCGGACAAATCCAGCAAGTTGGTTTTGCGATCTGGGCCGGCCCAAGATGTGCTGACCGATCTGGTGATCGAAACCGGGGCAGGGGCCGTGTACTGGTCACGCAGCTATGACCCTGACTATCGCGACCGGGACACATCCATAAAATCTGCGCTTGCTGACAGGGGCGTGGATGCGCGCAGTTTCGAAGGGCATCTTTTGTTTGAACCTTGGCGTGTCACCACCAAGACAGGGGGCTTTTACAAGGTCTTCACGCCCATGTGGAAATCACTGCGCGGCACAGAATTGCCATCATGCTTGCCCGCGCCAACGACACTTCCGGCCCCCGACACCTGGCCCAAATCTGACCGACTGGAAGACTGGGCCTTGGGGGCTGCCATGCACCGCGGCGCGGACGTCTTGGCCCCCCACGCCCGCGTGGGCGAGGCTGCGGCCCTGGATCGGTTGCACGAATTTCTGGACGGCCCCGTGCGCAGTTACGGCACGGACCGGGATTTCCCCGCGAAGAAGGCCACATCGGGCCTGTCCGAAAATTTGACCCACGGGGAAATCAGCCCGCTTCAGTGTTGGCATGCAGGCTGGAAAATCGCCCACCAGGGCAGTGACGACGCGGAGGTGTTTTTAAAAGAACTGGTCTGGCGCGAATTTGCATATCACTTGTTGCACCACACGCCGCGCATCGCCCACGACAATTGGCGCGAAGAATGGGGCGCGTTTCCGTGGAACACCGACGAAAACGACCCCAAAGTCCAAGCTTGGCTGCGCGGGCGCACGGGCATCCGGTTTGTCGATGCAGCGATGCGCGAAATGTATGTCACCGGAACCATGCACAACCGCGCGCGCATGATTGTGGCCAGCTATTTGACCAAGCACCTGTTGTCCCATTGGAAGATCGGCAAGGCTTGGTTCGAGGATTGCTTGATCGACTGGGACCCGGCATCGAACGCCATGGGATGGCAATGGGCGGCGGGATCGGGGCCTGACGCCGCCCCATATTTTCGCGTCTTCAACCCGGTCACCCAGTTGGACAAATTCGACAAAAACGGAACCTATGCCAACCGCTGGATCGCCGAAGGCGTGTCGCGGCCCACGGAAACGGCATTGTCCTATTTCGACGCGATCCCGCGATCTTGGGGGATGCAAGCCAGCGACGGGTATCCGGCGCCTGTGGTCACCGCGGAAGCGGGGCGAAAAGTGGCCTTGGCGGCCTATGAAAACCGCGGGTTTTAACGACATATTTCGCTGACGTTGCGTCACGCGCCACACCGATCAAAAAGCTGGCATCCGGGTGCGCGTCGCACTTGCCCTTTTTGTGCGCCCGGCTAGAGTTTGCGACAAGAGTGGGGGGACACCATGATATTGACATCGACTGCCGGGCAAACGGGGCTGCCACGCTATTTCAAACAGGTTTTCAAGATTGCGCAAACCACCAAGACAGGACGCGTGGATCTGGTGTTGGACGACGGACGGACCTTCCGGGTTGATGCGCCGAACCCAGGGCCGGTGGTGCAGATCAATATCCACGACCCCAGCGTGTTCGCCCGCCTGATCCGTGAAGGGCAGCTGGGCTTTTGCGATGCCTACATTGACGGGCAGTGGTCGACGCCTGATTTGCAAGCGTTCATGGATTTCATCCATGCCGACAACGACGAATTGTTTCACGGGTTCAACGGCCAATGGTTCGTGCAAATGTACGAAAAATTGCGGTTCTGGATGCAGCGCAACACCAAGTCCCAGGCTAAGAAAAACATCAGTTATCACTATGATCTGGGCAATGATTTCTATGCGTTGTGGTTGGACGATACCATGACATATTCATCTGCCATTTTTGAAACTGGCCAAGAAAGTATGGAAGCAGCCCAGACCGCCAAGTACAAATCCATGGTGGACCAGATGGGCACGCAGCCCGGGGATCACGTGTTGGAAATCGGCTGTGGCTGGGGCGGCTTTGCCGAATACGCCGCCAAAGAGCGGGGCTTGAAAGTCACCTGCCTGACGATTTCGCAAGAACAGTTCAAATATGCCCAAGATCGGATCGCCAAGGCGGGCCTGTCGGACCAGGTGACGTTCAAGCTGCAAGATTACCGCGACGAAGCAGGCACCTATGACGGGATCGCCAGCATCGAAATGTTTGAAGCGGTGGGGGAAAAATACTGGCCGTCGTATTTCGAAACGGTGAAAAAATGCCTGAAGCCCGGCAAGCAGGCGACGCTTCAAATCATCACCGTCCGCGATGAGATGTTCGAAACTTATCGGTCGTCCGTCGATTTTATTCAGAAGTACATTTTCCCCGGCGGCATGCTGCCATCGCCCGCAATCTTGCGCGACCAAACGGTGAAGGCTGGGATGAATGTGGTGGGGTCCATTGAATTTGGCCAAAGCTATTCCACGACGCTGCGGCGCTGGCACGAAGTGTTCAACGAAAAGTGGGATCAAGTGGCGGGCATGGGCTTTGATGACCGGTTCCGGCGGATGTGGAATTTTTATCTGACGTCGTGCGCGTCCACCTTTGCATATGACAATTGTGACGTGACCCAAATCACCATCAAGAACCCGGCCTGACGCATGGGCAACTTGTTCGTTTACGGCACGTTGTGTTGGGACGATTTGCGTGGGTTTGTCGGGGGGGATGACTTGCCCACGCCGGTCCAAGCGGTTCTGCCCGGCTATGCGACCCATTGGGCCAAGGGCCAGCGGTTTCCCATGATCGCGCCGTCCGGCCAAGGCGGCGCTGCGGGGCTGTTGCTGCGCGGATGCACGGACGCGCAAATGGCGCGGTTTGATCACTACGAATCTGGGTTCGGCTATGCCCTGGTGGCGGCGGATGTGCAGACCGCAGCAGGATCGGCAGAGCCTGCATTGGTCTATATGCCCCCAAGCCACATCGTCCCAGGTCCCGCTTGGGATTTGCGCCAGTGGATGGAATCCGATGGGGCGCTGGCGCGTGAAGCGGCGGCAGAGGTGATGGCCCGTTTGGGCATCGACCCGCCCCAAGCTGTGGCGGCCAAATACGGCATGATGCAAGTGCGCGCCGCAGCGCGTCTGCAAGCCCAAGCCCATCCATCCCCGCCGTCGTCATCCGGTCTGACGGCGGATGCTGTTACCGTGCACGACACCCGCGTGCCATATTGCAACTTCTTCGCCCTGTCTGAAATTGACATCCAAGTGCCGAACTTTGATGGAACGCAATCCCAGCCTGTCACCCGCGCGGGGTTTGTCGGGACAGATGCTGCCATCGTGTTACCCTATGATCCACGCACGGACAGGATTTTATTGATCGAACAGTTCCGCGTCGGCCCCTTTGTGCGCAGCGATCCCCATCCGTGGCTGTTGGAACCTGTGGCCGGCCGTACCGACGCGGGCGAAGCGCCGGAGACAACAGCGGTGCGCGAAGCCTGGGAAGAAGCGCGGTTGACTTTGCATACGCTGCACAAAGTGCATTCGGGCTATGCCTCGCCCGGGTGTTCGACCGAATATTTCCACGTTTATGTGGGCGAGGCGGACATCACAGACGACGCGGGCGTGTTGGGGGGGCTGGCCACCGAACACGAAGACATTCAGGGCCATGTCATGACGTATCAGGACTTTTTCGATGCGCTGCAGGGCGGGCAGCTTCCCGTCACGCCCTTGGCCTTGGCGGGATATTGGTTGGCGGCAAACCGAAGCCGATTGCGCGCCAAGGCTTGAGGTCGCACCGCGCGGGGCATAGGTGTGGGGCAAGAAAAGGACCAAGCCATGACCATCCATTCCGATCTTGCCTCTGCCATTGGGAACACCCCGCTGATCAAACTGCGCAAAGCCAGCGAAATGACGGGCTGCAATATCTTGGGCAAAGCAGAATTCATGAACCCGGGCCAATCGGTGAAAGACCGCGCGGCTTTGTTCATCATCCGCGACGCTGTGGCGTCCGGCGCGTTGAAGCCGGGCGGGACCATCGTGGAAGGCACCGCGGGCAACACCGGCATTGGCTTGGCCTTGGTGGGGGCGTCGATGGGGTTCAAGACCGTTATCGTTATCCCTGAAACCCAAAGCCAAGAAAAGAAAGACATGCTGCGTTTGGCAGGCGCCACCTTGGTGGAAGTGCCCGCAGCACCTTACAAAAATCCCAACAACTATGTCCGGTATTCGGGCCGGTTGGCGGAAAAGCTGGCCCAAACAGAACCCAACGGGGCGATTTGGGCCAACCAATTTGACAACGTGGCCAACCGCCAAGCCCACATCGACACCACGGGTCCAGAAATCTGGGCGCAGACCGACGGCAAAGTGGATGGTTTCATTTGCGCTGCGGGGTCTGGCGGCACCGTGGCGGGCGTCGGTGCCTATCTTCAGCCCAAAGGCGTGAAAGTAGGTTTGGCTGACCCCGAAGGTGCGGCGCTGCACAGCTTTTACACCACGGGCGAACTGGCGTCCCAAGGCGGGTCCATCACAGAAGGGATCGGGCAGGGGCGCATAACAGCAAATTTGGAAGGCTTCACCCCGGATGAAAGCCACCAGATCCCTGACGCAGAAGCGCTGCCATTTGTCTTCGATCTGTTGGCGGACGAAGGATTGGTGCTGGGCGGATCGTCTGGGATCAACATTGCTGGGGCCGTGCGCATGGCCAAAGCCATGGGGCCGGGCCACACGGTGGTGACGATTTTGTGCGACTACGGCACGCGGTATCAATCCAAGCTGTTCAACCCAGACTTCTTGCGGTCCAAAGGGTTCGATGTGCCGACCTGGCTGGAAAGCACCCCGGATATCCCCACCGTGTTTGAAGGCTGATCCCATGGTCCGCTGCGTCTTTGTTTGGTTGGCGGTCTTAGCCGTTTGGGTGACCACCGCCGTGGCCCAAAGCAATGGACCAGATTTCGATGTGTGGTCCACAACGGCCATGCGGGCGGAACGGGCGATTGAAAATGCCCAAGCGTCTGACCAGGCTTTGACAACCCTTCGGGCAGAATTGGATGGGTGGCGGCGCGAATTTGCAGAAGCCCGCACAGCCAATTCCACCCGCTTGGCCACCTTGAACGAACAGCTTGCCGCTTTGGGGGCAGCCCCGGCCGAAGGCACAACAGAACCGGCGGTGATATCGGAACGCCGCGCGGCACTGACCGCTGAAATCGACCGCTTGGGCACCCCGCGTCTGGCTGCGATCGAAGCCTTTGCCCGGGCCGACGGGTTGGTGGGGGAAATCGACGGCATATTGGATGCGCGCCAGACAAGCGCCCTGTTGGCCCGTGGCCCAAGTCCTTTGGACCCACGGGCTTGGTGGCCTGCTGCGGCGTCCGTGGGAAACACGTTGGACAGCCTGTTTGCCGGGGTCCGTCAGGCGACACAAAGCCCGGCGCAACGCGAGCGTGCCCTGGACCGGCTGCCCTTTGTCGTCTTGATGACGGTGCTGGCGGGTCTGTTGATCTTGAAATCACGGTCTTGGCTGATGGTGTTGGCCCGCCCAGTATTGCGGCGAGAGACGACAGAAAGCGACGGGCTGGCACGTTTCTTGGTGACGACGGGGGCTTTGGCGCTGAATTTTGCCGGGCTGTATCTTCTGATCGTCGCCCTTCAAACGTTGGAATTTTACGGCCCCCGAGGGGCCAAGCTTTTGGCCAGTTTGCCCATAGCCGCATCCGTGGTGTTCTTAGGATATTGGCTGGCGGACGCCGCCAGTCAAGTGCCCTGGCGCACCAAACGATTTGCCTTTGCCATACGCCTGGCGGCCATCGTGTTGGGCGTGCGCATTCTGTTTGCAGACGTGTTCGCCCTGGACGGATATTCTGCCACGACCTTGGCCGTTCTGGACTTCATCTTTGTGATGGTGGCCGCACTGGGATTGGGGGTTATCGGCCAAGCCTTGCGCCGCCGCCCGCCCATGGCCGAAGGCGAAATGACAGAACAGCGCGGATTGTCCTTCGCCTTGCGCAAATACCTTGGGCTGGGGTCCATCGCCGTGGCGTTGATCAGCCCCGCTTTGGCAGCCTTTGGATACAACGAAGCAGCCACCCAATTGATCTTTCCCATGCTTCTCAGCCTGGGGGGGCTGGGGGCGCTGTCCATCGTTTTCGAAGCTGTGCGCGACAGTTTTGCGTGGCTTGGCGGGACAGGATCGCGGGCGCGTGAAGGGCTTGGGCCGATCTTTGTGAACCTGTGCATCGGCATCGCTTCCATTCCGGTCTTTGCTTTGATGTGGGGGGTGCGCCCGTCGTCCTTGGCCGAACTCTGGAGTAAAGTACGGTCCGGCATCACCATCGGCGAAACGGTCATCTCGCCCACGGCATTTTTCACCCTGATCATCATCTTTGCCTTGGGGGTAATGATCACACGGCTGGTGCAACGGGCCTTATCGGTGAACGTGCTGCCGCGCACAAAAATGGATGTCGGCGCGCGCACAGCCATCGTCAGCGGTTTGGGATATTTGGGCATCTTCCTGGCGGGTATTATCGCGGTGACCAGTGCAGGGATAAACCTGTCGTCTCTGGCCATTGTGGCCGGTGCGTTGTCTGTGGGCATCGGCTTTGGCTTGCAAAACATCGTGTCAAACTTCGTGTCCGGCATCATCCTTCTGATCGAACGCCCCATCAGCGAAGGCGATTGGATCGAAGTGGGGGGGCACATGGGGTACGTGCGCGATATTTCCGTCCGGTCCACACGGATCGAGACGTTTGATAAAACAGACGTCATCGTGCCCAATGCCGATTTTGTATCTGGTACCGTCACCAACTATACCCGTGGCAACACCACCGGGCGCATCATCGTGCCCGTGGGCGTGGCCTATGGCAGTGACACCAGAAAGATCCAAGAGATGCTGTTGGAAATCGCCCAGGCCCACCCCATGGTGTTGTTGAACCCTGGGCCATCGGTGGTGTTCCAAGGCTTTGGCGCCGACAGTCTCGATTTTGAAATTCGCGCGATCCTGCGGGACGTGACTTGGGGGCTGACCGTCAAGACAGAGATGAACCACCAGATCAACGAAGCCTTCACCAAAGCGGGTATCGAAATCCCCTATGCACAGCGTGATATCTGGATCAGAAACCCTGAAACACTGACCGGAAATTCTGAAGGCGAAATCGGCTGATCCCCCTTGCAACCGCGCCGCGCGACCACTAAACCGCCTGGCAACGGACAGGTGGCCGAGTGGTCGAAGGCGCACGCCTGGAAAGTGTGTAGGCGGG
>JAHDDS010000014.1 GCA_020629235.1 Planktomarina sp.
GCTGATGAGCAGGGGCATTCTTGGCACGTATGCGATCGATTGGTCGCAATGCGAGGTTGATGGGATGCCTGGTCTGACACCGAAAGACCTCGGGCAAGGGGCGCGGTGGTTATGGCGAGGGAAGCCCGTGCGGCTCGATGGACCGCAAGAGCTTCTCTCCCTCGGACATTCGATCGGATCCCAAGATATTCAAATGCGCGCCGCGCGATCGGTGCGCAAGTTGATCCATTCGGTGGCGGATGTGCGCGACCGGCGGCACGTGCACGGGTATTCGCCGGAAACGGAACCGGCGGTGCATCTGACGGACGGCCAAAATTCCTATTTCATGCACTTTTTGGACACGCCCGTGGGGGTGTTGGTGATGTTCGAAGACGGCTTGCCCCCGGCGGACACCGAACTTTGGGTCGTGCGCGCCAGGGCAAAAGTGCCAGAAGACGCCGCCCCCAAAGGCCCGCCCGATATGGGGTTGGTGGCCGTTTCCGCTGATGCCCAGGTAGACACGCCTTTGGGCAAACTGGCGGCGTCGGACATTGTTGCAGGGCAAATGATCACGACCCTTGATCGGGGCCCGATCCCCGCTTTGTGGGCGGGCGTGCGCACCGTCAGTGGCGCGCGGCTGCATGTGATCCCGCAACTGCGCCCCGTGCGGATCAAAGCTGGGGCGTTGGGCAATGGTTGCCCGTCCAAAGATATTCTGGTGGCCGCGCGCCAGCGGGTCCTGTTGCGCGGCACCATGGCGTTGGATTTGTACAACGTGTCCGAGGTTTTGGTGGCCGCAAAAGACATGGTGAACGGGCGGTCGATCTTTTTGGACAGCCGCGTGCGCAGCGTGTCTTACGCGATGATCATGTTCGACACCCACGACGTGTTTCGCGCGGACGGGGTGATGGTGGAAAGTTTCCATCCCGGCCGGGCCAATCTGGACTACCTGGAACCCGCGCAAAAAGACGAGGTGCTGGCAACGCTGGCCCACGCCGGCACAACGCCCGGCGGATATGGCGACAGCACGCGCCGCAGCCTGTCGGCGTCGGAAGCAGCCATCCTGCGGTTTGCCAACGACGCGGGTTGACACCTGCCCCCCAAACAGTAAAAGCCGCGCTGTTGGTGTTGGTGGACCCCGCAAGGGGAATCCTGTCGTCTCTGCAAAATCAGGGAAGAAGGACAACGCCCTCTCGTAACACTCGAAGAGGAGATCAGCCGTGACGAAACGTACGACTGCCAAATACAAAATTGACCGCCGGATGGGTGAAAACATCTGGGGTCGCCCAAAATCCCCAGTGAACCGCCGCGAATACGGCCCCGGCCAACACGGCCAGCGCCGCAAGGGCAAGACATCTGACTTCGGCCTGCAGCTGCGTGCCAAGCAGAAGTTGAAGGGGTACTATGGCGACCTGACCGAAAAGCAATTCAAGCGCATCTATGGCGACGCGGCCCGCGTGAAGGGTGACACCGGTGAAAACTTGATCGGTCTGTTGGAACGCCGCCTGGACGCTGTGGTGTACCGCGCCAAGTTCGTGGCCACAGTGTTCGCAGCACGCCAGTTCGTGAACCACGGCCACGTGACTGTGAACGGCCAGAAAGTGAACATCCCGTCGTACCGCGTCAAAGAAGGCGACGTGATCGCCGTGCGCGACAAATCCAAGCAGATGGCCATGGTGCTGGAAGCTGTGGGTCTGCCCGAACGCGATGTGCCGGATTACATGGAAGTGGATCATTCGAAAATGACGGCCACCTTCGTGCGCACCCCTGGCCTGGGTGACGTGCCCTATCCAGTGATGATGGAGCCCAACTTGGTGGTGGAATATTACGCGAAGAACTGATCTTCAGAGTGATAATGTCACAGGGCCGCGTTGGGAGACCACCGCGGCCTTTTCTTTTGCCCCCCCTGGGATAGAACCCATGTAAGGAGAACGCATATGGCACGGCCCACCCCCCAACCCGGTATTCTGGACATCGCCCTGTACCAAGGCGGGGCCAGCCACATCGACGGCATGGCCAATGTGTTGAAGCTGTCATCCAACGAAAATCCTGCCGGTCCGCCGCAGTCCGCCAAAGACGCCATCAAAAACGCGTCCATGGACATGCACAGATATCCGTCCACGGACCACGCCGACCTGCGCGCCGCCCTGGGGGCGCGGTTTGGGCTGGACCCCAAGAAGATCATCTGCGGGGCAGGGTCCGACGAGATTATCGCCTTTTTGTGCCAAGCCTATGCCGGGGTCGGCGACGAGGTGATTTACACCGAACACGGGTTCGGCATGTACAAGATCAGCGCCCGGGCCGCCGGGGCCACGCCGGTCAAAGTCAAAGAACGCAACCGGGTGGTCAGCACCAAAGCCATCCTGGACGGCGTGACCGACAAAACCAAGTTGGTGTTCATTGCCAATCCAGCCAATCCCACGGGAACCATGGTCAGCCAAGCGCGCATCCGGGACTTGATCAACGGCCTGCCGCCCCATGTGATCTTGGTGCTGGATGGGGCCTATGCAGAATTTGCCGATGACTATGACGGCGGGGCGTCGTTCGTGGAAAAACACGACAATGTGGTGATGACCCGCACGTTTTCCAAGTTGTACGGCTTAGGGGGCCTGCGCGTGGGTTGGGGATACGCAGCACAGCCCATCATCGACGTGCTGAACCGCGTGCGCGGCCCGTTCAATCTGTCGGGGCCCGCGTTGGCGGGGGCTTTGGCGGCGGTCAATGATGTGGACTTTGCCCGAACCGCCAAGGCCGAAAACGCCAAATGGCGCAGCTGGTTGGCAGAAGCTTTGGCTGAACTGGGGGTGCCGTCGGACGTGTCCAAGGCGAACTTCATTCTGGCCCGCTTTGCCAGCACGGACGAGGCTGAAGCCTGCGATGATTTCCTGAAGTCCAAAGGTGTGATTGTGCGCCGGGTGGGGGGGTACGGCCTGCCGTACTGTTTGCGCATCACCGTGGGGGACGAGGCGGGGTGCCGCAGGGTTGCCCACGTCATCGGCCAGTTCAAGGAAGGCCAATCAAAAGAGGCCCAGTCATGAAAATCGAAAAAGTCGCGCTGATCGGCTTGGGGCTGATTGCGTCTTCTATCTTTTGGGCGATCAAGCGCAGCGGGCAAAACATCCAAGTGACCGGCACGGCGCGATCCGCTGCCACCCGGGACACAGCCCGTAAAATCGGCTTGTGCGACGCGGTGGTGGATACGGCCCAAGATGCTGTGGCCGGGGCGGACCTGGTGATTTTATGCGTGCCTGTGGGGGCCATGGCCGCTGTGGCGCAAGACATTGCCCCGCACTTGAAACCCGGCGCCATCGTGTCCGATGTGGGGTCCACCAAGCGATCGGTGATTGATGCGGTGGCCCCGCAATTGCCCGACGGTGTGCATTTTGTGCCAGCCCACCCGTTGGCAGGCACCGAACATTCCGGTCCAGAGTCTGGCTTTGCGGAACTGTTCGACAACCGTTGGTGCCTGTTGACGCCAGAAGACCAACCCCAAGCCGCTGTCGACGCCTTGGCGGCGTTTTGGCGGTCGCTGGGGGCCAATGTGGACCTGATGGAACCCGATCACCACGACCGGGTCCTGGCCGTCACCAGCCACGTGCCGCACCTGATTGCCTATACCATGGTGGGGGTGGCGGATGATTTGCACCGCGTCACCGACAGCGAAGTGATCAACTATTCCGCTGCGGGGTTTCGGGATTTCACCCGCATCGCCGCCAGTGACCCCGTCATGTGGCGCGACGTGTTTTTGGCCAACAAAGACGCGTCGCTGGAAATTTTAGGCCGCTTCACCGAAGAACTGTTCGCCTTGCAGCGCGCCATTCGCACAGGCGACGGCGATCACTTGCACGATTACTTCACCCGCACCCGGTCCATCCGACGCGGCATCATCGAAGCGGGCCAAGACACCGATGCGCCGAACTTTGGGCGCAACGCTTCTTGATGCGGTGGATCGTCTTGTGCGCCCTGCTGGCCGGGGCCGTTCACGCACAACCCCTGCGCCCCGAGATGCGCCCGAACACCTGGCCCACGGCCCGCCCCACCGCGCCTTTGTGCGGGGTGCCGGGTCTTGTGGGCGAACGCCGCCCCACGTTCACAGGCAACATCGGCGGCTGCGGGATCGACGCCCCAGTCTTGGTGCGCCAGGTGCAAAGCGTCCGCCTGTCGCGGCCCGCGCTGCTGCACTGCGATGCAGCCCGCGCGTTGAATGACTTTGCCAGCGGCACCCTGCGCCGCGCGGTGGACGGGCGGTTCGGCGGTGTTGTGGAAATGAACGTGGCCGCGCACTATGCCTGCCGCACGCGCAACAACCGCGCCGGGGCGAAACTGTCGGAACATGCCAAGGGGCGCGCCATTGACATCAGCGCATTCACCTTTGCCGACGGCACCAAAATGACCCTGCTGGACGACTGGGGCAAGGGTGTCAAAGGGGCGATGCTGCGCAAGATTTGGGACGGGGCTTGCGGCGATTTCGGCACCGTGCTGGGGCCAGACGCGGATCGGTTTCACCAAGATCACTTTCACTTGGACGTGGCGGCCTATCGCGGTGGGTCGTACTGCCGTTAACGCAGATAGAAGCGCGGGGCAGGGCCCAAGGGGATGAAGCCAAAGCGCACCATCCCGCCCGACAGGGTCAGCGGCACATCCAGCGTGTTGGCTGGGCCCGACGCACGTGCCAAGCCCGACAGCAGGCCTTCTGCGGTTTGGGCCACATCTGCCGGGATGGCCCCGTTCGCAACCCCCAGGGCTATCATGTCGCGCCAGTTGACGGCCTTGACGGTGATGTTGCCGTCGGGCACCCCGCCGGGCCCCACATCAAACGCGCCTGCCAGCTTCAATTCCAACTGCCCCCATCGGGCCGACGCCAAGGTCACGTCGATGCGTGTGGGCTGGGGGCGGGCGCGTTCCAGGGCGAACCTGTCCCAGGGGCGATCAAAGGTGACGACCGCGTCGAAGGCAGCCGCCTGAAACCTGTCGGGCAGCACGTTGTCGCGGTCGATAATGGCCTTTAACGCCCGCCCGGGTTCAAAATCCTGCCCGTCAAACGCAATGTCATAGGTGGCAGGTTGCCCCCCCTGGGCCTGCACCCGCAAAGTCCCATTGGCCAGCGCCATTTCCCAGCCGTCCGGCCCGGTGGCGGTCAGGTCCGCGATGGTGATGCCCGTGCTGCGCAGGGCCAGGGCTGGCGTGGCGGACAGGCGCATGTCAGCGGTTAAGGTGTCGGCGGTAATCTTGGCCGATGCGCCCGGGGCCAGCAGGTCAAATGCGGGCGGCAGACTGACCAACACCCGGTTCGGCGTGAACGCCGGGACGGCGATGTCCAGGTGCGGCAAAGCAGCGCCAGCGTCGGTGCCAGGGTCCACAACGCGCAGGTCGGTCAACCGGGTCACAAAGCGCAGGGGAAAGCCCGTGGTGGCCACATCCGCGTCCGCCGCCCAGCCTTCGCCGCGGCGGTCGTCCAGCCAGGCTGTGGTGGCCGATGTCATGACCCAGGCCGTGCCGATCCAATAGGCGCAGAACCCAACAACCAAGACCAAAAGCGCCCAAAACAGTTTGCGCATGGTGACCCCTTCCAACTTCGGATGGGCGCGGTGTACAGGGGGGGCAATCAAACTGCCAGGGGAATGGGCCATGTGGGTCTTTGGATACGGATCGTTGCTGTGGAACCCAGGCTTTGACCCTGCAGAACAAGTGCGCGCCGATTTGCCCGGCTTCACCCGCAGTTTTTGCATGCGGTCGATCCATCACCGTGGCACCGAAGACACCCCTGGTTTGGTGCTGGCTTTGGACGCGGGCCCCGGGTCTTGCGCAGGCATGGCGTTGCGCGCGGCTGACGATGCGGCGGACCAAGTCCTGGCCGATTTGCGCGCACGGGAATTGATATCCTCGGCCTATGTGGAACAGTGGGTGGATCTTGCCCTGGCGGACGGGCGGCAGGTGACGGCTGTGACCTATGTGGTGGACCGCGAACATGTGCAATACTGCCACGAAACACTGGAAGATCAGGCCCAAATCATCGCGCGCGCGGTGGGGGGGCGTGGTCCAAATCCAGAATATCTGTTCAACACCGCATCCCTGTTGCGCGATTTGGGCATTCCCGACACGGACCTGGATTGGTTGTCACAGCGCGTTCACGAAATTCTGGCCGCGCAATAATCCCTTTGCCAGGTGCAGGGGTTGGCGGCTACAAACCAGGTCAGAGCAGCGAGGACAGGTCCGATGACAGAGACCACCCAAGACGTAAGACCGCAATTTTCCCAACCGGTTTTTCAGATCATCGTTATGTTGACAGTGATGGTCTTGGTGGGTGGCCTGACGGCTGTGGCCTATACCCAGATTGCGCCCACGTTTTTGGCCAATATTTGGCTGAACGGGTTCATCGCGTTTGTCTTTGTCTTTGGCGTGTTGCTGTGCTTTTTCCAGGTGCTGTCGTTGATCCGATCGGTGCAGTGGATCGAAGGGTTTGCCAGCCAAGAACCGGGCCATGATGCCCGCGCAGCACCGCGGTTGCTGGCGTCCTTGGCGGCCCTGCTGCGGGGGCGCGGATCGCGTCTGCAAATCGGGTCCAGTTCCGCCAGGTCTATCTTGGATTCCATCGCCACACGCATCGACGAATTGCGTGAATACACCCGATATATCACCGGCACGCTGATCTTTCTGGGCCTGTTGGGCACGTTTTACGGTTTGGCCACGACGGTGCCGTCCCTGGTGCAAACCATCCAGTCCCTGAACCCGAAAGAAGGCGAAGATGCGTTGGACATCTTCGCGCGCTTGCAAGGCGGCCTGGAAGGGCAGTTGGACGGGATGGGCATCGCCTTTGCATCATCGCTGTTGGGTCTGGCGGGATCATTGGTGGTGGGGTTGTTGGAAGTCTTTGTGGGCCAGGCCCAAAACCGATTTTACCGTGAATTGGAAGACTGGCTGTCCACCATCACCCGCGTGGGCTTTGGCGGTGGCGAAGGCGAAGGGGCGACGCAGACATCGGCCCTGGAAAGCATGATGGATCAAATGTCCGAACAGATGGACGGGATGGGGCGGCTGTTTTCCGAAACAGCATCAGGCCAAGCCAACGTCGATGCCCGCCTGGTGGCGTTGACCGAAACCTTGACCAAACTGTCCGAACGCATGGATCGCGGCCAGACCGAAGCGTTGGAACGCGTGGCCGCCAGCCAAGAACAGATGGTGGCGCGCATGCAAAACGCCGGGGGCGGTGAAGGCATGGATGCGGAAAGCCGCATGCGCCTGCGGTCGATGGACGTGCAGATGCTGCGGATCTTGGAAGAAATTTCGGCCGGGCGGCAAGAAAGCATCGCCGAAATCCGCGGCGACTTGGTGAATCTGACCAAAGCCGTGCACCAACTGGCCCGGGCCCAGGCTGGGGCGAGCCAACCCCCGAAAGGCAACTAATATGGCGCTGTCGCGACGCACGGGCGCGCGATTCCAGGCCAGCATTTGGCCGGGCTTTGTGGATGCGATGACCGGCTTGCTGCTGGTGCTGATGTTCGTTCTGACCATCTTCATGGTGGTGCAGTTTGTGCTGCGCGAAACCATCAAGGGGCAGGGGTCTGAACTTGAAGAACTGGCCGCCGAAGTGGCCGCCCTGGCCAACGCCCTGGGCTTTGAAGAAGCTGCCGCCAACAACCTGCGCAACCAGATCGGCACGCTGAACGCACGCATTGACGATGCCGCCGCCGAAGCCCGCCGCCGGGATGCGCTGATCGCCAGTTTGACCAATGAACGCGATGCCCGCGCCGCCGACCTGGAAGCCGCCACACAGCGCATCACAGATTTTGAGGCGCAAGTGGCCGCGCTGTTGTTGCAGCAAGACACCAGCACGGCGCGGATCACTGAACTTGAAGGGGCTGAAGCCACGCTGACCCAAAGCTTGGCTGCGGCGCGTGAAGAACTGGATGCCCAAGTCGAAGCCGCCCGCCTTGCCGCCGCCCAGAGAGAGGCGTTGGAAGCCGAAATTTCCAAGCTGAAAACCGATGCTGCAAACCAGGAACTTTCGCTCAGCCAGACATTGGCACTGCTGACGGCGGAACAGGCCAAGACCGCGCAGCAGCTGGAAAACATCACCGACTTGCAAACCCGTTTGTCCGACGAAGAAGCCGCCCGCCTGGCCGAAGCTGCAGCGGCGGCGGAACTGCAGCGGTTGCTGGACAATTCCCAGGGTGCCCTGACCGAAGAAGAACAGGCCCGCTTGGCAGAGGCGGCCACAGCAGAAGCCCTGCGCAAGAAGCTGGAAGACAGCGAAGCTGAACTGACCGCCATGACGCTGCAATTGGAAGAACAGCGCAAGCAGGCGGAAGAAACGCTCAGCCTGTTGGCGGGGGCCAATGCCGCGTCGCAGGATCTGGATGAAAAGCTGGCTGCGTCGATCCTGGCGCTGGACGCCGCGCGCAAGGCCAAAGACCTGACGGATGAAGAATTGGCCCTGGCCAAATCCGAAGGGGCCGCCACATCGGATCGGCTGATCGAAGCCCTGGCGCAACTGAAATCGCGCGAAGCTGACCTGGCCCAAGCCCTGGCCAATTTGGCGCAAAGCGATGAAACCCTGGGGGCACGGACGGCAGAACGCGAACGCCTGGCTGCTGATTTGGCTGCAGCCCAAGCCGCCTTTGCCAAACTGCAAACGGATTACCAATTGGCCTTGGCGAACCTGGATCGCACGTCGGCCCAGATCGCGGAATTGGAACGGGATTTGGCCAACAGCCAAGGCAGCTTGGGCACCCGCGACGAAGAACTGGCACGGTTGAAGGTGGAACTGGCGGGGCTGAAGGCTGACCTGGCCGTGTTGCAGGAAAACCGCGACGACCAATCGGCCATCGTCACCGCCGTGCGCGACCAGATCGCCCTGGTGTTGGCGGACTTGGGCGTGGCAGAAACCGACCGCGATGCCGCACTTTTGGATGCGGCCGAATTGCGCCGGGAAGTCATCGCCTTGAAGGCCGAATTGGAACTGGCCCGCCAAAGTGCGGCGCAGTCCCAGCAGGATTTGGCAAACGCCCAAAACGCCGCCGCCGCCGCCACTGCCACCTTGGAAGATGAACGCAGCCAACTGGCTTTGGCCCTGGCCAATCTGGTGGCGGCCAACCAAGATGTGCAGTCCAATCTGACCGAAAAGGAACGGTTGGAAGCCCTTCTGGCCACGGCGCAATCTGCGTTGGATGATGAAAAAGAAATCTCCAGCCAGGCGCAGCGCCAGGTCGAAGCGTTGAACCAACAGGTGGCGCAGCTGCGCAGTGAGTTGAGCGGTCTGCAAAATCTGCTGGATTCCGCGCGGGCCGATGACGCGGCGAACCAGGTGCAATTGGACAGCTTGGGCAGCGAATTGAACGCCGCCCTGGCCAAACTTGCAGCGGAAGAAAAGCGCCGGGCGGAATCGCTGGAACGGTTCAAATCGGAATTCCTGGCCCAAATGCGCGACCTGTTGGAAGGGCGCGACGGGGTGTCCATTGTGGGGGACCGATTTGTCTTCGCGTCTGAAGTGTTGTTCCCGCCGGGCGGGGCGGACCTGTCGCCGGCGGGACGGGCCGAAATCGCGAAGGTGGCCAGCCTGTTGCGCGAAATTTCTGCCGACATTCCAGCGTCCATCGACTGGGTGATCCAAGTCGATGGCCACACCGACAACGTGCCCCTGTCGGGCACCGGCGCATTTTCCAACAACTGGGAACTCAGCCAGGCCCGCGCCCTGTCTGTTGTGCTTTACATGGTGGATTTCTTGGCGCTGCCGCCGAACCGCCTGTCGGCCAACGGGTTCGGCCAGTATCAACCTTTGAACCCCGCCAACACGCCAGCCGCCCGCGCCCAAAACCGCCGGATCGAACTGAAGTTCACGGAAAAATAGTCACCGCAGCGTGAAACTGTGGGTGCGGCTGTCAAACACCTGACCGCCGCGCACCAAATCCACTTGGCCAATGTATGTGCCCTTGGGCCACGCCGCGCCGCGCAGCCGCTTGCCCCCCGACCGCATGATCAGGGCCTTGTTGCGGTCAAACACTGTGGTGTTTTCGAACGTCACACCGCCGGGCCCGGTAAAGCCGTACTGGATTTCATCGTCCTTTTGCAGGCCGAAGGCAAAGACCCAAAACACCACCGCTGGGGAATCGGCGGCAAAGGTTTTGGTCTGCGCGCCCGCTTTGATCACTTGGTAATCGGGCACGCCGGGGGCAAAGCCCACGTCGATGATGCCGCCGGGTTCATATTCGGGCGTGTCCAACCACAGCGATTGCGCCAAATCCCCTTGGCAGGTGGTGACGCCGTCGGGGGCGAACGGGTCCACGTGATTGCCCCGATGCTGAACCGAAAAGTGCAGGTGGGGGAACTGGGTACGCCCGGACAGGCCCACTTGTCCCAACACGGTGCCCATGGCCACGCGGTCGCCTTTTTTGACTGCGACAGATCCCTGCTTCATGTGACAGTAATCGGTAATCCACCCGCCGCCGTGCCCGATGGCCACGCGGTTGCCGCAGTCGCGCCCGTCAATGGCTGCCGCGTTGTCTTGGGTGAAATAGGTGTCTTCCATGCCGTCGCGCACCGCCAAAACCTTACCCGGTGCGGCCGCCACGATATTCACCCCGGCGTTCATATCCGCCAGGGTGGGCAAGGCAATGTCTGTGCCCCGGTGCCCGTCATAGCTGAGGGTGGAACACTGGTAATCATTCCAAGCTGGGCCGGGGTCGTGGTCCAGATACTGCTGGATATAGCAGGTGTCCCCCAGGTCGCAGTCCAGCGGGAACCCGAACTTAGGGTCCTTCGCCCCAGCCGCACTGGCGACCAAGGCGGCCAGGGCAAAAATCGCGCCCCGCATACAGGTTACTCCGCCGTCAGCAGGGGCGGTTTTTTGTCCTTGCTGGTGATGCGGGCCTTTTCCGGTTCTTCGATGCGCAAGTCCAGATCGCCGTTTTTCACACCGACTTTGACGATGCCGCCCTTGGCCAGTTTGCCAAACAGCAATTCTTCGGCCAGGGGTTTCTTGATGTGTTCTTGGATCACACGGCCCAAAGGACGCGCGCCCATCTTGTCGTCGTACCCTTTGTCCCCCAGCCAATCGGCGGCGGCTTTGGTCAACTCAATCGTGACGTTGCGGTCCAGCAGTTGGGCTTCCAACTGCAGCACGAATTTTTCCACCACTTGGGCGATCACGTCTTTGGCCAGTGGCGCAAAGCTGACCACCGCGTCCAAACGGTTGCGGAATTCGGGCGTGAACAGCTTTTCGATGGCGGCGGTGTCTTCGCCTTCGCGGCGATCGCGGCCGAAGCCCACGGCGGCTTTGGCCATGTCGGCGGCCCCTGCGTTCGATGTCATGATCAAGATCACATTGCGGAAATCCGTGGTGCGTCCGTTGTGATCGGTCAATTTGCCGTGGTCCATCACCTGCAACAAAATGTTGTAGACGTCGGGGTGGGCTTTTTCCACCTCGTCCAGCAGCAGCACGCAGTGGGGGTTTTGATCCACGCCGTCGGTCAACATGCCGCCTTGGTCAAACCCCACGTATCCAGGGGGCGCCCCGATCAGGCGGCTGACCGCGTGTTTTTCCATGTATTCGGACATGTCGAACCGCAACAGTTCGACCCCCAAAGTATCGGCCAACTGCTTGGCGACTTCGGTTTTGCCCACGCCGGTGGGGCCCGCAAACAGGTAGTTGCCGATGGGTTTTTCCGGTTCGCGCAGGCCCGCGCGGGCCAGTTTGATGGCAGATGACAAAGCTTCGATCGCGGGGTCTTGGCCGAACACCACCCGCTTCAAGCTGGCTTCCAGATCGCGCAGCACTTCTGCGTCGTCCTTGGACACGTTCTTGGGCGGGATGCGGGCGATTTTGGCCACCAC
This sequence comes from Planktomarina sp., assembly GCA_020629235.1. Lineage (GTDB taxonomy): Bacteria > Pseudomonadota > Alphaproteobacteria > Rhodobacterales > Rhodobacteraceae > Planktomarina. The sequence goes on from JAHDDS010000014.1 coordinate 11,809, forward strand.
CGCTTCGATTTCTTTGGTGCCGATGGTTTTGCGCCGCTTGCTTTCCACCACCAGGTGCTGGGCTGCGCCGGCTTCATCAATCACGTCGATGGCCTTGTCGGGCAGTTTTCGGTCGTTGATATATCGTGCGGACAATTCCACGGCGGTTTTGATCGCTTCTGCGGTGTATTTGATGTCGTGGTGATCCTCAAAATACGGCTTCAGGCCCTTCAGGATTTTCACGCTGTCTTCCACAGACGGCTCATTCACGTCGATTTTCTGGAATCGGCGCGACAGGGCGCGGTCTTTTTCAAAGTGCTGGCGGAATTCCTTGTAGGTCGTGGACCCCATGCACCGCAGCTTGCCCCCCGCCAAAGCAGGTTTCAGCAGGTTGGACGCATCCATGGCCCCGCCCGATGTGGCCCCAGCCCCGATGACGGTGTGGATTTCGTCGATGAACAACACCGCATCGTCGTGGTCTTCCAATTCGGTCATCACCGCTTTGAGGCGTTCTTCGAAATCGCCGCGGTACCGGGTGCCTGCCAAAAGGGCCCCCATATCCAAGGAATAGATCGTGGTGTTGGACAGAATCTCTGGCGTTTCGCCTTGCACCACTTTGCGCGCCAGGCCTTCGGCGATGGCGGTTTTGCCGACCCCTGGGTCGCCCACCAACAGTGGATTGTTCTTGCGCCTGCGGCACAGAACTTGGATGCAGCGTTCCACTTCGTGGTCGCGTCCGATCAGCGGGTCCACGTCGCCTTCGCGGGATTTGGCGTTCAGATCGACGCAATATTTACCCAGGGCGCTTTCTTTTTCTTCACCGTCACCGGGGGCCGCATCAAAGGCGTCTTCGCCTGCATCGGCACCAATGACAGGGCGGCTTTCGCCAAAGGATGGGTCCTTGGCCACGCCGTGGGCAATGAAATTCACCGCGTCGTACCGGGTCATATCTTGTTCTTGCAGGAAATAGGCGGCGTTTGATTCGCGTTCCGCAAAGATCGCCACCAGGACGTTTGCCCCCGTCACTTCGGACCGTCCCGAAGATTGCACATGGATCGCGGCCCGTTGGATTACCCGTTGAAAGGCGGCGGTGGGCACGGCTTCTGATCCTTCGACATCGGTGATCAGACCGGACAGGTCCTTTTCCACGAAGTCTTCCAAGGTGCCCCGCAGATCGTCCAGGTCCACAGAACAGGCCCGCATCACTTTGGATGCATCGGGTTCGTCGATCAGGGCCAGCAGCAAGTGTTCCAACGTGGCCAATTCGTGGCGGTGGTCGTTGGCAATGGCCAGCGCTTGATGGATGGACTGTTCAAGGCTTGTTGAAAACGATGGCACGTTGATGCGCCTCCTGCTCGCTCGGGGTCTGGGCGCGGCGCACCGCAAGACCGGATGCATTGTCTTACCCAACAGACTTCGGCCAAAACGGTTCAGCTTCAAGTGGTTTGACGTAAATTTCTTACAAAAATCTGTGTAAGGGCCAGAAAAGTGAACGCCGACCGGATTTTAGGGGGGATTTTCAGAAATTGTTTCGGCGCGTTCTGATTTCGGTGAACACGGCCAAGGCGTCCGCGCCGTCCATCCCCAAGGCGGATTGCAGGGGGGGGCTGTCGGCGCGCAAAAACGGATTAGTGGCCATTTCTTCCGCCAAGGTGGACGGGACAGTGGGGGTGCCTTTCGCCCGGGCCGCCGTCACCGCAGCGGCGCGTTTGGCCAGGTCAGGATTGTCTTCCCCCAGCGTAAGGGCGAACTGCACGTTGGTGGCGGTGTATTCATGGCCCGAATGCACCAGGGTTTCGCCGGGCAGGGCGCTGATCTTTTGCAGGCTGTCCCACATTTGCGCCGGGGTGCCTTCGAACAACCGGCCACAGCCCATGGCCATCAAGCTGTCGCCAGTAAAAATAGCGTCTGCGGCGGGGATGTAGAATGCGATATGCCCCACGGTATGGCCCGATACGTCAAAGGTTTGCACGCTGTGGCCCAGAATGCTGATGGATTGGTCGTTTCCCAGGGCGAAGGTCAGATCTGGCAGGCGATGCGCGTCCGCCTGCGCCCCCACCACCACCAAGCTTTCCAGATTGGGCAGGTCGGCCAAGCCGTCCACGTGGTCCCAGTGATGGTGGGTCAGCAATACGGTCGTCAGGGTCCAGCCCTTGGCCTTCAAGGCAGCTTTGATGGGGCCGGCTTCGGGCACGTCCACCACGGCGGCTTCTTTGGATTCAAGATTGCCGATGACAAAGGCATAGTTGTCCTCGAGACAAGGAACGGTGACTATTTCAAGGACGGCGCTTGGCATGGTTTTACTTTTCAAGGATGCTAGTTCCACGTCAACCCTAACGCAGCCAGCGGAGTTTACAATGTATCTCGACGTGCGGGAGCTTCGCGAATTTTACCACGAAACGGAAGTGGGCCAGGCGGTTCAGCAGGCACTCAGCACGCAGGTGGATCGGCTGTGGCCCGATTTGTCGCGCCAAACGCTTGTGGGATATGGCTTTGCCACGCCGCTGTTGCGCCACCGCATGGCCGAGGCCGCGCGCACCACAGCGCTGATGCCGGGGCTGCAGGGGGTGATGCACTGGCCCAGCCAGCGACCCAACGCCGCAGTGTTGTGCGAAGAAACCCACTGGCCGGTGGAAACCGGATCGGTGGATCGGTTGATATTGCTGCACGGGCTGGACCCGTCTGACCATCCGTTCGCCGTGTTGGAAGAATGTTACCGCGTTATGGCAGGCGAAGCGCGCGCGATTTTCATCGTGCCCAACCGCGCCAGCCTGTGGGCCCGGCGCGACGGCACGCCATTTTCCTTTTCGCGCCCCTATACAATGGGGCAGTTGGAAAAACAGTTGGCCAACCACGGGCTGCAACCCGTGGCCCACTGCACGGCCCTGTATCAACCGCCCTGGCGCAACCGCTTTTGGCGCCGTGCAGGGCCGATGCTGGAAAAAATCGGGCAAGCGATTCCTGCGTGGAACGGCGGCGGGGCCTTGATTGTGGAAGCCAAAAAGCAAGTTCCGCGCCCGCGCCGCCCCGGTTTGGGGCAAATCATTTCGCGGCCCTTGGGGGTTTTGGAAGGCGTTCCACAGCCAGAAGTGGCCAGAAGCCTGCTGAATAAAACGATAAATCCGAAATAGAGCGCAGACCCGCCCGGCCCATGCCCGAAAAAGCGGCGCATTTTGCCGCGACAGAAGACTTCACTTTCTCGTTTCCTTGGGCATTGCGGCACCTGGATGCCTCTGTTACACACCGCGCGAATTTGGATGGCGGACCCATCCAGCGACCAACCCAGCAAAAGACCAACATGTGGCTGGGCCTAAGTGAAGGGGACGATCTTGTCAGATACTGCTTCGATCTCGTCCGGTATTGCAGGCCGTTATGCGACGGCTGTTTTTGAACTCGCCAAAGAAGGCAAAAAGCTGAAAGCCCTGGAAGGGGATGTGGCTGCCTTGGGTGATGCGATGGCGGCCAGCGAAGATCTTCGAAACCTTGTGGCATCGCCCGTCCACAGCCGCGACGAAATGGGCGCTGCTGTCAGCGGTTTGGCCAAGAAGATGAAACTGTCTGCGACGATGGCCAACACCTTGGCCCTGATGGCGACCAAGCGTCGCCTTTTTGTTTTGCCGCAGCTGCTGGACGCCCTGCGCGGTTTGATTGCCGACGAAAAGGGCGAAGTGACAGCCGATGTGGTGTCCGCCAAAGCGCTGACCAAAGCGCAGTCGGACAAGCTTGCCAAAACACTTAAGGCGCAGGCCGGCAAGGACGTGGTTATCAATGCAACCGTCGATGAAAGTTTGATCGGCGGTCTTATCGTGAAATTGGGCTCTAAGATGATCGATACGTCGATCCGCTCTAAGCTGGACGCCCTGCAGAACACAATGAAAGAGGTCGGATAAATGGCGATCGAAGCTGCAGAAATTTCTGCCATCCTTAAGGATCAGATTAAGAACTTCGGCAATGAAGCTGATGTGGCCGAAGTGGGCCGGGTGCTGTCCGTGGGCGACGGGATTGCCCGCGTGTACGGTCTGGACAATGTGCAGGCCGGTGAAATGGTCGAATTCCCCGGCGGCATCCAAGGCATGGCGCTGAACCTGGAAAGCGACAACGTCGGTGTGGTGATCTTCGGGTCCGACCGCGATATTAAAGAAGGCGACACCGTCAAGCGCACCAAGGCGATCGTGGATGTGCCCGTGGGTCCTGAATTGCTGGGCCGCGTCGTGGACGCCCTGGGCAATCCGTTGGACGGCAAAGGCCCCATCAAGGCCAAGAAACGCAGCCAGGCAGAAGTCAAAGCCCCCGGCATTATCCCGCGTAAATCGGTGCACGAACCCATGGCCACCGGCCTGAAGTCCGTGGACGCCATGATCCCCGTTGGCCGTGGCCAGCGCGAATTGATCATTGGTGACCGCCAAACTGGTAAAACAGCCATCGCCCTGGACACCATCCTGAACCAGAAGTCGTACAACGAAGCGGCAGGCGACGACGAAAGCAAGAAACTGTACTGCGTGTACGTTGCTGTGGGCCAGAAGCGGTCCACCGTTGCGCAGTTGGTGAAGAAGCTGGAAGAAACCGGCGCGATTGAATATTCGATCGTGGTGGCCGCCACCGCATCTGACCCAGCACCGATGCAGTTCTTGGCCCCATACGCCGCAACATCCATGGCGGAATATTTCCGCGACAGTGGCAAGCACGCGCTGATCATCTATGACGATCTGTCCAAGCAAGCTGTGTCTTATCGCCAGATGTCCCTGCTGCTGCGCCGCCCACCCGGGCGTGAAGCGTACCCAGGGGACGTTTTCTATCTTCACTCTCGCTTGTTGGAACGGTCTTCGAAACTGAACGAAGACAACGGGTCCGGGTCTTTGACGGCGCTGCCGATCATTGAAACCCAAGGCGGCGACGTGTCGGCCTTTATTCCCACCAACGTGATTTCGATCACCGACGGGCAGATCTTCTTGGAAACGGAACTGTTTTACCAAGGCATCCGCCCCGCTGTGAACACCGGTTTGTCGGTGTCGCGCGTGGGATCGTCGGCGCAAACGAAGGCCATGTCTTCTGTTGCGGGTCCGGTGAAACTGTCCCTGGCGCAGTACCGCGAAATGGCAGCCTTTGCCCAGTTCGGGTCTGACCTGGACGCCGCCACCCAGCAGTTGCTGAACCGCGGTGCCCGCCTGACCGAGCTGATGAAGCAGCCGCAGTATTCGCCCCTGACCAACGCCGAAATCGTTTGCGTGATTTACGCAGGTGTGAACGGGTACCTGGACAAGGTGGACGTGAAGGACGTGGGCCGGTTCGAGGCTGGCATGCTGGCGCACCTGCGCGGCAAGCACAGCGCCCTGCTGGACGACATCACCGAAAATGACCGCAAGGTGAAAGACGATCTGGCTGACGCGATCAAGGCCGCGTTGGATGAGTTCGTGGCGGATTTCGCGTAAGGATATCCGATGCCCAGCCTGAAGGACCTCAAAAACCGGATCGAAAGCGTCAAGTCGACGCGCAAGATCACCAAGGCCATGCAGATGGTGGCCGCCGCAAAACTGCGGCGGGCCCAAGATGCGGCCGAGGCATCGCGCCCATATACAGAACGCTTCAATGCTGTTCTGGGTGGGTTGGCGGCCTCCGTTGGTAACGCCGAAGGCGCACCCAAACTTCTGTCCGGCACTGGGTCGGACAAGGTACATATGATGGTGGTCATGACCGCCGAACGCGGCCTGTGCGGCGGCTTCAATTCATCCATCGCGAAACTGGCCAAGGCCCGGGCGCTGGAACTGGAAGCGGCTGGCCACACTGTCAAAATCTTGACCGTGGGCAAAAAGGGGCGCGAAGCCCTGAAGCGGGACCTGGAAGACAAATTCGTGGGTCACGTGGACCTGTCGGATGTCAAACGCGTTGGATACGACAACGCAGCCGCCATCGGCAAAGACCTGTTGGCGCGCTTTGATGCGGGCGAATTTGACGTGGCCACGATCTTCTTCAGCCGCTTTCAATCGGTCATCAGCCAAACCCCAACGGCCCAGCAGGTGATCCCTGCTGCGTTCGAAGAAGGGGAAGGCGCGGAAGACACAGCCTTCGATTACGAACCCAGCGAACAGGCCATCTTGGCCGATCTGTTGCCCCGGGGCGTATCGACACAAATCTTTGCTGCATTGCTCGAAAACGGCGCAAGCGAACAGGGTGCCCGGATGTCCGCCATGGACAACGCCACCCGCAACGCAGGCGAGATGATCGACAAACTGACGATCCAATTCAACCGGTCCCGTCAGGCGGTTATCACCAACGAGCTTATCGAAATCATCTCGGGCGCTGAGGCGCTTTGAACTTAGGAGACATTTGAAATGGCAAATGCAAAAGGCAAAATCACACAGGTGATTGGCGCTGTTGTCGACGTACAGTTCGACGACCACCTGCCCGAAATTCTGAACGCATTGAACACAGACAACAACGGCAAAAACCTGGTGTTGGAAGTGGCGCAGCACTTGGGCGAAAACACCGTCCGCGCCATCGCCATGGACGCCACCGAAGGTCTGGTGCGCGGCCAAGAGGTGTCTGACACCGGCGGACCCATCACGGTGCCTGTGGGCAACGCAACCCTGGGCCGTATCCTGAACGTCGTGGGGGAACCCGTTGACGAAGGCAAACCCATCAAAACCAAAGAAAAACGCGCCATCCACCAAGAAGCACCGGAATTCGCGGAACAGTCCACGGAATCCGAAGTCCTGGTGACAGGCATCAAAGTGGTGGACCTGCTGGCCCCCTACGCCAAGGGCGGTAAGATCGGCCTGTTCGGCGGTGCTGGCGTGGGCAAAACCGTTTTGATCATGGAATTGATCAACAACATCGCCAAAGTGCACTCGGGCTTTTCCGTGTTTGCGGGCGTTGGCGAACGGACACGGGAAGGCAACGACCTGTACCACGAAATGATCGAATCCAACGTGATCAACCCAGACAACCTGGAAGAAAGCCAAGTGGCCCTGGTGTACGGTCAGATGAACGAACCTCCCGGTGCGCGGATGCGTGTGGCATTGACCGGTCTGACTTTGGCCGAACAATTCCGCGACCAATCCGGGACCGACGTTCTGTTCTTCGTGGACAACATCTTCCGCTTTACCCAAGCCGGGTCCGAGGTGTCGGCGCTGTTGGGCCGCATTCCATCGGCTGTGGGATACCAGCCGACCCTGGCCACCGACATGGGCCAGATGCAGGAACGCATTACGTCCACCAAATCGGGGTCCATCACATCGGTGCAAGCCGTGTACGTGCCCGCCGACGACTTGACCGACCCCGCGCCGGCCACATCGTTTGCCCACTTGGACGCCACCACCGTTCTGTCCCGTGCAATTTCCGAATTGGGGATTTACCCGGCTGTGGACCCGCTGGATTCCACATCGCGTTTGATGGACCCGTCCATCGTGGGTGAAGAACACTACCAAGTGGCCCGTGAAGTGCAGGGGATCCTGCAGCGCTATAAGTCGTTGCAAGACATCATCGCGATTTTGGGCATGGACGAACTGTCGGAAGAAGACAAATTGACTGTGGCCCGCGCCCGGAAAATTCAGCGCTTCTTGTCCCAGCCGTTCGACGTGGCCAAAGTGTTCACCGGGTCTGACGGTGTGCAGGTGCCGCTGGAAGAAACCATTTCGTCGTTCAAAGCGGTTGTCGCCGGTGAATACGACCACCTGCCCGAAGGGGCCTTCTATATGGTGGGCGGCATCAGCGAAGTGATCGCGAAAGCCGAAAAAATGGCAGCCGACGCCGCCTAATCCAGTCTGTCACTGCCCTGGGCGTTGCTTGGGGCAGGGGCTTCTCATCTAAAGGAGAATGATATGGCAGACATGATGCAATTTGACCTCGTCAGCCCCGAGCGCAGCCTGGCGTCGTTCGAAGTGACCGAGGTGCAAATCCCTGGCGCGGAAGGCGATCTGACCGCCATGCCCAGCCACACGCCCACGCTGACCACGCTGCGTCCTGGCATGTTGTCGGCCATCAGCACCGACGGGTCCCACGACTTCTTGGTTACGGGCGGGTTTGCGGAAATCACCGCCGCTGGTGTCACGATTCTGGCGGAACAGGCAGTTGCCAAATCCGACGTGACCCAAGACGACATGGATGACATGTTGGCCGCCAGCAAAGCAGCCGTGGATGCGGCCCCCGAAGACGCGGTGGATGCCGCCAACAAGACCCATGCAGATGTGGTGGCCCTGGCTGGCACATTGGGTCTGTCCGGCAGCTGAACTGATCTTACGTAAGCATTGATGCAAAAGGCCCCGTAATATTGCGGGGCCTTTTCTTTTTTTGCTTCCATTTATGCCGCGGGCCCTTCTAATGGGCGCCATGCGACGGATGCAAAATCAATACTTGGGCGTCGACCAGGGGGACGTGGTCCTGTTCTCGGACTTCGATGCCAACGGTCCGATGTGGGCAGACGATGGCCCACGCGAAGTGCGCCACCCTGTTACGTTCAGCGAACAGTATAAAACGGTGCCGGTGGTGTCCGTGTCGTTGTCGATGTGGGACATCAACAGCAAGGAAAATGCCCGGGGGGATCTGTCTGCTGAAGATGTGACCGAAGCGGGTTTCACGCTGGTGTTTAAGACCTGGGGTGACACGCGCGTGGCCCGACTGCGCGCGGCGTGGACGTCCATCGGGGAAATGTCTTACGCCGACGATTGGGACATCGAATAATCAGGTCTCATAGATACCGTCATAGATTGTTTTCAACGTGTCCGTGTCAAACAGCGACGACACCGACGTGCCCGACCAAATGTTCAAAATCGCCTGGGAAAACAGCGGTGCTGTGGGCACAACGCGGATGTTCTTACAGTTCTTGACCGCATCCACCGGTTCGATGGAATCCGTGATCACCAGGCTTTTCATCACCGATGTGCTGATCCGGTCCACCGCGGGCCCAGACAGCACCCCGTGGGTGATATAGGAATGCACTTCCACAGCACCTGCATCCATCAGCACTTCGGCGGCTTTGCACAGGGTGCCGGCAGTGTCGCAAATGTCGTCCACGATCAGGCAGGTTTTGCCCGACACGTCACCGATCACCGTCATTTCCGCCACTTCGCCTGGGGTGTTGCGGCGTTTGTCCACGATGGCCAAACCGCAGCCGATGCGTTGGGCCAATTCGCGGGCCCGGGCCACACCGCCCACATCTGGTGACACAACGGTCACTTGGGACAGGTCGTCAAAATGGTGTTCGATGTCCAATGCAAAAATCGGGCTGGCATAGAGGTTGTCGACAGGGATGTCGAAAAATCCTTGGATCTGTGCCGCGTGCAAGTCCATGGTCAGCACCCGTTCGATACCCGCTTGGCTGATCATATTGGCCACCATCTTGGCGGAAATCGGCGTGCGGGCCTTGGTGCGCCGGTCCTGGCGGGCATAGCCGAAATACGGGATCACCGCCGTCACCCGCTTGGCGGACGACCGTTTCAATGCATCGGCGATGATCAGCAGTTCCATCAGGTTGTCGTTGGCGGGCCGGGACGTTGGCTGGACGATGAACATGTCTTCGCCGCGCACGTTTTCGAACACTTCCACAAAGACTTCGCCGTCATTGAACCGTTCCACCCGCGCGTCCACCGGCTTGATCTTGCGGCCCCGCGCCATGGACATGCGGCGCGCAATCCCCGTGGCCAACGACAGGTTTGCATTGCCAGAAATCAGCTTTGGTTCGTCCATGGATGGCATCTGAAATTGTCCCCGGTCTTCATCGCGAAAGTGAGTCGCGCTTCATTGACTCCCCTTACCATGGGGCTACGGTCCGTCCCACTGCCCTGACACAGAAAAGGCCGCATGATATGCCCAAGTTGAAGTATTATTTCGCCACCATCAGCCCCTATACCTATTTGGCAGGGGAACGCTTGCGTCCCGTGGTGGAAAAACATGGGCTGCAGGTTGATTTTCGGCCCGTCGATCTGATGGCGGTGTTTGCCGCGACAGGCGGGGTGCCCCCGGGCCAACGCCACGCCAGCCGGCAGGAATGGCGTTTGCAGGAATTGACCCGCACCGCCAAAAAGCTGGATATGCCCTTCAATCTGAAACCCGCGTTCTGGCCCACCAATATGGCGCCGTCGTCCTATGCGTTCATTTCTGCCAAAAACCACGGCGATGGGGACCTGCTGGGCCTGTCCTTTGCCTTCACCCGGGCCTGTTGGGCGGAAGACAAAGACATCAGCCAACCCGATGTGATTGCACAATGCATGACCGCCGCAGGCTTTGATCCCGCCCTGGCCGACAAAGACATGGCTGGGTCGGCAGAAGAATACGCCCGCAACGCAGAAGAAGCGGTGACCGACGGTGTCTTTGGCGCGCCGTTTTACATCACCGAAGACGATCAACGGTTCTGGGGCCAAGACCGGATCGACGATCTGGACGCGGTTTTGTCCGGCACGTTGTAAGTGTCCAACGCCACATCGCCCGGCACCGGGCTGCATCATACCGCACGCGGCACCGGGCCGCGCACCATTTTCACCCACTGCGCCTTGGCCCACGGCGGCGTGTGGCTGCCGGTGCTGCGGCATCTGCAGGTCGAAGCGGTCTGTTTGGATTTACCAGATCACGGCCAAAGCCCGCCCACACCGGACGGCGTTGATCCGCAGCGCATGACGGCAGACGCCATTGCGGATTTGGCAGGCGGGCCGGTTCACCTGGTGGGGCATTCGTTCGGCGGCACGGCCACGCTTCTGGCCGCGCTGGACTTGGGCGCACTGGTGCAATCCGTCACCCTGATCGAACCCGTGCAATTCAGCGCCGCTGCTGGCACGCCAGCCCACCGCCAGTACACCCAAGACTTCGCCCCCTTCGTGGCGGCCTGGGGCCAAGGCGACGCGGCCACAGCGGCCCGGTGTTTTGTAGATATATGGGGCGGGCCAGGGGGATGGGCCGCCATGACGGCGGATCAACAGGCGGCCATGGCCCAGCAAATCCGCGTGATCCCGGGGCAAAACGCCGCCCTGAATGACGACGTCAATGGCATACTGCGGCCAGGGCGCTTGGAAGGGTTGGCCGCACCTGTGACCCTGATCGAAGGGGCGCAAAGCCCTGCCGTCATCAGTACGATTCATGATGCTTTGGCCGACCGTCTGGCCCGTGTGACACGCCACAGGATCGACGGCGCGGGGCACATGTGCCCCTTGACCCACGCGGCCCAAGTGGCGGCGGTGATGCCCGCGGCGTTGCGGGCCTAAGCCCCGCGCAAAATGTCCAAGAACTGATCCACGGACGCCTCTGACGCCGACCAATCGGTCACAAGGCGCGCGGGCAGCATCTCGTCCGGGTCGCCCACCATCGGATCGCCGCGCATCACGTAATAGGATGCCCCGGCCGCCAATGCCTTGGCATGGCGCGCGCGGGACCAGTGGGCAAAGATGATGTTCGCCGCAGGTTCGAAATCCAGGTTCACCCCGTCAATCTGCTTCAACCCCCGCGCCAGTTGCGCGGTGCGGGCATTGGCGGCAGCGGCCATATCCAGCCACAAGTCCCCCGCCAGATACCCCTGCATCTGGGCTGCCAAAAAGCGGTGCTTGGAAAACAGATGCGCGCCGCGTTTGCGCCGCAACTCAAACTCCCACGCGGGCTTGGGGTCAAAGAAGATCGCGGCTTCCACCGCCATCAGCCCGTTTTTGGTGCCCCCGAACGTCACGGCATCCACGCCTGCTTTCCAGGTCATTTCTGCCGCCGTGCACCCCAGCGTTGCCACGGCATTGGCAAACCGCGCGCCGTCCATGTGCACCGCCAATCCGTGGGCGTGGGCCACGTCGCACAGCGCTTTGATTTCGGCCACGGTATAAACCGTGCCTTTTTCCGTGGCCTGGGTCAGGCTGACGGGACCGCGCTGTGGGCCATGCACGCCGCGGGTTTCTTCGTTGCGAATGGCCGCATCCAGGGCGTCCGGCGTCATCTTGGCATCGGGGCCATCCACCAAAATCAGCTTCGCCCCGCCGCTGAAAAATTCAGGGGCGTTGCATTCGTCTTCCTGAATGTGGGCCTGGGGGTGGCAGAACACGGCGGACCAGGGATCGGCCAGGGTGGCCAGGATCAAGGAATTGGCCGCCGTGCCCAGGCTGACCAGAAACACCGCCGCATCGGGGGCTTCGAATGTGGCGCGAATATCGGCCACGGCAGCCGCCGTATGATCGTCCGCGCCATAAGGCATGGCATAGCCTTCGTTGGCTTCCGCCAGGGCGGCCATGATCTTGGGGTGCACTGGCCCTGTGTTGTCGGATGCAAAATTCATGACGCGTCCCCTATGATGTGGTCTTCCCAGTCTTCTTCGTCCACCTCGAACTCTGGGATGGTCCAGCCTTGGACCGAAATCCCTGCGTCGTGCACCGTCTGGGGGGTGCCGGTGATCAGCGGGTGCCAGTCGGGCAACCCGTCCCCTTCGTGCAATCGCTTATAGGCACAGGTCCCCGGCAACCAATAGACATGCAGCGGCAGAGTTTTCGGGGTCATGCGGATGCATTCGGGCACGAACTGGTGGCGAATGTCGTACTGCCCGCACCGGCAGGTGTCCCCGTCCAACAGCCGACAGGCCACGCGGGTCAGCGCCACTTGCCCGGTGTCTGGGTCTTCCAATTTGTTCAAACAGCACCGCCCGCAGCCGTCACACAACGCTTCCCATTCGGCGTCGGACATTTGGTCCATTGGCACCCGCTGCCAGAAATTTTTGCGCAGGCCCTTGCGGTTGATCACGTCGGTCATAGTGCCGCCAGGATGTCGCGCGCGCGGGCGCAGTCGCGGTCCATCTGCTGGATCAACGCGTCCAGGCTGTCGAAGGTCTGTTCCCCGCGCAGAAAATCCACCAGGCCCACCGACAGGGTCTGGTCATAAAGATCGCCTTGAAAGTCAAAGATAAATGTCTCGCAGTTGGGCACATTGTCCCCAAACATGGGCCGCACACCGATGGACGCTGCCCCATGGTATGTGCCTGCATCTGGCCCGGTCAGGACGTCCACCACCACGGCATAGACCCCAAAGGCAGGCGGGTGCAGTCCCGCGATGGACATATTCGCGGTGGGAAAGCCCAATTCGCGGCCGCGCTTTTCGCCGTGCATCACCGGGCCTTCGATGCGGTGCCAGTGCCCCAACATGGCGGCGGCGCGGCGCGGGTCGCCTTGGGCCAGGGCGGTGCGGATATTGGTGGAACTGATGACGGCATCCCCGTGCTGGGACAAGGTGGCGACTTGAACGCCAAATCCCAGATCAGCGCCCATGGTTTGCAGGGTATCAACATTGCCCGCGCGGCTTTTGCCGAATTTGAAATCCGCCCCCACGGTCACCAACGACGCGCCCACGGCGTCGCACAGAATGTCTTTGCAGAAGGCTTCGGGCGACAGCGCCGCAAGGTCCGCATCAAAGGGCACCTCGGCCAGCAAATCCAAACCAAGCTTTTCCAACCGATTGGCCCGCGCGTCGGCATCCAGCAGCCGGAAGGGCGCTTGGGTTTGGCCGGTCATCTGGGCAAAGTATTCGCGGGGGTGGGGTTCAAACGTCAGCACCCCCACCGGCGCCCCATTTGCGGCGGCGCGGGTCTGGTCCAGTACGGCTTGGTGCCCCAGGTGCACGCCGTCGAAATTGCCGATGGCCAGGGCCGCGCCCCGGGCATGGTCTGGGATGGGAAGTGTGGTGAACCGCTGCATGGCCCGTGACCTATCCCGCCCGGACGGACGGGGCAAGCGGGCCCGGGCCAAGCGGATGCTGCGTCAGTCGAACTTGCGCGACGGGGCCAGGACGGTGGCTTCGCCGATCAGCACTTTCTTGCTGCCCACCAAGCAGCGCGTGTCCAGTTTGACCCGGCGCTTAGAGAAGTCGATGTCCATCACTTCCACTTCCGCGGTCACTTGATCGCCGGGGCGCACGGGGGCCAGAAATTTCAGGTTCTGCCCCAGATACACCGTCCCGTGTCCGGGCAGCTGTTCGCCGATCACGGCAGAAATCAGCCCCGCCGTCAGCATGCCGTGGGCAATGCGGCCTTCAAAGATCGTGTCTTGGGCATAGTCTTCGTCCAGGTGCACCGGGTTGTGGTCGGTGGACACTTGGGCAAACATTTCGATGTCTTCGTCGGTCACCACCTTGCGCAGGTGCCGCACCATGCCGATTTCCAGGTCTTCGATACAGATCGTCCCACGGGGCATATTGTCCAGCATTTCAAAACCTCTACGCAATGAAAGTCACTCTGACGGGGTCAGGTTGAAATTTAATTACTTTGCAGATGCAGAAATGCAAGGAAAATCAGCGCAAATACCCGATGGCATAGGTGGGGGTCAGCATTTCTTTGCCCAAGAAGGCGGTCAAAGCGTCTGGGTCGGGCTGACGATCGGTCTTGGTTTCGTCGCGCGCCAGGCCGCCGGTGATGTAAAGCGAATCGAGGTCTTCGCCCACAGCGCCGCGAATATCGGTGATGATCCCGTCGCCGACGCACAAAATCCGGTTGTCCGGCGTGGGGCGTCCCATGGCCGCCAAACGTTGCCGCGCCAAGTCGTAGATCGGCGGATGGGGCTTGCCAAAGTACAGGCTTTCGCCGCCCATTTCGGTGTAAAGCTTGGCCAAAGCCCCCGCACACCATTCGCGGCTTTCGCCCCGATCCACCACGATGTCTGGGTTCGCGCACAGCAGTTTCAAGCCGTGCGTTTTGGCATAGAGGAACTGCGCGCGCATTTCTTCTGGGTCCGCTTTGGGATCAAACGGTCCGCAGCACACGATGCCGTCCGCATCTTCCAAGGCCACTTGCTGAATGTCCACCGGGTCGTCGACGATGGACAAGGGATCAAAGAACCCAGCGTCATGGTCTTGGCCGATAAAATATACCTTTTCCCCCACCACGCCGCGGAACATGGCCGACCGGGCACTGTCGCCTGACGTGGCGATCACATCGTAACTGTCGTCCGGCAGGCCCATGCGGTCCAACTGCTTGGCCACCAAATGGCGCGACCGGGGGGCGTTGGTCAGCAACAAAACCGTCCCGCCCGATGCTTTGAACGCCTGCATGGCCGCCACGGCTTCGGGGAAGGGTTCCAGGCCGTTGTGCACACAGCCCCACAAATCCAAGAACAGCGCATCATAGTTTGCGGCGATGTCGTCGATGCTTTCGATGATGCGCGTCATGGGATCAGACTTTCAGGTTGGGGATGATTTGTTTCTTGCGGCTCATGACGCCGGGCAGCACCACGGTGTCGCCATCCACTGTCGCGTCAAAGGATTTTTCCGCCACCGCTTTGGTCAGATCGTTGGGGATCAACATGGTGGCTTCTTCGTTCAAGATATCCACCACGAACAGCAGCACTTGGTCCACGCCGTCTTCCGCCGCCACATCCGCCATGGATGCCATCAGGCTGTCTTTGCGGTCCAATACCATTTTGGGGGCCGTGGTTTCCAACACCGACACGCGGAATTTGGTGTCGCCCACGCCGTATTCCTTGCTGTCCATGCGCAGCAGCTCTGCGTCGGAAAACGCCGATACGTCGGATTTCGCCTCAAACATCTCGGCCGCGTAAGCCGGCAGATCCACGCCCAGGTCTTTGGCCAGATCGTGGGCGATGGCTTTGTCTTCCTGCGTGGTGGTGGGGGACCGGAATTCCAGCGTGTCCGACAGGATGCACGACAACATTGCACCTTTGATGCCTTCGGGCATTTGCGCCATGTCCTTGCCGATCATCTTCCACATGATGGTGGCGGTGCACGCCAGCGGTTCAATGCGGATGTCGATGGGGCCTTTGGTTTCCAAACCGCCCACCAATTTGTGGTGGTCGATAATGGCCTGAATGTCGGCGTCATTGATGCCGTCGGGCAATTCTGCCGGGTTGTTGGTGTCCACGATCACCACAGGCGCGTCAGCCGCCACGCCGTCGATGATGTCTGGCTTGTCCAGGTTCCAGCGCTTCAACACGAAGGCGGCTTCGGTGTTGGGTTCCCCCAGCAAAACCGGCTTGGCGGCTTGGCCTTTGATCTGGTTCAGATACCACGCCCAGATGATCGGGCTGCCGGTGCTGTCGGTGTCGGGGGATTTGTGGCCAAAAACTTGGATCATTGTGGGCTCCGCTCGGGTCTGATTTTGCGGGCGTTATAGGGGCGGGGCAGGGGGATGTCACCCATACAACGTTGATCGGCAGCCTGGATTTACCCTATGCATGGCCCATGCGCGAAAGTGATCTGTACCCAGCCGTGAAGGCCCACTTCGAACGCCAGGGCTTCACCGTGAAGGGGGAGGTGGGCAAAGCCGATGTTGTGGCCATGCGCGGCGATGATGTTGTGGTGGTGGAACTGAAGCTGGGGTTCACCTTGGCGCTGCTGCATCAGGTGGTGGACCGGCTGACGCTGACCGAAGACGTTTATGTGGCCGTGCCCCGGCCCAAATCCGCCAAAGCGCTGCGCGCCAATGTTAAGCTGTGCCGCAGGCTGGGGGTGGGGGTCATCACCGTGCGCGACCGCGACGGGTATCTGGAAGTCCACGCCACCCCCGGCCCCTATGCCGCGCGCACGTCCAAAAAGAAGACCAAGGCACTGTCCAAAGCGTTCGACCGCCTGAACGGGGACCCCAACGCCGGGGGGGCCACGCGCCACGGGATCGTCACCGGATACCGCCAAGACGCGCTGAAATGTGCGGCGTATCTGGCCAACGCAGGGGCAGAAAAAGGGGCCATCGTGGCCAAAGCCACCGGCGTGCCCGTGGCCACCACCATCATGCGCGACAACCACTATGGCTGGTTCAAGAAAGTTGAAAAAGGCGTCTATGCCCTGACAAAAGCGGGGCGTAAGGGGCTGGCCGATTGGGGCGATGTGGTCTGAAGCGGGGCGTGCGCGTCGCGGTTCCGCTACGATTTTGGCGCAGCCGCCGAATAATTGCGCAGCCACGACGTCATCTGCCAACGGATCAGGAAATTTTCCGACACGGTTTCGAACCGCACGCCCGCCATGTCCGCGGCGGCGCGAATGCGGGTTTCGTATTTGCCGATACGGGTGTCGCGGTTGATCAGATATACCACTGGTTTTTTGCCGGTCAGATGGGCCGCGAACAGCGCTTGTTGCACGGAATCCAGGGACGATCGCTTGTCCAGCCCCACTTCCACCACGCTGTCGTCGGTGACGCAGTCCACCCGCACGGTGTTCACATCGTATCCCACGGAAAACGGCAAGCGCACTTCTGCGTCGCCCCCCAGGATCAGGGAACATAAAATGGCGGACAGGTGCACTTCTCCCATCCCGTTAAGTTAGGTTAATTTTGCGTTAATTCAACCTGGAACGCGCGGCCTGATATGGCGGCACGCGGGCTGGTTCATGGTAAGATGAACCGGGCGTTGCAGCATCGGGCGCTGGCTTTACTTTCCGGAAAATTGACCGAATCCGGGGCGGTTTTCAGGGGCTTACGCGAATTTGTTTCGCGTGCGAAACATTGCTTTTTCACTCGTTTCGCCCGCTTTTTCGCACGATCTCGGGGGCTTGCCTTCGAATCGGGGCTGGCGCAGGTTGGGCGCAGGGCTGCGATGAAAGGGCTGAAAATGCGCAAACTGCTTCTTCTTTTGATTTCCCACGGGGCGGTGTTCGCTGCGGGATTTGGCCTTGGCATTTACCTTTTGCCCATCCTGACCGCGCCGCCCGCCCCCGACGCTGCCGATCTGCAAGCCAGCGCCGCCGCCGCAGAATTTTCGGCCGACCTGACCCGCGATCTGCGCGGCAGCGACTTTGGCCACTGGGGCGAAGGCACCATCAGCGTATCGGCCACCCAAATCGTCCACGAAGGACGCCTGTCGCCCGGGCCCGATTATTTCGTGTATCTGGTGCCGGAATTTGTGGAACACGAAGATGAATTTGAACCCCTGAAGGATGTTTCGCTGCGGGTGGGTCAGGTGAAGTCGTTCAACGGGTTCATCTTGGACCTGCCGCCGGGCACCGATGTGACCCAGTACACCACCGTGATGGTCTGGTGCGAAAGCTTCGGCGAATTCATCACGTCGGCGCAATACCGATAAGATTTTCCGGGCGGGGTCTGTTGACTCACGCTTGCGTGTTCCCTAAATGCCGCTCGTTATCACTCGCACGAGGTGAGTGATAACGCGATAACTTTGAGCCTACGAGGAGCTACAAAGATGGCATTTACCCCTTTGCATGACCGTGTTCTGGTCGAGCGCGTGGAAAGCGAAGAGAAGACCGCAGGCGGTCTGATCATCCCTGACAGCGCGAAAGAAAAACCCGCCGAAGGCGTGGTGGTTGCAGTTGGCGCTGGCGCCAAAGACGACGACGGCGACCGCATCGCCATGGACGTCAAAGCAGGCGACAAAATCCTGTTCGGCAAATGGTCCGGCACGGAAGTCACCGTCGACGGCAAAGAGCTGTTGATCATGAAAGAATCCGACATCATGGGCATCCTGTCCTAAGGCAGTCGATCCCAAGTCTGGTGGGGTCCCCCCACCCAACGTAACTCTTAAGAGGAGCTGAATAATGGCTGCTAAAGACGTCAAATTCGATACCGACGCCCGCAACCGTATGTTGACCGGCGTCAACATCCTGGCGGATGCTGTGAAAGTGACCCTGGGCCCCAAAGGCCGCAACGTGGTCCTGGACAAATCCTTCGGCGCCCCGCGCATCACCAAAGACGGTGTGTCGGTTGCCAAGGAAATCGAACTGGAAGACAAGTTCGAAAACATGGGCGCGCAAATGGTGAAAGAAGTCGCCAGCCGCACCAATGACGAAGCCGGCGACGGCACCACCACCGCCACCGTTCTGGCCCAAGCCATCGTTAAAGAAGGCATGAAGTCGGTCGCAGCGGGCATGAACCCCATGGACCTGAAGCGCGGCATCGACATGGCCACCGCCAAAGTCGTGGACGCCATCAAAGCCGCATCGCGCGAAGTCAAAGACAGCGACGAAGTGGCCCAAGTGGGCACCATCTCTGCCAACGGTGAAAGCGAAATCGGCCGCCAAATCGCAGACGCGATGCAGAAAGTCGGCAACGAAGGCGTGATCACGGTTGAAGAAAACAAAGGTCTGGAAACAGAAACCGATGTTGTGGAAGGCATGCAGTTCGACCGCGGTTACCTGTCGCCATACTTTGTCACCAACCCAGACAAAATGACGACCGAGCTGGAAGACGCCATGATCCTGCTGCACGAGAAGAAATTGTCTTCGCTGCAGCCCATGGTGCCGCTGTTGGAATCCGTGATCCAATCGCAAAAGCCCCTGTTGATCATCGCCGAAGACGTGGAAGGCGAAGCGCTGGCCACTTTGGTGGTGAACAAACTGCGCGGCGGCCTGAAAATCGCAGCTGTCAAAGCCCCTGGTTTCGGCGATCGCCGCAAAGCCATGTTGCAAGACATCGCGATCCTGACAGGCGGCCAAGTGATCTCTGAAGATCTGGGCATGAAGCTGGAAAACGTCACCATGGACATGCTGGGCACCGCCAAGCGCGTTTCCATCACCAAAGACGAAACCACAATCGTGGACGGCGCTGGTGAAAAGGCTGAAATCGAAGCCCGCGTGGCCCAGATCCACGGCCAGATCGAAGAAACATCGTCCGACTATGACCGCGAAAAACTGCAAGAACGTGTGGCCAAACTGGCTGGCGGTGTTGCTGTGATCCGTGTCGGCGGCATGACCGAAGTGGAAGTGAAAGAGCGTAAAGACCGCGTCGATGACGCCCTGAACGCAACCCGCGCCGCTGTGCAAGAAGGTGTGGTTGTGGGCGGCGGTGTTGCCCTGGTGCAAGGGGCCAAAGCCCTGGACGGCCTGGAAGGCGACAACGCGGACCAAACCGCTGGCGTCAGCATCGTGCGTCGCGCCATCGAAGCACCTTTGCGTCAGATCGCTGAAAACGCAGGCGTCGACGGTGCCGTTGTTGCGGGCAAAATCCGCGAAAGCAACGACACGTCCTTCGGGTTCAACGCCCAAACGGAAGAATACGGCGACCTGTTCAAGTTCGGCGTCATCGACCCTGCGAAAGTTGTGCGCACCGCACTGGAAGACGCAGCATCCGTGGCCGGTCTGTTGATCACAACCGAAGCCATGGTGGCCGACAAGCCTGAAAAACCAGGCGCAGCCCCAGGTGGCGGCATGCCCGACATGGGCGGCATGGGCGGCATGATGTAAGCCATCCAATTTGGATTGAGAAAGGGCGTCCCTCGGGGCGCCCTTTTTTGTTGGCAGACCCCGGCTGCGCGCGAAGTGACGCGGCGAACAGCTTGCAATCGGTGCGGTGGATCTTATTCTTCCGCCATGTGGCGCATATCGGTACTTTGCATCATGGTTTTGTTGCCTCAAACCGGGCGGTCGGATGACTGCATTGTTTTTCTGCACGGGCTGGCCCGAACGGGCGCTTCGCTTGCGTTGATGGATGGCATCTTCAAGCAGCTGGGGTACGACACCCAGCGGCCCACGTATCCGTCCACATCGCTTCCGATCCAAGACCTGGCGCGCCAAACCATTCCAGCCGCGGTGGACGCGTGCGGCGGACGTCGGGTGCACTTTGTCACCCATTCCATGGGCGGCATTTTGTTGCGGACCCACCTGGCGGACCAGGCCATCGCCAACCTGGGGCGCGTGGTGATGCTGGCCCCCCCCAACAACGGGTCCGAAGTGGTGGATGAATTCAAGGACTGGCAGCTTTTTTCCATGCTGAACGGTCCTGCGGGCACGCAACTCAGCACGGATGCGCAAAGCTTCACCAAGCAGTTGCCCGATGTGAATTTCCCCTTGGGGGTGATCGCGGGCAGCCAAAGCATCAGCCCGCTGTTTTCCAGTGTGATCGACGGGCAGGACGACGGCAAAGTGTCCGTGGCCAGCACCAAGGTGCGCGGCATGGCCGATCACATCACGCTGCCGGTGACCCACACGTTCATGATGAACGATCCCACCGTGATTTCGCAGACCATCACCTTCCTGCGCGACGGGGCGTTCAACCCCGACGACACAGGAAAATCCGTGAATTGGATAGAGTTTGAGCGTCGGTACGGCGTGGTCTTCGGCGGTTAAACCCTGAAATTCACATGGCCCATTTTGCGGCCCGGTTTGGTATCTGCCTTGCCGTAAAGATGCAGGGCAGCGCCTTGATCTGCCAGGCTGGGCACCCGGTCCATATCGTCGCCGATCAGGTTTTCCATACGGATATCGCTGTGGCGCGTGCCGTCGCCCAAGGGCCATCCCGCCACGGCGCGGATGTGCTGTTCGAACTGGCAGATGTCGCAGCCGTTTTGCGTCCAGTGGCCGGAATTGTGCACCCGTGGGGCAATTTCGTTCACGATCAGGCCGGATTTGGTGACGAACAATTCCACCCCCATCACACCGACATAGTCCAAGGCATTCAAGATGCGCCCCGCCAACAGCACCGCGTCGGTGCGTTGCGCGGCAGACAGCGTCGCGGGCACGGTGGTGGTGCGCAAAATGCCGCCGTCGTGGACGTTTTCACCGGGGTCAAAGCAGGCCACTTGCCCGTCGATGCCCCGCGCCGCGATGACGGATACTTCGCGGTCGAAATCCACAAATCCTTCCAACACGCAAGGCGCGCCGTCCATCTGGGCATAGGCCGCAGCGTCCGCTTCAGACAGGCGCAGCTGGCCTTTGCCGTCGTATCCGAACCGCCGGGTTTTCAAGATGCCGGGCACGCCTGCGGTGTCGAACGCGGCGGCCAGGTCCGCCTCGCTTTCCACATTGGCAAAGGGCGCGGTTTGCAGGCCCAAGCCTTGCAGGAAGTCTTTTTCTGCCAGCCGGTCTTGGGACACGGCCAAGGCCTTGCGGCCCGGTCGAATGGGGGCGCAGCTTTCCAGGATGTCCAGCGCGTCGGTGGGGATGTTTTCGAATTCGTATGTGATGACGTCGACCGCGCGGCCAAAGGCCATCAGCGCGTCCCGGTCGTCATAGGGGGCGGTGGTCACAGCCTGGGCCACCTGTCCCGCAGGGGGCATCGCGCCGGGGTCAAAGATGTGGGTGACAAAGCCCAACCGGCTGGCGGCCACAGACAACATGCGCCCCAGCTGCCCGCCCCCCAGAATGCCGATGGTGGACCCCACGGGCAAACGATCAGTCATCTTGCGGCTCCTCTGGGATGGACGCGGACAAATCAGCCCGCCAGGCCACCAGACGTTGGGCCAGATCGCTGTCTGACAGGGCCAGAATGCTGGCGGCCATCAGACCTGCGTTGGCAGCCCCAGGCGCGCCGATGGCCATGGTGGCCACGGGAAACCCCTTGGGCATTTGCACGATGGAATAAAGACTGTCGACCCCGGCCAAGGCTTTGGATTGCACCGGCACGCCCACCACCGGCAAGTGGGTTTTGGACGCCACCATGCCGGGCAAATGCGCCGCCCCGCCAGCCCCGGCGATGATCACCTTAATCCCGCGATCCGCCGCCCCAGTGCCATAGGTCCACAGCCGGTCCGGCGTCCGGTGGGCCGACACGATTTTCTTCTCGAATGGAACGCCCAATTCGGCCAACACATCGGCGGCCTGCCGCATGGTGGCCCAGTCCGATTGGCTGCCCATGATAATGCCCACGTCTGCCATGCGTGATCCTTTTGGTGGTTGGGGCTGCCACGTAACCCGGAACGGTGATTTAGGCAATGATGTCGGGGGTTGTCATGTCTTCCAGCTTGCTGATTTGGTCCTTCAGCCCAAGCTTCTTTTTCTTCAGCCGTTGGACGGCCAGCTGATCTGACCCGCGGTCTTGCAGCGCGGTGATGGCCGCGTCCAGGTCGCGATGTTCCTGGCGCAGCACCTCCAGCTTGACCTTCAACACCTCGGTCCGGTTCATGTTTGGTGTGTCGGTCATGGGGGTCCTTGGATCAGCGAGATACTTGCATGATGCGCTTTCAAGACCCATATTTCAAGAAACCGGGTTGCCACATGGGACCCATCCAGCATGTCGCTTTGAAAAAGGACCGGCTATGAGCAAATTGACCTTGGGCACGCACCCCTTTTTGTTGGGGTTCGATCAGTTGGAACGCTTGGTGGAACGCACCGCCAAGTCGGGCAACGAAGGGTACCCGCCTTACAACATCGAACAAACATCGGACCATTCGTACCGCATCACCTTGGCGGTGGCGGGGTTCGACGAAGACGATTTGTCCATCACCGTGGAAGACAGCCAATTGGTGATCCGCGGCCGCCAAGCCGACGACGCGGGCGACCGGATATTCCTGCACCGGGGCATTGCCGCGCGGCAGTTCCAGCGCACCTTCGTTCTGGCGGACGGGGTGGATGTGGGGGCCGCGTCCATGAAGAACGGGCTGCTGCACGTGGACTTGACCCGGGCGGTGCCGGAAAAAGTCATCCAGACCATCAACATCAAGAAGGGGTGAAGCCATGACCAACGCAAAAGACCAGTTCGGCGTCTTGGAAGACGGGATCGTGTACCTGCGCCCTGTGGATGCCGCCGATTTGCCCGAAGACATGGTGGAAGAAGCGGGCGGGGCCGATCAGCTGTGGTCGATCCACAATTCGGATGGCGACCAGTTGGCCTTCATCGCCGATTTGGACATGGCCCAGGACCTGGCAAAACAGTTTCAATATACGGCCCTGGCCGTGCACTGATGGGTGTGCCGTTCGATTGGGTCGCGGCCTTCACCGACCGGCCCTTCGGGGGCAACGGCTGCGTGGTGGTGCACGACTGCGCCCATCTGGACCTGGACACGCGGCTGGCCATTGTGCGCGAAACATCCCTGGTGGAATGCACCTTTGTGGAACCCAGTGATGTGGCCGATGTGCGGTTTCGCATCTATCTGGCCAGCCGGGAAATTCCGTTCGCGGGCCATCCGACCCTGGCGGGCGTGGCGTCCATGATGTCGCGCGGGTTGGTGCGGGGCACGTCGCTGACGGTGGAAACCCAAGCGGGGCTTGTCCAGATCGACATCGACGGTGACCTGATCACCATGCAGCAGATCGCCCCCACCTTTGGCCCTGTGGTGGACGCGGGCATGGTGGCCCGCGCAGTGGGCCTGTCGGCGGATGACATTGCCGCCCCACCGCAGGTGACGTCCACGGGATTGCCGTTCACCATCACGGTGCTGAAATCGCAAGATGCCCTGGCCCGTGCCACATTGAACGCCGACGCCTTGCGCGATTTGCAAGCGTCCATCGATTTTCCCGACACCGACGTGATGGAGCCTTTCTTGGTGACCCTGCAAGGCGCGACCGATGCGGGCGATACATATTCCCGCCTGTTGCTGGCCCCGCCCATGCCGCCCGAAGACCCATTCACCGGGTCTGCCACCGGGGCCATGGCCTGTTATCTGTGGCACCACGGGTTGATTCCGTCGCCCGATTTTGTCGCCGAACAAGGCCACGCCATGGGCCGCCCTGGCGCAGCGCAGGTGTCTGTTCTGGGCCCGCCCGATGCCATCACTGGGGTGCGTTTGTCGGGCCAGGCCCATGTGACCATGACGGGCCATCTGAACATCTGACACGGAAAAGGGGGCCAGCGTGGCCCCCTTTGTTTTTGGTCCGTGGTGGGACAGATTAAGCGGCGATCAGCCCCATGCTTTCCAGCTTCAAAATCACCTGGTGGGCACAGTTGTCCACTTCGACATTTTCTGTTTCCACGCGCAGCTCTGGCACTTCGGGGACGTCATAGGGGTCTGAAATCCCTGTGAATTCCTTGATCTTGCCTTCGCGCGCCAGTTTGTACAAACCCTTGCGGTCGCGGCGTTCGCATTCTTCGATCGTGGTGGCCACGTGGACTTCCACAAACGCGCCATAAGCCTCGATGTCTTCGCGCACCGCCCGCCGGGTGGTGGCATAGGGCGCGATGGGTGCGCAGATGGCAATCCCGCCGTTCTTGGTGATTTCAGAAGCGACATAGCCGATGCGGCGAATGTTCAGGTCGCGGTGTTCCTTGCTGAAGCCCAGTTCGGACGACAGGTTTTTGCGCACAATGTCCCCATCCAGCAGCGTGACGGGACGCCCGCCCATTTCCATCAGCTTCACCATCAACGCGTTGGCAATGGTGGATTTGCCCGACCCGGAGAAGCCGGTGAAAAACACGGTGAAGCCCTGCTTGGCACGCGGTGGCTTGGATTTGCGCAACTCGTTCACAACTTGGGGGAAGCTGAACCATTCTGGAATTTCCAGCCCTTCGGCCAAACGGCGGCGCAATTCTGTGCCGGAAATGTTCAGGATGGTGACTTTGTCTTTGTCTTTGATTTCGTCGGCGGGTTCGTACTGGGCGCGTTCTTGCACATAGACCATGTGCTTAAAGTCCACCATTTCGATGCCCATTTCTTCTTGGTGTTCGCGGAACAGGTCCTGCGCGTCATAAGGACCATAGAAGTCGTCGCCAGCAGAATTCTTGCCCGGTCCCGCGTGGTCGCGACCCACGATGAAATGCGTGCAGCCGTGGTTTTTGCGGATCAGGCCGTGCCACACAGCTTCGCGTGGACCCGCCATGCGCATGGCCAGGTTCAGCAAAGACATGGATGTGGTGGACGCCGGGTATTGGTCCAGCACCGCCTCGTAACAGCGCACCCGGGTGAAGTGGTCGATGTCGCCGGGTTTGGTCATGCCCACAACGGGGTGGATCAACAGGTTGGCTTGCGCTTCTTTGGCCGCGCGGAAGGTCAGTTCCTGGTGCGCGCGGTGCAGCGGGTTACGGGTTTGGAACGCCACAACTTTGCGCCAGCCCAGCTTGCGGAAGTACGCGCGCAGTTCGTTTGGCGTGTCGCGGCTGCCGCGGAAGTCATAGTGCACGGGCTGTTGGATGCCGGTGACCGGCCCGCCCAGGTAAATCTTGCCCGCTTGGTTGTGCAAGTAATTCACCGCCGGGTGGGCCAGATCGTCGGCACCGAACACTTTTTCCGCTTCCAGCGCTTTGTTGGGTTCCCACCGGTCTGTGACGGTCATGGTGCCCAAAATCACGCCTTCTTGGTCGCGCAGGGCGATGTCTTGGCCGATTTCCAGGCTGGCGGCGAAGTCTTCGGACACATCCAAGTTGATGGGCATGGGCCACAGGCTGCCGTCGGCCAGGCGCATGGTGTTTACCACGCTGTTGTAATCTTCTTCGGTCAAGAACCCTTTGAGTGGGTTGAAGCCGCCGTTCATCAGCAGTTCCAAATCGCAGATTTGGCGCGGGGTCAGATCCCAAGATGTCAGCTCTGCCGCTTCCATTTTCATTTTCTGGGCACTGTCATAGCTGACGTAAAGTTCGGGGATGGGGGCCAGGTTGGATTGCATCAGACTGCTCCGGTTTTTGATGGGGTTCAGACCCGTGGCATGGCCGGTCAATTCGGCATGCAGCGCGTCATATTCTTGGAATTTGCGTTTCAAAAAGGCGTCGATCAGGCGGTTCTTTTCCGACCCGCCGCGCGGCGTCAGTGAATAGGCCATGCGTTGGCGCTTATCGTCGCTGCTGCGGTCGGTGATTTTCACCAGACCCGCGTCCACAGCTTGGCGCATCAACCCGTTCAGCCGTCCAACAGAAACATTCAGCGCGCTGGCCGTGACCCGCTGCGGCGCATCGGGGGCCTGGTCCACCTGCCGCAGCAAGCGAAACAGCAGGTCCTGATCATCCTGCAGTGGGGTTTGGGTCAACGCGTTCATGGTTTGCCGGTCCTGGCATGAAAAGATTGTTCATTCGTGAACGCATATGGCGAAGAAAGGTTTGTTCATCAATGAACAAATATCGAAAAAGCCGCCAAAACAGGCTCCGTGACACGAAAGACACGGGAATTTGGCGATTTTTGGGCGGATTTACGCTGAAAATCTGGGTTTGGCTTACGTTTCAGCCAACCAACGCTCTGCCTCCAGCGCGGCCATGCAGCCCATTCCAGCGCTGGTGACCGCCTGGCGGTACTTGTGATCGGTCAAATCGCCCGCCGCAAAGATGCCGGGAATCGATGTGGCCGTACTGTCGGGCTTGGTGACAACGTATCCCCCCATGTGGGTTTCCAGCACGTCTTTCACCAATTCATTCGACGGCGCGTGACCGATTGCAATGAAAACACCTTTGCAGGGAAGGTCGGTAATTTCGCCGGTTTTGGTGTGGCGCACCTTCACGCCTTCGACGCCCAAGGGGGTGTCGGTGCCGTATACTTCTTCGATTTCGTGAAACCACAGGGGTTCGATCTTGTCGTTCTTCATCAGCCGGTCGATCAAGATCTTTTCGGCCCGCAGTTCATCGCGCCGGTGCACCAGGGTGACTTTGGACGCGAAGTTGGTCAAAAACAGCGCTTCTTCCACGGCTGTGTTGCCGCCGCCCACCACCACAATTTCTTGGCCGCGATAAAAGAACCCGTCGCACGTGGCGCAGGCTGACACGCCAAAGCCCTTGAACTTTTCTTCAGACGCCAGGCCCAACCACTTGGCCCGCGCGCCCGTGGCCAAAATCACAGCGTCGGCGGTATAGGTGGTGCCAGAATCCCCGTGGGCCACGAAGGGGCGTTTGTCCGTGTCCAGCTTGGTGATAATGTCGCCGATGATTTCCGTGCCCATGGCCTTGGCATGGGCTTCCATGCGCACCATCAGGTCGGGGCCTTGCACTTCGGTGTCCCCGGGCCAATTTTCCACTTCGGTGGTGGTGGTCAGCTGCCCGCCTGGTTCGATGCCTTGCACCAAAATCGGGTTCAACATGGCACGGCTGGCATAAACGCCGGCGGTGTACCCCGCCGGGCCAGAGCCGATGATCAAAACGCGGGTGTGGCGGGTGTCGGACATGATGAATCCCCAAATCAATCAGTGTGCCGCCCGGATATAGCCCCGCGCCCTGAACCACAACAGACCCAACACGCAGCTGTGACGGGTGCGACCTTTTATTGCGCAGCCTTGAAATATTATTGCGCAGACGCAAGCTTCTTTGTATCAATCGCAGAAAAAACACATGGGAAACGCAACATGCACCGTCTGGATCACATCGATCGACTGATTTTGGCTGAACTGCAAGCGGATGGCCGGATGACGAACGTCGAATTGGCCAAACGGGTGGGCATTTCTGCGCCGCCCTGTTTGCGCCGCGTGCGCACGTTGGAAGAAGAAGGATACATCCGCGGATACCACGCCGACATCGACGCCCGCCATTTGGGGTTCGAAGTCCAAGTCTTCGCCATGGTGGGATTGCAAAGCCAGGCCGAAGCCGATCTTAGCGCCTTTGAAGGCCGCTGCCGCGACTGGCCGTTGGTCCGTGAATGTCACATGCTGAACGGGGAAGTGGACTTCGTATTGAAA
Organism: Planktomarina sp.; assembly: GCA_020629235.1. Classification (GTDB taxonomy): domain Bacteria; phylum Pseudomonadota; class Alphaproteobacteria; order Rhodobacterales; family Rhodobacteraceae; genus Planktomarina. Next base: position 39,925 of record JAHDDS010000014.1, read on the forward strand.
TGCGTGGCCCCCGACCTGTCGACCTTTCAGACTTTCTTGACCGAAGAACTTACATCGGCGGAAAATGTGGCCAGCGTGAAAACATCCCTGGTGATCCGCTGCGCCAAAGACGATCCCGGCGTCCCGTTCGAGGTGCTGGAAGATCGGTTGATGAAAGACGCCTGACCCAAAAAAGAAACGGGGGCGGCTTTCGCACACCCCCGCTTGCTGGACAGCAATCCAGGTGATTTACCCGGCGCGGCGGCGCCCGGTTGCTTTGTTGGACCGCGACCACGGCATGGCAAAACCAGCGCGATCAGATTCTTTTGCCACGTTCGACAAAAACCGTTTCTTACCCATAACACTGTTCCTTTCGGTCGTTGTGGATTGGCCCCAGTTTTCGCCCTGCAATGCGGCTTCCATACGACTTGAATCGAATTTTTCAAAAAACGTCGTGGCAGCAATGGGGCTTTGTTGGTCGTCTAAAAATATATTAAAAACAGATGCTTGCGGGAATAATGCCCCGGCACCGCCCAAACTTCGTGGTGGAAATCAGGCCAGGGCGGGCGTCACAACGCGATGCAGGCGATTAACCTGCCATAATCAGGGTCTTTTTGATGACAGGTCCGGCGGTACGAAAAGAATCGCCCCGGATCGCCATAGGTGCAGTGATCCAACGCCACAGCCCCAGAAACACCCGCACGGCGCAATGCCATCAGGCCATAGGCCGGAAGATCGAAGAAATGCCGGTCCCCGTCGCCGGGTTTGAACAGGGCCAGCGCTTCTGGGTCGTCGTGGGTGACGGCGTGGTGGAAATCTGGGCCGACTTCGTAGTTGTCTTGATGGATGCACGGGCCGATGGCCGCCGCAATCCGGCTTGCGTCCGCGCCAAGGCGCACCATGGCATCCACGGTGGCTTGCAGCACCCCGGCCTTGGCCCCTTTCCAGCCCGCATGGGCCGCCCCCACGACGCCCGCTGTGCGGTCGGCCAAAAGAACAGGCTGGCAGTCGGCGGTCAAAATACCCAAGGCCACGCCGGGGGTGTTGGTGACCATGGCATCGGCTTTGGGCAAGGTGGGCAGGGGGCCATCCACCACCACAACGTCCGCGGAATGATATTGGTGCACGCTGATCAGGTGGTCGTGCGCCACGCCCATGTGATCGGCCACCAAAGCGCGGTTTTGCTGCACGTGATCTGCGGCATCGTTTGACCCGCGCCCACAGTTCAACCCGGCATAGATTCCTTGCGACACGCCCCCTTTGCGGGTGAAAAACCCGTGGCGTGTCTGGGCCAAGGTGGGGGCGGTCAGAACGTCCAGCGCCATTACGCGGCCTTCATCCGCAGGGCGCGGATCATAAAGACAGCGCCCAGGATGATCATGGGCAGGCTTAACAATTGGCCCATGGTCAAGCCAGCTTGGCCGAATTGGATGGCGTATCCGATGGGGTTGTCTGGGGCCGTGAACTGCGCATCGGGCTGGCGGACAAATTCCACCAAGAACCGGACAAACCCGTATCCCAAAACAAACAGCCCCAGCAAAAGCCCAGTGCGCTTCAACGCGGACGTGCGGAACGCCAAATAGAGAAGGACAACACCCAAGATCAGCCCTTCGCCCAATGCTTCATACAGTTGGGACGGGTGACGCGCGCACAGGTTTTGCGCGGCATTCACACAGGTCTGCGCGTCCACCCCTGGAAATATCACGCCCCAGGGCACAGTGGTTTCGCGCCCCCACAGTTCAGCGTTCACAAAATTGGCCAGGCGGCCCAAGAACAGGGCGGGTGGGGTGCCCACAGCGATGGCGTCCGCCAATGGCAAGATCGCGATGCCCTTGCGCCAGCAAAACAGGACACCTGCCAAGATCACACCGGCGAACCCGCCGTGAAAGGACATGCCCCCGTCCCGCAGGTTGATGATCGACCACAGGCTGCCCCAGACGGAACTGTCGGCGTAAAACAGCAAATATCCGATCCGCCCGCCCGCGATGATACCCACGATCATCCAAGTCACCAGATTTTCCCAGTCCGCTTCTGACAGGGGTGCTGTCCCGCTGCGCCAGACATCAGCCCTGCGGATCAGCAACAGCACGATCCACCGGCAAATGATGATCCCCACGATATAGGCGACGGCGTACCAATAGATGGGAAACCCGTTGGCCCCAAACGGCAAGGTCACCATGATGGGGGAAATGTCGGGGAATTGAAGAACGGCTTGCATATCGCGTTCCTTGGCCAGGCGGGACAACTTGTCAACCTTGTGATCTGCCCGCAAACCCCCATATAGATCGGGAACAACGCCAGCCGCGAAAGGGATCAGCCCATGCAAACCAAGACCAAATTCTTCGACGACATGAGCCAGCTGATGACCAACGCCATGGGCGTGGCCCAAGGTGCCAAAGACGAAGCGGAAACCGCCATGAAGGGTCTGATGGACCGTTGGTTGGCGGATCGGGACTTTGTGACCCGCGAAGAATTCGACGCGGTGCGGGCCATGGCCCAGAAGGCGCGCGAAGAAAACGAAGCGCTGAAAGCCCAGCTGGACGCCTTGGCCGCCAAGAAATAGCGCGGATCCCCGCCGCAACCCCGACTTACCCACAGTTTATTTGCTGCCCCGGCCAGAAATTCCTGGACGCCAGCCCCCTGCACGGTGCACCATACTTGGTATGGGGTGGCGCGCAGTATGCCATCCCTTGAGCAGTGAACCAGTCCTTGGGGCCAAAGCAACCCCGGGCGCAATTCCGGGAAAGGGGCCACGCAATGGCACTGTCGGAACAGTATCTTCACATCGACGAGATCCACCCGATCGACATCGTCGAACACATGGCCAGCGACCAGCAGTGGGAATTTGACCGCATCGCCGACGACCAGATCGCCATGGCGGTGGACGGGCAGTGGCGCAGCTATGCCATCACGCTGGCGTGGTCGCCGCAGGACGAAATCCTGCGCCTGATCTGCACCTTCGAAATGGAACCCCCAGACCACCGCCGCGCGGCGTTGATGGATGCCTTGAACACCATCAACGATGTGTGTTGGGCGGGGGGCTTCAGCTTTTGGGAAGACCAAAACTTGATGGTGTTCCGCTATGGCCTGGTATTGGCGGGCGGGCAAAGCGCGACGCCCGATCAAATCGACATGATGATTTCGGCAGCGGTTGCTTCATCGGAACGGTTTTATCCCGCCTTCCAATTGGTCACCTGGGGCGAACGCGATCCCAAGGACGCGATGCAAGTCGCCATTGCAGAGGTTTACGGCCACGCCTAACACTGCGCCCCAGGGATTTTGCGGGGGGCGACTGTGATCGACGACATCAAAAAGAATGGCCTGGTGCTTCTGGGCTGCGGCAAAATGGGGTCCGCCATGTTGGCGGGCTGGTTGGATCAGGGCATCCCGGCGTCCAGCGTTTGGGTCATTGACCCCAACCCATCGGACTGGCTGAAGCAGACCCAAGTTCACATCAATGCAGATATTCCAAGCGCCCCGTCGGTGGTGCTGGTGGCGGTCAAGCCGCAGATGATGGCCGACGCGCTGCCCACTTTGCAGGCTTTGGGGGGCAGCGATACGCTGTTCATTTCCGTGGCAGCGGGCACGCCGATCGCCGCGTTTGAAGCAGCCTTTGGGGCGACGTCGCGGATCGTGCGGGCCATGCCCAACACGCCCGCCGCCATCGGCCAGGGCATCACGGCCATTGTCGGCAATGCGGCGGCGGGCGACACAGGCCTTGAACTGGCAGGCGCGCTGCTGGCGGCGGTGGGCCAAGTGGTGCGGCTGGACAGCGAATCCCAAATGGATGCGGTGACGGGCGTGTCTGGGTCGGGTCCGGCCTATGTCTTTCATCTGATTGAAACACTGGCGGCGGCGGGTCAGGCCCAAGGTTTGCCCGCAGACCTTGCCCTGGCCTTGGCGAAATCTACTGTTTCGGGGGCAGGGGCGCTGGCCATGGCAGCAGACGAAAGCCCCGGCCAACTTCGGGTCAACGTCACCAGTCCTGGGGGCACGACCCAAGCCGCGTTGGAGGTGCTGATGGACGATGATGATGGATTTCCCGCGCTGCTGAACCGCGCGGTGGCGGCCGCCACGGCACGATCCAAGGCGCTGGCCCATGGGTGAAACGGGCGACATCACCTTCGACGACTTTGCCAAAGTCGACATCCGCGTGGGCCAGATCACCCAGGCGGAACCGTACCCAGAAGCGCGCAAGCCCGCCATCAAGCTGTGGGTGGATTTCGGCGGCGACCTGGGGGTCAAAAAGTCCAGCGCGCAAATCACCCGCCACTATGACCCCGCCACCCTGGTGGGCAAAAAGGTCATGGCCGTGGTGAATTTCCCACCCCGCCAGATCGGCAAATTCATGTCCGAAGTGCTGGTGTTGGGGGTGCCCGATGATGAAAACGAGGTGGTCTTGCTGACCCCGGACAAAGATGTGCCCACGGGCGGAAGGATGTATTGAATGCGACTGTTGATCACACGCCCCCTGCCTGACGCGGTGGTGGATGCCGCCCGTCCCCATTTTGACGAAGTGGAGGTGCGCGAAAACACATTGCCCATGTCCCATGCGGAAATGGTGGCCTCGCTTGCGCTTTACGATGCGGTGCTGCCCACTTTGGGCGACCGGTACACCGCAGATGTGTTCGCGGACGGATCATCGCGCTGCCGGATGCTGGCCAACTTTGGGGTGGGGTACAACCACATCGACGTGGCCGCCGCAGCCAAGGCCGATGTGCAAGTGTCCAACACACCCGGCGCCGTGACGGACGCCACCGCAGATATCGCCATGACCCTGATGCTGATGACCTGCCGCCGCGCTGGCGAAGGCGAACGTCTGGTGCGGGCCGACGGATGGGACGGGTGGCACCCCACGCAGCTTTTGGGCTTTCACGTCAGCGGCAAGACCGTGGGGATCATTGGCATGGGGCGGATCGGCCAGGCCATCGCACAGCGCTGTCGCCTGGGGTTTGGCATGAACGTGGTGTTTCACAATCGGTCGGAAAAATCTGTGGACGGCTGCACCCAGCTGCCCACCATGGACGCCGTCGCCCAAGCCGCCGACGTGGTGGTGTTGGCGGTGCCTGCATCGCCCGAAACGCACCACCTGATCGGCGCAGATTTCTTCGCTGCCCTGGGGCCGAAATCGTTTTTGGTGAACATCGCGCGGGGCGACGTGATCGACGAAGCTGCCTTGGTGACGGCCCTGCAAGACGGGGTGATCGCGGGGGCGGGGCTGGATGTGTACGAATTCGAACCCAAAGTGCCTGCTGCGTTGAAGGCCATGGACCATGTGACCCTGCTGCCCCATTTGGGCACCGCCGCTTTGGAAGTGCGCACGGACATGGGGCTGATGGCGGTGGACAATTTGGCGGCTTGGGTTGCAGGCCAAGCCTTGCCCAACGCGGTCTAGGGGGCGGCGCCTTTGGGGGGCGGGGTGCCGTCTTCCATGGCGGCACGAAAGTGGCGGCGGCACAGCGACACATAGGTTTCGTTGCCGCCGATCTGCACCTGCGCCCCGTCCGGGATGGGCCGCCAGTCCGCGTCCATCCGCACCACCATCGTGGCCTTCTTTCCGCAGTGGCAAATGGTGCGGATTTCCCGCATTTCGTCCGCCCAGGCCAGAAGTGCTGCGGACCCGGGAAACAGATCCCCTTTGAAATCCACGCGCAGCCCGTAACACATCACGGGCACCTTCAAATCGTCCACGGCGCGGGCCAATTGCCAGACTTGATCGTGGCTTAAAAACTGCGCTTCATCCACAAAGACGCAGGCCGGGCGATCATCGCTGTCGATCTTGGATTTCAAAAGGGCAAAGAGATCTTGATCAGGCGCAAACGTGTCCGCCTGGGCCCCGATCCCGATGCGCGATGCTATCCGTCCTGCGCCCGCGCGATTGTCCATCTGGGCCGTCATCAAATAGGGCTGCATCCCCCGTTCGCGATAGTTGTGGGCCGCTTGCAGCAGCACCGTCGACTTGCCCGCGTTCATGGTGGAATAATGGAAGTACAGTTTCGCCATGGGAAAAGAAGTGCCCCGCCGCCCTTGTCATTGCAAGGGGGCGGGGCAAACGAAGGTCACCGCTTACGCAAACGTTTATGACAAGCGCGGATGGGCAAAAAGCCCAGGGGATGGATGTGACGCGCCCCTCATAAAATTCGCACCGCCCGAGAACCGAACTATCCCCTTCGAAGACCGAAGGTGCGACCGACCAACTACGCATGCCGGGGGCACGCCCCCAACCACTCGTACAAATCCCAAGACCAATTGAGATTGTTCCCTTAATGACATTGTCACCTGGGTCGATTAATGGGAAAAGAACTTTGGATTTCCCCCAGCTTTTCGGGGGTGTTTGGGATGGATGACCGATGGCTGCGAATGCAAGTTACTTGAAGAAACACACCGAAGCGCTGGTCAAAGATGTGGGCATCGAAGCCGCCTGCGAATTGACCGGTAAATCGAAAGCCACCTTGGGGCGATATTATTCGGATACCGTGGAACATGCCGATCGTTTCATGCCCATTGATGCCGTGGCTGCCTTAGAAGCCGCGTCCGGATATCCCCATGTTACCAGTGCCTTAGCAGAACTTTCCGGCATCACCCTGTCCTATGACGAAACCCGCCGCAACGACGCGGGCGGGGGCGTCAACGCGGATGTGGTGGCGCTGTCGCAGCGCTTTGCCATGTTGATGGCGGAATACAACCAATCCATCGACGACGGCGTGATCACCGTGAACGAAGCCAAGCGCCTGCTGCGCGAAACACTGGCCCTGCAGCAAGTGCTGGTGGAAATGAAGCTGCATTTGGAAGAAGAATCGAACTAAGGGACGCCACCTTGGACGACATGCCCAATCTGCAGGCCGATCTGCTGCCCGCAATTCATTATGGTGATTTTGCATCACCTGACGATCCGGGCCATCCGCCCAAAATTTTGCTTCTGTACGGGTCATTGCGCGAAGAAAGCTTCAGCCGGATGGCGGCGGAAGAAGGCGCCCGGGTGCTGCGCGCTTTGGGCTGCGAAACCAAGTTTTTCGATCCCCGGGGGCTGCCCCAGCCAGACAGCTGCGACGCCGACCACGACAAGGTGGCAGAGTTGCGCGAACTGGCCCTATGGTCCGAAGGCATGGTGTGGTCGTCACCCGAACGCCACGGCGCCATGACCGGCATCATGAAAAGCCAAATCGACTGGATCCCCCTGTCGGCCATCGGCGGCATTCGCCCGACCCAGGGCAAAACCCTTGCGATCATGCAGGTGTGCGGGGGGTCCCAGTCGTTCAACGCCGTCAACCAAATGCGCATTTTGGGGCGCTGGATGCGGATGATCACGATCCCGAACCAGTCCAGCGTGGCGAAGGCGTGGTTGGAGTTCGAAAACGGGCGCATGAAACCCAGTTCATATTACAACCGCATCGTGGATGTGATGGAAGAATTGGTGCGCTTCACCGTCATGACCCGGGGCCGCAAAGACGCCCTGGTGGACCGGTATTCCGAACGGGTTGAAACGGCGGAAGAAGTCCACAAACGCGTGTCCCTTAAACAGATTTGATCCCGCGGGGCCGCGCGTTGCGCGGCACGTGATGTTTTTACGATCCTTGCAGGATCGTTGCCTTCGGCGAAGGTATTTCGGGCTCAAAGTGAAGGGGGTGTTCAGATGAACGGCACGAATGGAATCCCGCATCCCGTCAGCCAAAGAAGTGTGCAGATCAGAACCAAACGCGTCATGCTGTGACCCTTTCAACGATGATCGACCCAACGGAATATCCGGCACCGAAACTGCAGATCACGCCCACATCACCCTGTTCCAAATCGGCGGAATATTTGTGGAAGGCGATGATGGACCCGGCCGACGATGTGTTGGCATAATCCTGCAGGATGTTGGGCTGTTCGTCGGGGTCCGGCGTGCGGCCCATGACTTTTTTGCCGATAAAATCGTTCATGGACTTGTTGGCCTGGTGCAGCCAAAGCCGTTTGATATCAACGGCTTGCAGGTTTTCGTCCCCCATATGATCGCCGATGTGGCGGCTGACCAGGGGCAGGACTTCTTTGAAAACTTTGCGGCCGTTTTGCATGAATTGCATGTCGCGGCGGTCTTGCATCCCTGGGTATTGCGCGCGGCGCAAGAAGCCGTTGTTGTTTCGGATATTGTTGGAAAACTGCGTGGCGCAGCGGGTGGATCTGATTTTGAAGTGGCTGCCTGTGGCGTCCTCGACCCGTTCGATCAAGGTGGCCGTGGCCACGTCGCCGAAGATGAAGTGACAGTCCCGATCGCGCCATTCCAGGTGATGGCTGCACAGTTCTGGGTTCACCACCAGGGCCTTGCGCGCCGACCCCGCGCGCACCATGTCGGCGGCGGCCTGAATGCCGAAGGTGGCGGATGAACAGGCAACGTTCATGTCAAACGCCATGCCGGATGCCCCCAACAGCTGCTGGATTTCCACCGCGATGGCCGGATATGCCCGTTCGTGGTTGGAAGCCGCGCAGATCAGCAGGTCCACATCATCGGCAGAAACGCCCGCGTTTTCAAGGGCTTGGGTGCAAGCATCCACCCCCATTTCGGCCATGACGGAAGGGGCGTCCATGGGACGGGGCGGCAGGATGGGGTGCATCACGTCGGGGTCCAAAATGCCGTCTTTGACATAGACATAGCGGCGTTCGATCCCGCTGGCGGCCACGATGAAATCCGCGCTGGATTGGGGTTTGGCGTCCACCGTTCCGGCGGCGATTTCACCGGCGTGTTCGGCGTTGAATTTGTCCGCATAGGCATTGAACGC
>JAHDDS010000076.1 GCA_020629235.1 Planktomarina sp.
ATTGAACGCCATAGATTTTGAACCGTTCTTTGCCTTTGGAGGCATAGTGGTTTTCGGATCCGATGAACCCCACCTTGCCGGGGGACACGGTGAAATCCAGACCCAGTTCCCACAGCGTGTCGCCACAGGTTTCGTTGTCAAACGGGAAGGTTTCCGAATTGTCGCCGGGATAGAACAGCAAATAGCTTTCGATCCGCAGCATATCCAATGTGCTGAACTGGGTCGGGCGTACATCGTCGCCGCCAGATTCCAAAATGCTGTCCCAGATATGGACGGCGTCTTTGGCCCGGCAGAAGATTTCATACCCGCGTTCGCCGGTGTATCCAGTGCGCGAAATCATGACATCTTTGCCGTACAGCCGTGTTTGCATCAGGCCAAAATATGCCAGGTCGCGCACGGCTGGGATTTCTTTGGCCAGGATGTCCACCGACTTGGGCCCCTGCAACGACATGTCGTGCATGTCGTCGTCGAACACCACGGAACAGTTCTTGCCTGCCGCAACGGTGGTCAGCTGTTCCATGCCAGTGCCTGTGCCGTGCACCACCAACCATGAATTCAGCGCGATGTGATAGATGATGCAGTCATCGACAAATTTGCCTTCGCTGTTCAACATACAGGCGTATGTGGACCGGCCAGGGGCGATTTTTTCCACGTTGCGGGTGGTGACCCGGTCAATGACATAGGCCGCATCTGCGCCAGACACATGCACCTTTTTCAGGCCAGACACATCCATCAGGCCCGCGCTGGTGCGGATCGCTTCGTAGTCGGCCTTGGCGCGTTCGGGCGTGTCGTCATAGAACCAGGCGGTTCCCATGCCGTTCCAATCTTCCAACTCGCCACCGATTTCGGCGTGGCGGTGCGCCAATGCGGAATGTCTCCAGATGATAGCCATATCTTCCCCCTGCGGAATCTTGTTGTCGTTGGGTGTATTCAGACGGTCCTTCGGCCAAAAATCAACACTGTCATTAAGATTTTTTTCTTCTCAGGCAAAATTTAGGGGGTTGTGCCCGGTAATTTCTGCCCGAAACGAAAGAAGGCCGCCCCGCAGGGCGACCTTCGAGATCACAAAACACAGTGGATCACTTGTGCTTTTTGTACTTCGCAGCTTCGGCAGCTTGGCCGATGACCAAGGCCGCGATGCAAATCACGATCCCGATCAGCGCGTAAACGCCCGGGGCCGCTGTGCCCGCACCCATGAAGATGGCTTCTTGGGTGGACGGGTCCCACATGGCTGTGTCGAATGGAAATCCCATATCAAGTTCCTTTCTTATTCAGCCGCAGGGGCCGAGGCAGCAATGCCTTCTGGATAAGCTTGGGCTGGCACTTTGACCGTGTCCAAACCCGCGATTTCAGCGGCTTCTGGCACGCGCAGCATGCCAAGCATCCGCAGGATCAACGATGTCACATACCCGGTGATCAGACCGATGGCGATAAACACCACTGCGCCCACCAGCTGGCCCACGAAGGACACAGTTGCCGCGCCTTCACCCAGGGCTGCCGGATAGCCGGACCCGAAGATGCCCAGCAACAGCATGCCGTACACACCGATGGTGCCGTGCACGGTGACCGCGCCAACAGCATCGTCAATGCCCATGCGTTCCAGGATACCCGCGGCTGGTTTCAGGATAACACCCGCGCCAAACGCGATGATGAAGGCCAGCGCTGGATAGTAAATGTCCAAGCCAGACGCACAGGAAATGATCCCGGCCAGGGCCCCAGACATCATCCAGAAGGGGTCTTTGGTCACGATCCATGCGCCAATGATCCCGCCTGCAACAGACATCAGGATGTTGAACGACAGCGCGCCCAAGTTGGTGGGGGTGCCATAGATCGTGGTGTAGTTTGCACCCCATGACCATGCTTCACCGCCCACAACCAGACAGGCCATCAAGAAGCCCCAGAAGCCGACGATAATCAGCATCAGGCCGGTGACCGTGAAGGGCATGTTGTGACCTGGGATGTCATTGGCGGACCCGTCTGCGTTAAACTTGCCAACGCGGGGGCCCAGGTTGATCAGGACACCCAAGGCAAAGAACGCAGCAACGGCGTGGACCAGACCGGCAGCGCCGAAGTCATGAACGCCCCAGCCTGTCACCAACCAACCGTCTGCGTGCCAACCCCATGCGGCAGCCAAGGTCCAGCTGAAGCCGCCCAAGACAATCGCACAGATCACAAAGCCAACGGTTTGGATGCGTTCGATCACAGCGCCCGACATGATGGATGCTGTGGTGGCGGCGAACAACGTGAACGCGCCCCAGAACACACCGTCGATTTGGTCTGCCAGGTTTGGCCCCATGTATGCGGCGCTTTCGCCCCAGGCCAAAGCAATGGACCCAGCGTATTCAGCGCCCGAAATGCCGTTCGGACCTGCAGACAGGCTGAAGCCTGTTGGCATGGCCCAGTACACCCACCACCCAAAGAAATAGAAGGCAGGGATCACAAAGGCGAAGGCCAAAATGTTTTTGACGCCCGATGACAGGGCGTTCTTGGCGCGCGATGCGCCCATTTCATAGGCCAAAAAGCCCGCGTGGATGATGATCATCAGCGGGATGGTTAGGTAATAGTAGGCTTCGGCAAACATCGTATTGGTCAGATTGCCTTTGGCCTCCATCGCGGCGACCTTGGCCGCGAGTTCAGCGAGTTGTTCTTCCACGGTTCCCTCCATGTATTTACAGGATGCGTCTCTCTTTTTTCTCTGTGCACAAAGACGCTGTCGCAAACCAACCATGAAAGGTCCGATCTGGGAAGGGTTATTTGCCTCAAGTGAAAAAAAGTTTCCTAACAGTTGAGGGGTGCAATTTTTGTTGGTAGCATCCGATTCACACCTCTCATGACGGAAGGGACCGATAGGGCATGTGCGGGATTGTAGGACTATTTTTAAAAGACAGATCATTGGAACCCCAATTGGGGGCCATGTTGACTGACATGTTGATCACCATGACCGACCGCGGCCCCGACAGTGCGGGGATCGCAATTTATGGTTCGGAATCAAATGGTAAAGCCAAGCTGACCGTTCAATCAGACACGCCGGATCAGGACTTCGACAAGCTTAAAGGGGCCTTGAAGAAAGAAATCAAAGGCGACGTGGACATTGTGGTGAACAGCACCCACGCCGTTTTGGAAATCCGCGACGACCAGGTTTCGGCGGCCCGCGCTGCCTTGCGCGAAATCCGTCCCAATGTGCGCGTGATGAGTCGCGGCACATCGCTTGAAATTTACAAAGAGGTGGGCCTGCCAAAGGACGTGGCGGCGCGGTTCAATGTGTCGTCCATGGCGGGCAGCCATGGAATCGGTCACACGCGCATGGCCACCGAATCTGCGGTCACCACAATGGGTGCGCACCCGTTCAACACGGGCGACGACCAATGCCTGGTCCACAACGGGTCCCTGTCCAACCACAATTCCTTGCGCCGCAAATTGCGCCGTGAAGGCATCCACATTGAAACCGAAAACGACACCGAAGTGGGGGCGGCTTATCTGACGTGGCGCATGCAAAACGGCGCAACCTTGGGGCAAGCCTTGGAAAGCAGCTTGGAAGACCTGGACGGGTTTTTCACCTTCGTCGTGGGCACCAAGGACGGCTTTGGCGTTGTGCGTGACCCCATCGCCTGCAAGCCTGCAGTGATGGCCGAAACCGATCAGTATGTGGCGTTCGGGTCCGAATACCGCGCCTTGGTGAACCTGCCCGGGATCGACGCCGCCCGCGTGTGGGAGCCAGAGCCCGCCACCGTCTATTTTTGGAGCCATTCCAACAATTCCACGTCTGAAAAGGCCGCATAAAGATGCAAACACTTGATCTTTCTGAAATCGGCTTGCGCGAAGTGAACAAAACGCTGCACGCGCAGGCAGAAAACACCAATCAAACGGCCTGGACCATCGAAAACGCCCGCGGATCCCACGCCATTGCCTGTGGCTTGGATGCCCCAATCGAAGTGACGGTCAAAGGGTCCACCGGGTATTATTGCGGTGGGATGAACCAGCAGGCCACCATCAACGTGCACGGGTCAGCGGGGCCTGGGACCGGCGAAAACATCATGTCCGGCAAGATCGTGATCGAAGGCGATGCCAGCCAGTACCTGGGGGCCACAGGCCACGGCGGGTTGATCGTGGTGAAGGGCAATGCGTCCAGCCGCTGCGGCATTTCCATGAAGGGCGTGAATATCGTTGTGCAAGGCAACATCGGCCACATGTCCGCGTTTATGGGCCAATCGGGAAATCTGGTTGTTTTGGGCGATGCAGGCGATGCACTGGGGGACAGTTGTTATGAAGCGCGGTTCTTTGTGCGCGGCAGCGTGAAATCGTTGGGCGCAGACTGCGAAAAGAAAGAAATGCGTCCAGAACATATCGAATTCCTGAAGGAGATTTTGGCCGAGGCCGGCTTGGACGCCGACCCGTCAGAATTCACCCGCTATGGGTCTGCCCGCAATCTCTATAACTTCGACGTCGACAACGCCGGCGCGTACTAAGGGACGTATAATAATGAACAAACACGATCCTCGGGGCATTCCCCACACCACGCCGCGCCAGTCTGCGACGTTCACCCAAGACATCAACAGCGACATTCGCCGGGCTGCCGCCACCGGGATTTATGACATCCGGGGGGGCGGCGCGAAACGCAAGGTTCCATCGTTTGACGACCTGTTGTTCATGGGCGCATCCATCAGTCGGTATCCGTTGGAAGGGTACCGCGAAAAATGTGATACCAACGTGACCATCGGCGGGTTGCACGCAGAAAATCCCATTGAGTTGGATATCCCAGTCACCATTGCGGGCATGTCCTTTGGCGCGCTGTCCGGCCCCGCGAAAGAGGCATTGGGCCGCGGCGCATCCGCTGCGGGCACATCCACCACCACCGGGGACGGTGGCATGACGCCGGAAGAACGCGGGCATTCTTCAAAGCTGGTGTATCAATACCTTCCATCGCGGTACGGCATGAACCCCAATGATCTGCGCAAAGCCGACGCCATCGAAATTGTGGTGGGCCAGGGGGCCAAGCCCGGCGGCGGGGGGATGCTGTTGGGGCAAAAGATTTCTGATCGGGTGGCTGAAATGCGCAACCTGCCCAAGGGGATCGACCAACGTTCAGCATGCCGACACCCCGATTGGACCGGCCCCGATGATCTGGAAATTAAGATCCTGGAGCTGCGCGAAATCACCGGTTGGAAAGTGCCGATCTATGTGAAGGTCGCGGGCGCGCGTCCGTATTACGACACAACTTTGGCCGTGAAAGCAGGCGCAGACGCGGTTGTTCTGGACGGTATGCAAGGCGGCACTGCGGCCACCCAAGACGTGTTTATCGAACACGTGGGCCAGCCAACATTGGCCATCGTGCGCCCCGCCGTGAAGGCCCTGCAAGATTTGGGGATGCACCGCAAAGTGTCGCTGATCTTGTCTGGTGGTATCCGGTCCGGCGCAGATGTGGCCAAAGCGATGGCCCTGGGGGCGGATGCTGTGGCCATTGGGACCGCCGCTTTGATCGCCCTGGGGGACAATGACCCCAAGTGGGAAGCCGAATACAACAAGCTGGGCACCACGGCGGGGGCGTATGACGATTGGCACGAAGGACAGGACCCTGCGGGCATCACAACCCAGGACCCTGATTTGATGGCGCGGTTTGACCCAATCGAAGGCGGGCGGCGTTTGAAAAATTACCTGAAGGTGATGACCTTGGAAGCGCAGACCATCGCGCGGGCGTGCGGCAAAAACCACCTGCACAACCTGGAACCCGAAGACCTGGTGGCGCTGACCATGGAAGCGGCGGCCATGGCGCAGGTTCCGCTGTGTGGCACCGACTGGTACCCCGGCAAACCGGGCACATCTTACTAAGACATCGGCAAAGGCGCGTTTTCAAAACGCGCCTTTTCGCCCTTAATGACAACACAATATAAGACGACAACAGGGAACACGATCATGGCAACAGATCTTGCAAAATTCGCCGAAGACAACGGCGTTAAATACTTCATGATTTCCTTCACCGATCTGTTCGGTGGGCAGCGGGCCAAGCTGGTGCCCGCCCGCGCAATTGCAGACATGCAAGAAGACGGCGCAGGCTTCGCAGGTTTTGCCACATGGCTGGACCTGACGCCGGCCCACCCCGACATGTTGGCGGTGCCGGACCCCGAAGCGGCGATCATCTTGCCTTGGAACAAGGAAATCGCCTGGGTGCCCGCGGACTGCGTCATGGAAGACGAACCCGTGGACCAAGCCCCGCGCAACGTGTTGCGCAAGCTGATCGCCCAAGCCGCAGAAGAGGGCATGCACGTCAAAACGGGGATCGAGGCAGAATTTTTCTTGCTGACACCCCAGGGCGATCAAATCAGCGATCCTTTCGATACCGCTGCCAAGCCGTGCTATGACCAGCAGGCGTTCATGCGCCGCCTTGATGTGATCCGCGAGATTTCGGACCATATGTTGGAATTGGGTTGGAACCCGTATCAAAACGACCACGAAGATGCCAACGGCCAGTGGGAAATGAACTGGGATTTCGACGATGCCCTGCGCACCGCCGACAAGCACAGCTTCTTCAAATTTATGGCGAAATGCGTGGCTGAAAAGCACGGCTATCGCGCGACGTTTATGCCCAAACCCGTGGAAGGGCTGACGGGCAACGGCTGTCACGCCCACATCTCGGTCTGGGATGCGCCGGGGGCGGCGGCGAAAACCAATGTCTTTGCTGGGGAAGGCGAAGGCCAAACGGGCGAAGTCGGCCTGTCCGAACGCGGCAAGCATTTCCTGGGCGGGATCATGAAGCACGCGTCCGCATTGGCCGCCATCACCAACCCAACGGTCAACAGCTATAAGCGTATCAACGCACCCCGCACCATGTCGGGGGCCACATGGGCGCCAAACACTGTGACCTGGACTGGCAACAACCGCACACACATGGTGCGTGTGCCGGGCCCAGGCCGGTTCGAATTGCGTTTGCCCGATGGGGCGGCAAACCCATACTTGTTGCAAGCGGTGATCATTGCGGCGGGTCTGTCAGGCATCCGGTCCAAAGCCGATCCGGGCAAACGCCACGACATCGACATGTACGCAGAAGGCCACAAGGTGCGTGGTGCGCCGAAGTTGCCGCTGAACTTGTTGGACGCGTTGCGTGAATACGACAAGGACAAAGGCTTGAAGGCCGCTATGGGCGAAGAATTTTCTGCCGCTTATCTGAAAATGAAAATGCAGGAATGGAACGACTTCTGCAGCCACTTCAGCCAGTGGGAAAAAGACAATACCCTGGATATCTGAAGGCGAAATCGCCTGAAAAATGAAAGGCCGCCCTTGGGAAAGGGCGGCCTTTGTGGTGGCGTTGGTGTGCACCGGCCCGAAGGCCAATCACAACAACGAGGCGCCCGGTCTTAGTTGTCGTCGATCATCACAACTTTGGTATCGATGATGTTGCCTGCGGGACCTGTCAGCACGGCCAGCAAGTCACCGTCCGCACGGCCGTCCAACTGAACGCGCACGTCGATCGACGGACCTGCCAGGGCAACAGAGCCCAGTTCTTCACCTTGTTCGCCATAGGTGTAATCGTACATTGTCAGCTCGCTGCCCAAGGGCGCGTTTACGCCGTCGATGGACACAACTTCGACACCTTCTTCTTCGACGCCCATGTTGAAGATCGTGGCGTTTGCGGCACCGGCAAATGCAGTGGTGGCAGCGGCGATCAGAGCGTATGTTTTCAAGGTTTTCATCGTTTCGTCCTTTCAGTGTTGTCGTACCCATTCAACGGATAAGACTTGGTTTGGTTCCGACGTTTCTCGGTCGGTGACAGGGAATTATGCGCCGTCTTGGGTTTTGAAAGGGGCAGGGCGGTACACAAAAGTTTTAGGGATTTTTGTCCGAAGTCCTGTTGAAAAATGAGGCCACGCTCTATCGCGGGCGCGGTCGTTTGGTGTCGGCAGTGTCAAGGTCAGGGCAAGGATTGGTGTTGGGCAAATTGTCTCGCAAAATGCCGGGGTGCTGCCGAAAAATTTTTTGGTAAAAACAACAACAGGCCCCCGATTTCGGGGACCTGCTGGGCGCAATTAGCGGTGTTTGCGGATCAATTGTCGTCAACTTCGATGAAATGGGTGTCCAAAACTTCGCCGGAAGGGCCGGTCAGAACCGCCAGCAAGTCACCCTGTGCACGGCCATCCAATTGGACCCGCAAGTTGACCCGCGATCCGGCCAGATCCACCGAACCTTTTTCTTCGCCTTGGGTGCCCAAGCGATAGTCATAGATCACCAATTGGCTGCCAGCAGGTGCGCTTACGCCGTCCAGTGTCACCACTTCGACGTTTTCTTGTTCGATGTCGAAGTCAAAGATCGTTGCGTTCGATGCGGTTGCAAAGGCTGTTGCAGCGGCGGCGATCAGGGCGAATGATTTGATGGAAGTCATAAGTTAGGTCCTTTCGAGTGTGCCCCGGGTTCAGTCGTTTGGGGCGGTTGATGTGTTCCGGCGGTGTGTCGCCGATGACCAAGAGTTAGGCCCAGGGCGGGCCGCTGAGAAGCACACGAACGGACACGAGAATTTCAACTGTATCCCAGTGTATACGCTGGTTTTCTTTGACAACTGCCCCATGGCCGCTTTTTGGGTCCGCAGATTGTTGGCACTTCGATTTATCAAGTCCGCTTTTCGTAAAGTTTGATCACCCGCGTTCACGTCCCTGCGCAGTAGGTGTTTCAATTTTGTCCGTAATTTTTCAGTTTTTCGCGCTGCTGTGATGAATTCCAACAGGGGATCGACACTTCGGTGTGAAACCCGTGACACATTCGTGCCAGACGCGGTGGTGGTGTGATCAATATTGCAAACACCTGCGTGGTCTGGGGCGGTGATTTGGTGATTTCACTGACTTTTTCGGAAGCTTCTTCCTGGAAATCTGTCGCGCTGCAGGCTGCACAGAAGCGCGGCGCACCCATGATTTCACCATCGGGAAAAAATCTTGACTATGAATGTATGCTGCTGTGCACTGACCCCAACAGAACAGGGAGAGTTCAATGTCCAAACGTGTTGCCGTCCTGGGGGCGGGGCCATCCGGCCTGGCCCAATTGCGCGCTTTTCAATCCGCCAAAGCCAATGGCGAAGCGATTCCCGAAATCGTGTGCTACGAAAAACAATCCGACTGGGGCGGTTTGTGGAATTACACATGGCGCACGGGATTGGACCAATACGGCGAACCGGTGCACGGATCCATGTATCGCTACCTCTGGTCCAATGGCCCGAAGGAAGGATTGGAATTCGCCGATTATTCCTTTGAAGAACACTTCGGCAAACAAATCGCCAGCTATCCCCCCCGCGCCGTTTTGTTCGATTATATCCAAGGCCGCGTGGCAAAAGCGGGCGTGCGCGACTGGATCAAGTTTGAAACAGCTGTGAAGAACGTTTCCTATGACGGGTCCAAGTTCCAAGTCACCGTGCGCGATTTGCCGTCCGACACCATGACCACGGAAGAATTCGACCACGTGATCTGCTGCACCGGGCACTTCAGCACGCCCAACGTGCCGCAGTTCGAAGGCTTCGACAAATTCCCTGGCCGTGTGTTGCACGCCCATGATTTCCGCGACGCCGTGGAATTCAAGGACCAAGATATTCTGATCATCGGCACGTCCTATTCTGCGGAAGATATCGGGTCCCAGTGCTGGAAATACGGGGC
>JAHDDS010000077.1 GCA_020629235.1 Planktomarina sp.
AGGTGGGGGCCAAGCTGCTGTATCTGGCGAACCCGGACAACCCCATGGGCACCTGGCACAGTGGCGCGGCGGTCGCGGATTTGGCGGCGAATTTGCCCGCCGATTGCTTGTTGCTGTTGGACGAAGCCTATGCCGATTTGGCCCCGGCGGATGCCATTCCAGATTTGGACGTGGACACCCCCAACGTCATCAGAATGCGTACGTTTTCAAAGGCTTACGGCCTGGCAGGCGCGCGGGTGGGATACGCGTTTGGGCCGCACTATCTGATCCAGGCCTTCGACAAAGTGCGCAATCATTTCGGCATGACGCGCGTTTCACAGGCCGGGGCTTTGGCGGCCTTGGCGGACCAGGACTACTTCGCCCAAGTGCAAAAAGACGTGGCCCGCAGCCGCACCACCATTGCCCAGATCGCGTCAGAAAACGGCCTGACCAGCCTGCCGTCGGCCACCAATTTTGTCGCCGTCGATTGTGGGCGCGACGGGGATTTTGCCAAGGCGGTTTTGGACCAGTTGATTGACCGGCGCATTTTCGTGCGCATGCCCGGCGTGGCCCCGTTGAACCGCTGCATTCGCGTGTCTTGCGGCGGCGAGGCCGAGATGGCGGCGCTGCGCGACGCCCTGCCCCAGGCCCTGCGCGCGGTGGGGTAAGGTTTCAGTAACCTTTGCGCGGCATACCAGACGGACCGCGCATCCCAGCGCCGGGGTCCAGGCCATTGCGGCAAAACGGCCCCACGGTCGGGATCCGTGTAAGGACCTGGTGCTGATTGCGTGTCTTCGGCAGCCGGGATCTGGATCTGTGCCTCCAGTCCCTTGGGCGTTGCTGCAAAAGCGATGACCCGGGCCGGGGTTTCCAAGCCTTCCCCTATCTTTCCAAGCTTTCCGTGATGTGCTGCGTCAGCCGGTGATTTGCGTCCCGGCCCCAGTGGTTTGGGGCGCGGTGGCGTTGGCGATGATGCCGGCAGCAGCCTCTGCCGCGCCGGGACCGTGGGGGATGCCGCAGGCCTTCAGCCCCGCATCCACGGTGCCCACCAATCCCATGATCATTTGCGCGTTCACGTGGCCCATGTGGCCGAAGCGGAAGAACCCGTGCCAGGCGGGATCGTCGGGGGGGGCCATGCCCAGGCCGATGCCCAGGGTCAGGCCCGCTTGGTGTTCGCACCAGTCGCGCAGTTGCGTGCCCAAGGGGGCCCCGATGCGCACGCCTGTGACCGCGTGGCTGCGGTGGGCGGGGTCGGCGATGTTCAGTTCCAGCGGACCGCCCTGCCCCCAAGCATCAGACGCCGCCCAGATGGCCCGGGCCAGGGTTTCGTGGCGGGCAAAGACCTGGTCCAGCCCTTCTGCTTTGATCATGTCCAGCGCCACGCGCAGACCGTACAGGTGGTGCGTCGGGGCCGTGCCACAGAAGTATTGAAAATACATGTCAGGGTCCACGCGCGGGGCCCAATCCCAGTACGGGCTGACCTGGGGCAGCGCTTGGCGGGCGGCGGCGGCCCGGTCGCCGAAGTACACGAACGCCATGCCGGGCGGGGTCATCAGCCCCTTTTGGCAGGCGGTCACCATCACATCCACGCCCCAGTCGTCAAAGCGGAAATCATCGCACCCCAGGCTGGCGATGCAGTCGGCATAAAGCAGCGCGTCGCAGCCCGCGTCATCCATCACTTTGCGCACGGCGGCGATGTCCGATTTGGCCGATGTGGCGGTGTCCACGTGCACGGCCATGACGGCTTTGTAATCTTTGCGTTTGGCCAGGGCATCGGCCACGGCTTGCATCTCGATGGGACTGCGCTTGCCGAATTCCACCCGGTCCACCACAGCGCCCAGGCGTTCGGCCATGTCGGCCCAGCCGTGGCCGAAATTGCCCGTGGCCAGCAGCAAGATGCGTTCGCCTGGGGCCACAGTGTTGGCCAAAGCGGCTTCCCACGCGCCGTGGCCGTTGGCGATATATATCGCGACGTTCTGGGTGCTGCGCGCCACGTGCAGCAGGTCTGGGATCAGCGAATGGGTCAGATCAATCAGGTCGCCGGCATAGATATTGGGCGACGGGCGGTGCATGGCCTGCAGCACCGCATCGGGCATGACAGAAGGGCCAGGAATGGCCAGGTAAGAACGGCCTTGGTTCAGCGACATGGGGGGCCTTTCGCGATGGGTCTTTTGCGTGTTGTAGGGGCTTAGTATCTTTTGACCAGGGCCGCGGGGTCCGCCCCCAGCAGATATCGGGTCAGAAGGGTCAGATTCTTGGTCCCCCGTCGCAGCCAGCCGTCGCGTTCGTACCGATCGGCCCCTGTGCGAGCGGTGGCTGCCAGCAGCGTGATGGGGGGCAAGGCGCGCGCCAGGGCCACGTCCTCCATCAGGGGTTGGTTCGGGAAACCGCCCGCGGCGGCGTAATCCCTGCGCGACACCAGCAGTCCTTGGTCGCCATAGGGCAGCCCGAACAGCCGCGTGCGCAGGTTGGCCCAGGCCGCCGTCACCGCCGCCATGGGGTGGCGCGACCGGAAGGCCAAGCGAAAACAGGCGGGCCCCGGGGGCAAAGGATCGCCCAAGGCCAGGGGCCAGCCGGGCGACAGTTGGGTGTCGGCATGCAAAAACAGCAGGTAATCGCCGCGCGCCGCATCGGCCCCGGCCCGCAGTTGCGCGCCCCGCGACGGGGCCGCGACGGTGATGATGTCCGCCCCCCAGCCGTCGGCGATGGTCAGCGTGGCGTCAGACGACCCTGCGTCCACCACCACCACTTCGCGGATCATATCGGCGTCCAGCCCGTCCATCAGGCTGGCAAAACAGCCGGGCAATCCGGCAGCGGCATTCAGCGTCGGAATAATGACAGAGATCGGTGCGGGCATGGCCCCCCCTGGTCATAGGTTGGGCCAACCGTATATGGGGGGGACGACGAAAGGAAAGCCCATGACCCACGCGCCGCGCACCATTTTGCACCTGACCGGGGCCGATGTTGGGGGTTTTCTCCAAAATTTAATCACCAACGATGTATTAAGTGGCGACATCACCTATGCCGCCCTGCTGACGCCCCAGGGGAAATTCCTGGTGGATTTCTTCGTGGTGGGGTCTGACGACGGGGTGTTGCTGGATGTGGCCGCCCCCCACGCCGCCGCGTTGGCCCAGCGCTTGGGGATGTACAAACTGCGCGCTGATGTGGCCATTGCCCAAAGCCCGCTGCAGGTTTTGGTGGGCACAGGGCCCGCCCCAGACGGTGCCCTGCCCGACCCGCGCCTGCCGGATCTGGTGTGGCGGCAATACGGCGATGCGGCGGGCCATCCTGCGGACTGGGACGCCCTGCGCGTGGCGCATCTGATCCCCGAAACGGGCGTGGAACTGACGGCGGACACATACATCTTGGAAGCGGGGTTTGAACGTCTGGGGGGCGTGGATTTCCGCAAAGGCTGTTACGTGGGCCAAGAAGTGACGGCGCGGATGAAGCACAAGACGGAATTGCGCAAAGGCCTGGCGCGCGTGGCGGTGGACGGGTCTGCGCCTGTGGGCACGCAGATCACGCGCGACGGCAAGACGGTGGGCACGCTGTACACCCAAGCCGGGGGGCACGCGATTGCGTACCTGCGGTTTGACCGCGCGGGCGATGGGATGATGGCGGGGGATGCTGGGGTCACTTACGAGGGATAATCAATCGATACCCGGGCCTTGAGATTAAAGCACCTCCCGGTCGACAGACCGGGCCGCGCCCGTCCCCCCGGGGCGGGCGCGTTGCTTCCACCCCGCCGTGCCGGACGCGTCCCTGTGCACTTCTCAAAGCGCCTAAGCCCTCTCAGAATATTCCATCGTTTCGGTGTTCACCACGATCATCTCGTCCTGGCCCACAAACGGGGGCACCATGACTTTGATGCCGTTGTCCAGGATCGCGGGCTTGAAGCTGTTGGCGGCCGTTTGGCCCTTCACCACCGGTTCTGTTTCCACGATCTTGCAGGTGACTTTCTGGGGGACTTGGGCCGACAGGGCCTCTGCCTCGTGGTATTCGATCTGCACGGTCATGCCGTCTTGCAAAAACGGGCGGCGGTCGCCCAGGATTTCGGCTGACAGTTCGATCTGTTCATAGGTTTCCATGTCCATGAACACCAACATCCCGTCATTTTCATACAAGAATTGCTGGTCTTTTTGTTCCAGGCGCACCTTTTCGACTTTGTCGGCGGACCGGAAGCGTTCGTTCAGCTTGGACCCGTTGCGCAGGTTGCGCAGTTCCACCTGGGCGAAAGCGCCGCCCTTGCCGGGTTTGACGTGGTCCACCTTTACCGCGCTCCACAGACCGCCGTTGTGTTCCAGGACATTCCCGATCTTGATCTCGTTTCCGTTAATTTTAGGCATGTGGCAAAACCATGGCAAAAGGTTGAAGGATTGTTGACGGCCCCTATATCTGGACAGTGTTAGCGTGACAACCGGGGGTATTTGGTTCAAATCATCGATAAGGCATGCGCGATATGCATGACAGGTATGCAAATAATGCTCCCCCGAATCGGTGAATATGAGTCATACGTCCCTGACGATTAGAAAGTGCAAGAGCAGAAGCGACGAAAGAGGAGAGCGTGATGAAAGATTTTGTCAACGGAAACGCCTTCAATAACGAACAGGGCAACCGTGCCCGTAAGTTGTTTGCCGCCGTTGTGTTGGCTGCGTTGGATGATGCCATCGCGGACGACAAGAAATATGGCAATGGCCCCGAACAGATCGCCCGCTGGGCACGGTCCCGGGACGGACGCGAAGTGCTGTCCTGCGCAGGGATTGATCCCAACGAACGGGTTGTGACCGGATTGATGGACTTCGTGTCCAAAGGCGTGCGGACATCCGTCGCCCTGTCGCGCGAAGAAAGCGAACGCCGCCAGGCCGCGCAGGCAGAAGCCGCGTAAGCCACCTGGTCCAAATCAAGTTATGAAAAGCGCGTCCCACCCGGGGCGCGTTTTTTTGTGGGCTGTGCCAGCTTACCCCTGGAACACGAAGCTCCAAACGCTGGACGTGGCCAGTTGCAGCCCCGCCAAGACGCCGAAAAACGCCCGCCAGGCCCAGCTGGGCCACCAGCGCCACAGCAGCACGGTCATAATCAGCGTGGCCCCAGTTTCCAGCGCCCCGATCCACAGCGCCCCTGCGGATCGGTCCCAATAACTGAAGGGCGAAAAATACTTCCAGTCTGTGATGGGCCAAAAGTGCATCCGCGCGTCTTCGCCGTGCAGCGGCAAATCAAACGCGATGTGCAACAGGGCCCCCGCGCACAGCGCCATGGCAGGCACAGCCCCGGCCCACCACGCCACCGCCAGGGCGATGCCCCACAGCACGAACGAATTGTCGATGGCGAAGATCTGCTGCCACAGGTCCGAAAAATACAGCACGTCAAACACCACCTGGGGGGACGTATCTTTTACCAACAACTCCCACCCCGCCAGGGCATAGAGCGACAGATCGGGCAGAAAGCCCCCCAGCACCGCGGCCCCCAAGACGCGCCTGTCGGTCTTGCCCCCAAAGGCCGTTGCCGCAAAAATCAGGTGGGCGGGCGTGTTCATGGTGGTTCCCCTTTGCGCAATTGGTAAACAGGGGCAAAGGGGCATTCAATGACCAAAGCACTGATGATCCAAGGGGCCGGGTCCAACGTGGGCAAATCGCTGTTTGTGGCCGGGCTGGCGCGGGCGTTTCGCGCGCGCGGGCTGTCTGTGGCCCCGTTCAAGCCGCAAAACATGTCCAACAACGCCGCCGTCACCGTGGACGGGGGCGAAATTGGCCGGGCGCAGGCGTTGCAAGCCCTGGCCTGCGGGCTGGACCCGGTGGTGGATATGAACCCCGTGCTGCTGAAGCCCGAAACCGATGTGGGGGCGCAAGTGGTGGTCCAGGGCCAGCGGCTGACCACGGTGAAGGCGCGCGACTATGCCAAGCTGAAGCCCAGCTTAATGCCCCGGGTGTTGGAAAGTTTCCACCGTCTGGCCGATGGCGTGGACCTGGTGCTGGTGGAAGGGGCCGGCAGCCCGGCAGAGGTGAACCTGCGCGCAGGCGACATCGCCAATATGGGCTTTGCCGAAGCCGCAGGCGTGCCCGTGGTGCTGGTGGGGGACATCGACCGGGGCGGCGTCATCGCCCAGATGGTGGGCACCCATGTGATCCTGCCGCCGGATGATCGTGCCCGCATTCAAGGCTTTGCCATCAACAAGTTTCGCGGCGACCCCACCCTGTTTGCCGATGGGGCCTTGGAAATTGG
Source organism: Planktomarina sp. (assembly GCA_020629235.1). Classification (GTDB taxonomy): domain Bacteria; phylum Pseudomonadota; class Alphaproteobacteria; order Rhodobacterales; family Rhodobacteraceae; genus Planktomarina. Next base: position 6,199 of record JAHDDS010000077.1, read on the forward strand.
GCGCCAAACCGGCTGGCGCGACATCGGCATTCTGCCCTGGTTCGCCGACGCCTGGCGGCTTCCGGCGGAAGACATCATGGACATCGCCACCCGCCCCGGCGGCGACGTGAAGATCGCCGTGCCGCGCTTGGGGCGGATTTCGAACTTCGACGATCTGGACCCCCTGGTGGCGGAACCCGGTGTGACGGTGGAAGTGGTGGAAGCTGGCCGCCCCCTGCCCGGCGACGCCACCCTGGTGATCCTGGCGGGCAGCAAATCCACCATCGACGACCTGGCGCATTTGCGCGCCCAGGGCTGGGACGTGGACCTGGCGGGCCACATCCGGCGCGGCGGGCACGTCTTGGGGATTTGCGGCGGGTATCAGATGTTGGGCAAAACCATCGACGACCCGATGGGCATCGAAGGGCCGCCCCGCCGGGTGGATGGGCTGGGGTATCTGGACGTTGAAACCACCATGGGCGCGCAGAAAACCCTGCGCCTAAGCGACGCCACATACACCGCCACCGGCGCGCCCTTGCAGGGGTATGAAATCCACAAGGGCCAAACCACCGGCCCCGATTGCGCCCGGGCGTGGCTGGACATCGCGGGCCGCGCAGAAGGCGCCGCCGACCCGTCGGGCCGCATCCGGGGCTGTTACCTGCACGGCCTGTTCACCGCAGACCAGTTTCGCGCGGATTTCATGGCCGGGCTTGGCATTTCCAGCGCGGGCGAAAGCTATGCCGCGCGGGTGGACGCCACGTTGGACGCCCTGGCCGCGCATATGGAGGCGCATTTGGATTTGGACGCGGTGTTGGATTTGGCGGCGGGGGTGTAGAGAGTTGCGGTGGGTTTCACCCACCCTACGTTTGCGGGTTTGAACGTGAATTGAAAAAGACAAACCGCAAATTTGGACGCGCCCTTGGTTGCGAACACAACCGTTTCAAGGACATCCACCTTGGCGGGCCGAAGACTATGGACTTATTGAACTGAGTTGGTGCCGATGCCTGCGCCTGACCCATCGGAAACAAAAGCCGTAGGGTGGGTGCAACCCACCAGCCAAAGCCCCCTACCAAACCCGGCCTTAATCCAGCGCTTTCACGTTCATCGCCCGCTGGATTTCCTGGCGCACCAGTTTGCGGACGTTGCGGGTGATTTTTTGGCCCAGGGGGCCGCGCAGTTCTTCGCGGACGATGTCGGTGACGATTTCGCGCAAGTTGTCCATGTCGATGGGGGCCGCCGATTGGGCAGACGACATCCCTGCCCCGGCACTGCCCCCTGCCCCCATGGGCGGCGCGGCAAAGCTGGCAGGATCGGGCATGCCGCCCAGGTCCAATTCCGATGGGGTGGCGTCCACTTGGGACAGGGCTTCGTCCACCTTGGCGGCTTCTTCGGTTTCAAACGCAACGTCGTCAAAAACGGGCTGCGGCTGCGGGGGGATCGGCTCTGCCCGCGGTGGGGTTGGTGCGGTGCCATAAGACGTGGGATGCGGCGCTGCGGGTTGCGGCGCGGGCTGCAAAACATCTTCGTCTGACACACGCTCCGCCTCGGTCAGCACCAGGGCTGCCACCTCTTGCGGGTTGGAATTTTGCGACACCAGACGACGAATTGAACTCAACACGTCTTCCAGGTCAGCGTTCTGTTCAACGCGATCGGCCATCATGTATTCCCACTGCTCTGGCGGCAAGTGTAACGAAGGCCGACCGCGATCTCAAGAAAAACGAAAACAGTTAGTTTCCATTTGCGACTTTATTGATGATCCGGTCCAGGGCTTTGCCCTGTTTGGATTTCTGGGTGGGGGCGGTTTTCACCAAATTGTAGTATTCCGTGGGGTCATAGGTTTTGACCCCCAGCCGCAAAGATGTGGCCGTCATCTGCCCCATGGCCGCCAGGATGGCATAGGCCGCCTTCTGTTCGTCCACCACCGCCGACACGCGGTTGGTGCGCGCATCCAGCAGTTCTTGTTCTGCGTTCAGCACGTCCAATGTTGTGCGCGCGCCCAAGGTGGCTTCTTCGCGCACGCCGCGAAAGGCCACATCGGCGGCTTTGATCTGCTGGTTGGCCGCTTTGCGGGTGGCGCGGGCAACGCCCAAGTTGGCATAGGCGATCTGTACCCCTTGATCGATCCCGTGGCGCGTGGTGTGCAACTGCGCGCGCGCGGCATCCCGGCGGGCGGCGGCTTGGCGCGTCAACGACGCCAGCTGCCCGCCCTGGTAAATCGTGCCGGACGCTTCCAACCGCCCCGACAGCGTGGCCCCGTTGCCATTGGCGGCCAGGGTGTCCGTGGACACGCCCGCGATCACCCGGATGATGGGGCGTTTGGACAGTTTGGTTTGGCGCAACACCAGTTCGGCTTCATTGATGGCGTGGCCCACTTCCACCAGGGCGGGGTGCTGCCGCCGGGCGGTGTTCACCGCGCTTTTGGTGGATTTTGGGATGCGCGGCAGGGATTTCGCCGATTTGGGCGACTGCGGTTTGCGCCCCACGGCAGCGACAAATTCCGCCACAGCCCGTTGAACTTGCCCGTCGGCCCCCGCTTCGGCGGCGCGCGCAGATGCCAGGCGCGCTTCGGCCAAGGACACGTCGGTGCGGGTGATTTCGCCCACGTCAAACCGGTCGCGGGCCGCTTGCAATTCTTTGCGGATCAGCTGGACGTTGGACCGGCGCAGCGCACGCGCATCCACCGCTTGGCGGTAATCGAAATACGCATTGGCCGCGCGCAACAGCACGTCTTGTTCGATCCCCACCAGGCGCGCCCGGGTGGCCAGCACCCGTTCCTTGACCGCCGCAATGTTCAATTCGCGCCGCCCAAAGTCATAGATTTCCCAGCTTAGGCCCACTTCCGCATCGAAATACCGCCGCGACGACGCGCCGGTGGAATAATTGTACCGCGCCGCCCAAGTGATCACCGGGCGCAAACGGGCCACCGCTTGGGCCACATCTTCGTCAGCGGCCCGCAAAAGCGCGCGGTTTTGTTGCAGCAATCCGCTGTGGCCATAGGCGCTGCGCAGCGCGTCCTTCAGGGTTTCAGCCGACGCCGCCAAAGGCGCGGCGCTGATCAGGGCCACGGCGGCGGCAAGGCGTAAAGATTTGGAAAAGAATGTCATGCGTTGTCCTTTGCCGGGGAAAGCAGCGACCGGCGTTGATCAGAGTGTAGAGCGACTGCCCCCAAAGGTCCAAGCCCAAAAGCGCATCCCGCCCGGGCCTGCGCCAGCATTTTTCCCACGCCCCGCGCCGCACCACCCTGTCAAGAAAAGGTATACGAAACCTTGCCCCAGGCCCCCGCCCCCCTTGCAAGCCGCCCAACCCTGGTCTAGGTCCCCTGCACCACACGGTGAGCGGCGAGTTGGCGGAGTGGTGACGCAGCGGATTGCAAATCCGTGTACACCGGTTCG
>JAHDDS010000015.1:0-15933 GCA_020629235.1 Planktomarina sp.
CGAAATTCCTTGTCGGGTAAGTTCCGACCTGCACGAATGGCGTAACGACTTCCCCACTGTCTCCAACATAGACTCAGCGAAATTGAATTGCCTGTCAAGATGCAGGCTTCCCGCGGTTAGACGGAAAGACCCCGTGCACCTTTACTACAGCTTCACACTGGCATCAGGCCATGCATGTGCAGGATAGGTGGTGGGCTTTGAAACCAGGACGCCAGTCTCGGTGGAGCCTCCCTTGAGATACCACCCTTATTCTGCTTGATGTCTAACCGCGGTCCGTTATCCGGATCCGGGACCCTGCGTGGTGGGTAGTTTGACTGGGGCGGTCGCCTCCTAAACAGTAACGGAGGCGCGCGAAGGTTGGCTCAGAGCGGTCGGAAATCGCTCGTTGAGTGCAATGGCATAAGCCAGCCTGACTGCGAGACTGACAAGTCGAGCAGAGACGAAAGTCGGCCATAGTGATCCGGTGGTCCCGAGTGGAAGGGCCATCGCTCAACGGATAAAAGGTACGCCGGGGATAACAGGCTGATGGTGCCCAAGAGTCCATATCGACGGCACCGTTTGGCACCTCGATGTCGGCTCATCTCATCCTGGGGCTGGAGCAGGTCCCAAGGGTATGGCTGTTCGCCATTTAAAGAGGTACGTGAGCTGGGTTTAGAACGTCGTGAGACAGTTCGGTCCCTATCTTCCGTGGGTGTAGGATACTTGAGAGGAGTTGCCCCTAGTACGAGAGGACCGGGGTGAACGATCCACTGGTGGACCTGTTGTCGTGCCAACGGCAGTGCAGGGTAGCTATGATCGGACAGGATAACCGCTGAAGGCATCTAAGCGGGAAGCCCCCCTCAAAACAAGGTATCCCTGAGGACCGAGGTAGACTACCTCGTCGATAGGCCAGAGGTGTAAGTGCGGTAACGTACTCAGCTGACTGGTACTAATGGTCCGATAGGCTTGATTTGATCCAGTAGAAGGCTGGTACAGCCCTCTATGATCAAAGCCATATACACCACGATACATGTACCTGATTTGGAACTCAGAATTCTTTTGGTTTGGTGATCATAGCGCCAGTGAAACACCCGGCTCCATCCCGAACCCGGCCGTTAAGCACGGTAGCGCCGATGGTACTGCATCTTAAGGTGTGGGAGAGTAGGTCATCGCCAAACCTAATGAGTTCTGAGTGTATCTCTCGACGATGGAAAACAACGAACGGGTCGCTTTTGCGGCCCTTTTTTTGTGTCTTCCGTCTGAATTTCAGCCCCAGCTGACCCCACGATTTCCCCAAGAACCAACGGAAATCCGCCGATTGTTTCGCTTCGCGCAACAAATGCCTTGCCGACAGCATGGCAGTAGGTTTGAAACAAGGGACCCGGCCCCGCGCCGAAGGCCCGAACAAAACCGGCAACAATCGGAGCGTCCCATGTCCGCAGACAACCCGTACCGCAGTCTTCCCGAACGCGCCTTCTGGCGCAAAGCTGTGGCGGATAAGGGGGTGTACGGCCTGCAAGATTTGTGGACCAAGAAGTGGGACATCAGCGCCAACAGCGCCTTTGCCACCTATGGATCTTGCTTTGCCCAGCACATCAGCCGCGCCCTGTTGGCGCGCGACGGCAATTGGGTGAATGAAGAACCCGCCCCCGGCGATGCGTCAGATGCGTTGGCGCGTAAATATAACTACAACATTTTTTCGTCGCGGACGGCCAACATCTATACCGCGCGACAGTTGATGACCTGGCTGACGCTGGCGGAAAATGAAGATCAAATCGCTGACATAGAGATATGGGAAAACGACGGCCGGTTTCGCGACAGCCTGCGCCCCATGATCGAACCAAACGGCTTTGCCACGGAAGATGAATGCCGTCTCAGCCTGCAATCCACGGTGCGGGCGTTCCGACGGACGGTGCAAAAATCCGATGTATTTGTCTTCACCATGGGCCTGACCGAAGGGTGGGAACACGCCGAAACAGGCCAGGTCTATGCCATGTGTCCCGGCACCAACGCGGGCAGCTTCGACCCCAAATTGCACGTGTTCAAGAACTATACCTTCCAACAAAACGAACGCGCGCTGACCCGGTCGCTGAATGCGCTGCGGCGTTTGAACAAACGGGTGAAGGTGTTGCTGACGGTATCCCCTGTGCCCCTGACCGCCACGGCGTCGGGCCAGCACGTGCTGTTGGCCACGCAGTATTCCAAATCTGTCCTGCGCGCCTTGGCCGGACAGATGGCCGCGCAAGTCAGCTATGTCGATTATTTTCCCAGTTATGAATTGATCGTGGGGGCCCCCACCCGCAGCGCATTTTTTGCCCCCAATTTGCGGTCTGTCGAATTGCCGGGTGTGGATGTGGTGATGGGCCATTTCTTTAAGGGCCTGGGCGGTGACGAAACCGGTTCCGCGGCACAAGCACCGCAAAAGCCCGCAGCGAAAGACGCCCGCAGCAAAGCGTTAGAGGCGGAATTGGCCAAGGAAGATTTGGTCTGTGAAGAAATGGCGCTGGAGGCCCAATCCGATGGCTGACACCCCGCAAGTTTTGATCCTGGGCGACAGCCACACTTTGACGCTGAAAATGGGGTGCGATGCCCTGGGAATACGCGCGGTCCACGCGTGGATCGGGGGGCTGCATTGGAATGACAATGTCATTTCTTTGGGGGGCGCGCACGGCATTCAGGCCCTGCACCGTCCGCGCATGTCAGCCCAAATCGAAACGGCGGCGCAGGCGCTGAACGTAACGGACCTGACCGATCCAGGCGTGCCCGTTCTGGGCAGCTTCGGGTTCCATTTGGGGCGTCTGTCCATCGGCATGATTGTACAGCGCCAGCATTTTTCCACCCAGCCCGGGTTCAGCTTTGATCACGCCGCTGATGCCGTATTTTCCCAAGATTATGCCGAAGATTACGTGACGGAAAAGCGGGGGCCGATCTTGGATATCGCAGCGGCCATCGCCAAGAACACCGATCTGACCATGATCAAGCAGCCCCTGGCCAAAAAGGCCAATGAACCTGTCGTGGACGGTTTGGCGGCCATGATTGCCGGTCGGCTGGAAGCGCAAGGCACCCGGGTGTTTCCAGGCGTGGACGACATGACCGATCCCAAAACCGGACTGGTGGACCCAAAGTATTTGGAAGATGACGGCGGGCACGGCAACGAAGAATACGGCACCCGCACGGTCCAAGCGATGATCGACCAGGGCTTTCTCAAACTCTGACACTTCGCCCTTTCGGTCGGCCCAATCGGCGCTATCTTTGGGGGGCTGCAGAACATTGGGGACGCCGCCATGCCCGAAGGCCACACCATACACCGCGCCGCGCGCGACCATCGCGCCATGATTGGCGGGCAACGGGTGGCGGTCATGTCACCCCAAGGGCGATTTGCCGAAGGGGCGGCGCAGATCGACGGGGCGGTTTGTTCCACCACGGGTGCTGTGGGCAAGCACCTTCTTTATCATTTTGACAACGGTAAAACCCTGCACGTGCATTTGGGACTTGGGGGGTATTTCGTGTGTACGCCCCAGCCCGCCGATCCCCCGCGCGAAGTCACCCGCGCCCGTCTGGAAAGCGCGACCCACACGGTGGACATCATCGGCCCCAACACGTGCGAAGTTTTGGACAGCGCCACCATGGACGCCTTCAAACTGCGGTATGGGCCCGATCTTTTGTCCGACACACCGGACCCTGACCGGGCCATCGCCCGCATCCAGAAAAGCAAAGCCCCCATCGCCCGCCTGTTGATGGACCAGAAGGTGATATCGGGCATCGGCAACATTTACCGGGCTGAAATTTTGTGGCTGCAACGGATCAACCCCATGACGCGCGGCATGGACCTGGACACCGCCAAACTGCGCAGTCTGTGGGACGAAATGCGCGCGTTGCTGCAGGTGGGGGTGGAATATAATTCCATCATCACCAATGGGGATTTACCCAAAGCAGGCCAGCAGATCGGCGAACGCACCAACATCTTTGCGCAACCCACCTGTCCGCGCTGCGACGGGGACGTGGTGAAATCCAAGCTGTCCACCCGCACGCTGTATCACTGCCCCACCTGTCAGGTGCTTTGAAAAACTTACGGATTTGCGCAGTTGGGCCTTGCAGACTCAGAAGCGGAACCGTATCTGATCCGAACTTGGCGCGGGATGGAGCAGCCCGGTAGCTCGTCAGGCTCATAACCTGAAGGTCGTAGGTTCAAATCCTACTCCCGCAACCAAAAACCCCTTCACTTCGGTGTGGGGGTTTTTTGTTGGGTGGGTGATTGCAGGCGGCGACTGTTAGCGTTAACAATGCGCGCAACCAACGCCCTATGCAAAGGACCACCCATGACCAGCCGCGCGCTTGCAGCCATCACGGACCGCATCGTTGAACGTTCCAAGCCCAGCCGTGCGGCCTATCTGTCCAAGATCGAAGCAGCGGCGGCAGATGGACCGCGCCGGGCGCATTTGACCTGCGGCAACCAGGCCCACGCCTATGCCGCCATGGGGGGCGACAAGGACGCGCTGGTGGCAGAACGCGCGCCCAATGTGGGGATTGTCACAGCGTACAATGACATGCTGTCCGCCCACCAACCGTTCAAAGATTACCCCGACACCATCAAAGAGGCCCTGCGCGACGTGGGGGCCACGGCCCAAGTCGCGGGCGGCGTGCCCGCCATGTGCGATGGGGTGACCCAAGGCCAGACCGGGATGGAACTGTCGTTGTTTTCGCGCGACGTGATTGCCCTGGCAGCGGGCGTGGGGCTGTCCCACAACACGTTTGACGCGGCGCTGTTCTTGGGCGTCTGCGACAAGATCGTGCCGGGGTTGATCATCGCCGCTGCCACCTTTGGCCATATCCCTGCGATTTTTGTGCCTGCTGGCCCCATGGTCAGCGGCTTGCCCAACGACGAAAAGGCCGCGGTGCGCAAGAAATTCGCGTCGGGCGATTGCGACCGCGATGCGTTGATGGCCGCCGAAATGGCCAGCTATCACGGGCCGGGCACCTGCACATTTTACGGCACCGCAAACACCAACCAGATGCTGATGGAATTCATGGGGCTGCACCTGCCCGGGTCATCGTTCGTGAACCCAGGCACGCCCTTGCGCGACGCGCTGACCCGCCACATCGCCCAACGCGCCGCCCAAATCACCGCCCTGGGCAATGATTTTCGCCCCGCCGCCCGGGTCCTGGATGAAAAGGCGTTTGTGAACGGCATGGTGGGGCTGATGGCCACGGGCGGGTCCACGAACCTGATCCTGCACCTGCCCGCCATGGCCCGCGCCGCTGGGATTGTGCTGACGATGGAAGACTTCGCCGATATTTCGGCGGCTGTGCCCTTGATGACCAAAGTCTATCCCAACGGGATGGCGGACGTGAACCATTTCCATGCCGCGGGCGGTCTTGGCTTTTTAATCGGCCAGCTGTTGGACAACGGGTTGTTGCACGAAGATGTTGTGACTGTGGCAGGCGACGGATTGGATCTGTACCGGTCCGAAGCCAAGTTGGAAGACAGCAAGGTCATCTTCGCACCTGGGGCCACCGACAGCTTGAACGACAAAATCCTGCGCCCCTGCAAAGACCCGTTCCAACCGTCGGGCGGGATCGTGCGCATGACGGGGGACTTGGGCGAAGGGGTGATGAAAGTCGCCGCCGTGGCCGAAGACAACCGCGTGATCGAAGCGCCCGCCGCAGTGTTTCACGACCAGGCCAGCGTAAAGGCCGCCTTCCAAGCCGGGCAGTTGAACCGCGACGTGGTGGTGGTGGTCCGGTACCAGGGGCCCACGGCCAACGGCATGCCCGAATTGCACAACCTGACCCCGTGTCTGACGGTGTTGCAGGACCGGGGCCACCAGGTGGCGCTGGTGACCGACGGGCGCATGTCCGGCGCATCGGGCAAAGTGCCTGCGGCCATCCATGTGTCACCCGAAGCAGCCGACGGCGGGCCCTTGGCCCTGGTGCAAGACGGCGATCTGCTGCGGGTGGATGCCCAGGCGGGCACGTTGGACAACCTGACCGAAGGCTGGCTGGACCGCACCATGCCAACGGTGGATTTGACCGCCAATGAAGTGGGCCTGGGGCGCGAATTGTTTTCAGCGTTTCGCCGTCGGGCCGGGGATGCCACGACCGGTGCGGGCGTGGTGGTATAAAGGATCAAGATCATGCCGATGAATGCCGAAGTGAAAGCCGTGTGCGACGCGGCCCCGATCATCCCAGTGATCGTCATCAAAGACCTGGCCCATGCCCGCCCCTTGGCCGAAGCCTTGGTGGCTGGGGGATTGCCCGCCTTGGAAGTGACCTTGCGCACCGATTGTGCCCTGGCGGCCATCGCGGAAATGGCCAAGGTGCCCGGGGCCATGGTGGGGGCAGGGACCCTGCGTACCGCCGCCGATGTCAAAGCGGCGCAGGATGCGGGGGCCACCTTCGGCGTGTCACCCGGGGCCACGGATGTGTTGTTGGGCGCTTGCGAGGCTGCGCGTCTGCCATTCTTGCCCGGCGCCGCCACCGCGACCGAGGCGATGCGCCTGGCGGACCTGGGGTTACAGGTGTTGAAATTCTTTCCCGCAGAAGCGTCCGGCGGGGCCAAGGCGTTGGGGGCGTTTGCGTCACCCCTGCCAGACATTCAGTGGTGTCCCACTGGGGGTGTCAGTCCGGACAACGCGCCGGACTATTTGGCCCTGAAAAACGTGGTGTGTGCTGGGGGCAGTTGGGTCGCCAGCCAGGCCATGATGGACGCGGGCGATTGGGCGGGCATCGAAGCCCTGGCCCGCGCGGCGGCGGCATTGCCCCGGTAAAGGGCTTGCACTTTGTGGCCCCTTGCGAAAAATGCAGGCGCACCACAGGACGACCGCCATGCCCCATTCGTTGATCAGCCAAGACCACATCGAAGCCTTCCAGCGTGACGGTGTTGTCCTGATCCGCGGGCTGTTTGCAGACCATGTGGAGGCGCTGCGCGACGGCGTGGCGGAAAACATGGATGCCCCAGGCCCCTATGCCGCCGAAAACTTGAAGGACGGCGAAGGCGGGCGGTTTTTCGATGATTACTGCAACTGGACGCGGATCGCGGCGTTCCAAGACGTGATTGCCCAATCCCCCGCCGCCGAAGTGGCTGCCGATTTGATGGGATCGTCCCAGGTGCAGATGTTTCACGACCATGTTTTGGTGAAGGAACCGGGCACATCCAAGGCCACGCCGTGGCATTCGGACGGGCCATATTATTTCGTCGAAGGCCAGCACACCGTCAGCTTTTGGTCGCCCCTGGACCCGGTGACCGATGCATCGCTGCGGTGCGTGGCGGGGTCGCACAAATGGGCCAAGCCCGTGTTGCCCACCCGCTGGCTGTCGGAAGAAGATTTTTACCCCAATCCAGAAGATTATATGCCGGTGCCGGACCCCGATGCAGAAGGCATGGACATCCGCGAATGGGCCATGGAACCTGGCGATGCCGTGGCGTTCCACTATCACACCCTGCACGGGGCGCGGGGCAACACAGCCACCACCCGGCGGCGGGCGTTTTCGCTGCGGCTGGTGGGGGACGATGCGCGGTATGTTCAGCGCCCTGGTCCCACATCGCCGCCGTTTCCGGGCCACGATATGGTGGACGGCCAGCGGCTGCGCGAAGACTGGTTCCCGATTATCTTTTCGCGCTGATCCCCCTTGCAGGGGACCGGGTGGGGTGACACATATTGCCCCTGCGTTTCGGGGGATGGCCAGATGGCGGCGATTGTTTCAGTCAAAAATGTCACCAAGACCTATGACGGGGGCTTTCAGGCCCTGAAGGGCGTCAGCCTGGACATCGAAGAAGGCGAAATCATCGCCCTGCTGGGGCCCAATGGGGCGGGCAAGACCACGCTGATTTCCACCATCTGCGGCATCACCACCATGTCGTCGGGATCCATCACCGTGGGGGGGCACGACATTCAGCGCGACTATCGCACCGCGCGGCAGATGATCGGCCTGGTGCCCCAGGAAATTAACCTGGAACCGTTTGAAAAAGTGATCGACACGGTCAGCTTTTCGCGCGGTTTGTTCGGCAAAAAGAAGAACCGGCCCTATGTCGAAAGCGTGCTGAACACGCTGTCCCTGGCGGACAAGATGGACAACCGCGTGATGATGTTGTCGGGGGGCATGAAGCGCCGGGTGCTGATCGCCAAGGCCCTGTCCCACGAACCGCGCGTCTTGTTTCTGGACGAACCCACCGCGGGTGTGGACGTGGAATTGCGCAAGGACATGTGGGACGTGGTGGCGGAACTGAAGCGCCAGGGGGTCACGATCATCCTGACCACCCATTACATCGAGGAGGCGGAGGCCATCGCTGACCGCATCGGTGTGATCAACAACGGGGAAATCCTGTTGGTGGAAGACAAAGACACGCTGATGGCCCGCATGGGCAAAAAGCACCTGACCGTGGAATTGGCGGACCCGGTGGCGGACATTCCCGCAGCCCTGGCGGATTACAATTTGGAACGCGGGGCGGACGGTCTGTCGCTGAAATACACCTATGACACCAACGCCGATCGCACGGGCATCACGGCCCTGTTGGCGGACATCGCCAAGGCCGGGTTGGTGCTGCGCGATGTGAAAACCGATCAATCGTCCCTGGAAGAAATCTTTGTGGGCCTGGTACAGGGGGATGCGGCATGAACATCCAAGCCGTTCGTGTGATCTATATCTCTGAAATGGGGCGGTTCTTTCGCACCATCGCGCAGTCCTTCATTTCGCCGGTGCTGTCCACGTCGCTGTATTTCATCGTGTTCGGATCGGCCATCGGCAGCCGGATCGAAGAAGTGGAAGGCGTCAGTTACGGCGCGTTCATCGTCCCCGGTCTGATCATGTTGACCGTCATGACCCAGGCCACATCGAACGCCAGCTTCGGGATATACTTCCCCAAGTTCATCGGCACGATCTATGAACTTCTGTCCGCCCCCATCAGTTTCCTTGAAATCGTGATCGGATACGTCGGCGCTGCGGCCACCAAGGCGTTCATCATCGGCATGGTGATCCTGACCACATCGTTCTTCTTTGTGGACATCACCATCCAGAACCCGCTGATGATGTTTGCCTTCCTGACCTTGACCTGCCTGTCGTTTGCCCTGTTGGGATTTATCCTGGGCATCTGGGCGGGGAATTTTGAGCAGTTGCAACTGGTGCCCTTGCTGGTGGTCACACCCTTGGTGTTCCTGGGGGGATCGTTTTATTCCATCTCTATGCTGCCGCCGTTTTGGCAGACGGTCACGTTGTTCAACCCGGTGGTGTATCTGGTGTCGGGCTTTCGGTGGTCGTTCTTTGGCACGGCAGACGTGCCGGTTTTGGCGTCATTGGGGGCAATCGGGCTGTTTACGGTGATTTGTTTGGCCTTTGTCTGGTGGATTTTCAAAACCGGGTGGAAAATCCGGGCCTAGGCCCCTAAGTCCAGCGGATGAAGTTCCGCATCCCGTTTCGCAAACCCAAACCCCAGGTCAGCGTTGTGCGCCTGTCGGGGATGATCGCCACCGGTCGTGGCATGAACGACCAATCCGTGGCACCGCTGTTGGAAAAGGCCTTTGCCCGTAAACCCGACGCTGTGGCCCTGGTGATCAATTCGCCCGGCGGCAGCCCGGTGCAATCGTCGCTGATCGGGTCGCGCATTCGGCGGCTGGCGGACGAAAAAGAAATTCCCGTCTATGCCTTCGTGGAAGATGTGGCCGCATCGGGCGGATACTGGCTGGCCGCCGCAGCCGATGAAATTTACGTGGACCCGTCGTCGGTCACAGGGTCCATCGGGGTGATCTCGGCCGGGTTTGGCCTGCACGAGCTGATCGAACGGTACGGCATCGAACGGCGCGTCTACACCGCCGGCACATCCAAATCGCAACTGGACCCCTTCCGCCCCGAAAACCCAGAAGACGTGGAACGCCTGAAGGGCATTCTGGAAGACATCCACGCGGTGTTCAAAACCCACATCACCGCCCGCCGGGGCGACAAGCTGGCGGACCGTGACCTGTTCACCGGCGAAATCTGGGTGGGTCAACGGGCCGTGGACGACGGGCTGGCCGATGGTATCGGGCACCTGGTCCCCAAAATGAAAGACGTCTTCGGCGACAAAGTGCGCTTCAAGGTTTTCGGCCAAAAGAAGGGCATCGCGTCCCGGCTTGGCTTGGCCGTGGTGGACGATGCGGTCCACAGCCTGGAAGAACGCGCGGCCTTTGGCCGGTTTGGGATCTGACCCCCAGTGCTTTTGAAAATCATCATTGGGTTTTTGGCCTTCATGGCCGTGATGTCCATGTTCGGCAGTCGCACGCTGCCCGGCATGAAGTACCTGGATGGGATCCGCTGCAAACGCTGCGACAAACTGAAAATTCCCCGGTGCGATTGCCACCGCAACCTGGAAGATAAGTCATGATTTTACCTTGGGTTCTGGTGATCCTGGGATTGGGTATCCTGCTGTTTGCGGGCGATTTCCTGGTGAAGGGGGCGGTCAATCTGGCCACCCGTGCGGGCATTTCGCCCCTGTTGGTCAGCCTGACCATCGTGGCGTTTGGGACATCGGCCCCGGAACTGTTGATCGTTCTGTCTGCACTTTACGAAGGGGCACCGACCCTGGCTGTGGGCAACGTGGTGGGGTCCAACACCGCCAATGTCCTGTTGGTGCTGGGGGTGCCTGCCATCCTTGCGGGTCTGGATACCCGCAGCGTGGACACCCGCCGATCGTTCTTGCTGATGATCGGGGCCAGCGTGCTGTTCATCGCCCTGGCCTTTACCGGCGCGTTCAGCTGGTGGCAGGGTTTGGTCCTGCTGGCGGCCCTGACCCTGATGCTGATCGATCAAGCCCGCAACGGCAGCGTTGACACGGACGATGTAGAAGGCCTGGACGAAAAAATCTCACGCGGCAAAATTGCCCTGTTCTTGGGGCTGGGGATCATCGGACTGCCCTTGGGGGCGGAACTTCTGGTGCACAACTCTGTCCTGATCGCCCGGGACTTCGGCCTGTCGGAAGCGGTGATCGGCTTAACCCTGGTGGCCATCGGCACATCCTTGCCCGAACTGGCCACCACCGTGATGGCCGCATACCGCCGCCAAGCGGACGTGGCCTTGGGCAATGTCATCGGGTCAAACATGTTCAACCTGTTGGGCATCCTGGGCGTGGGGGCGTTGTTTGGCACCTTGCCCGTGCCGCATCCGTTCTTCAGCCTTGATCTGTGGGTCATGTTGGGATCGTCGCTGATCTTGATCCCGTTTGTGTTCATGAACATGGCCATCACGCGGGGATGGGGTGTGGCCTTGATCTTGGCGTATGGCGTCTATCTGTTTGTGTTGTTGACGTAACCAAGGGGGCACAGCGATGGCACGGGCATTGGTGACAGGGGCCGCGCGCCGTTTGGGCCGGGCCATGGCGTTGGACCTGGCGGATGCGGGCTTTGACGTGGCTGTGCATTATTCCGGATCTGCAGATGCAGCCCAAGACACTGTGGCCGACATCCAGGCCAAAGGGCGCCAGGCCGTGGCGCTGCAAGCTGATCTGTTGGACGACGATGCCACGGCGGGCCTGGTGGACCGGGCGCGGGACGCCCTGGGCGGCGACCTGACGGTCTTGGTGAACAACGCATCCATCTTCGAATATGACAATATGGCCAGCGCCACGCGCGAAAGCTGGGACCGGCATTTTCAAAGCAACCTGCGCGCGCCGTTCATTCTGACCCAGGACTTTGCCGCCCAAGCGCCAGAGGCTGTGGTTGATGAAAATGGTGAACCGCAGGCGCAGGCGTTGATCGTGAACATGGTGGATCAGCGGATCAACAAGCTGACGCCCGAATTCATGACCTATACCCTGGCCAAAACCGCGCTGTGGACCTTGACCCAAACAGCCGCCCAGGCCTTGGCCCCCCATGTGCGGGTTAATGCCATCGCCCCCGGGCCGACGCTGCAAGGCGCGCGCCAGTCCGAAGACCACTTCCGTCGCCAACGCGCCGCCACGGTCTTGGGCCGCGGCGGGGACCCAGGCGGCATCACCGGGGCGCTGCGCTTTTTCCTGAATGCGCGGGCAGTAACGGGCCAAGTGATCTGCGTTGATGGCGGCCAGCATCTGGCCTGGCAGACCCCGGATGTGCTTGGGATAGAGTGACCCGACGGCAAAGTTGTGCACCGCGCGAATGCCCGTCACAAAACGTTCACAAAATCTTAAGTGTTTTCAGTGGGTTGCGGATGTGGAAAAAAAGAATCTAATAAAATCAATGCCTTGGGTTGCTGCCTAAAAAATAGGCATTTCTGCCAAGGCCACGAAAAACAAAGGAAAATCCCCGGTGGCGGCACTCTCTCCCCAGGGTTATCCACAGATTTCGTGGATACCTTAACCCTTGATACGATTATCAATTCAGGGCAGCGGACCTAAGAATCGGCGGCGGACGTAAGGGAAAAGGAACCTGGTGGATGCAAGCGGGGCATCAGATTATCGCGCGCTATCTGAAACAGATCGACGGCAGCCCCGGCGTGTACCGCATGTTGGACGCCGAAAGCCGGGTGCTGTACGTGGGCAAGGCGCGCAGTCTGAAGAACCGGGTGGCGTCCTATGCCCGGCCGACGGGGCATTCGGGCCGGATCGCCCGGATGATCTCTGAGACTGCCAGCATGATGTTTCTGACCACCAAGACGGAAACCGAAGCGCTGTTGCTGGAACAAAACCTGATCAAGCAGCTGAAGCCCAAATACAATGTCCTGCTGCGGGACGATAAATCCTTTCCCAACATCCACGTGGGTCGCAGCCATGCCTTTCCGCTGGTGAAAAAGCACCGCGGGGCCAAGTCCGAGAAAGGCAACTACTATGGCCCCTTCGCCAGTGCCGGGGCGGTGAACCGAACGCTGTCCCAACTGCAACGGGTGTTCTTGCTGCGAAACTGCAGCGACAGCGACTTTGAGACCCGCACGCGCCCCTGCCTGCAATACCAAATCAAGCGCTGCTCGGCGCCGTGTGTCGGCCACATCAGCCAGGACGATTATGCCAAGTTGGTGAAAGACGCGGAACGGTTTTTGTCGGGTAAGACCAAGGACATCCAAGCCGCCCTGGCCGCCGAAATGCAAAAAGCGTCCGAGGAGATGGAGTTCGAACGCGCCGCCGCCCTGCGCGACCGGATCAAAGCCATGACCCAGGTGCAAACGGCCCAGGGCATCAACCCGCAAACCGTGGCGGAAGGCGACATCATCGCGTTGCACATGGACGGCGGGCAAGCCTGCGTGCAGGTGTTCTTCATCCGCGCCAACCAGAACTGGGGCAACCACGATTATTACCCCCGCGTCGCCGCCGACGTGTCTGAAACCGAAGTGATGCAAGCCTTCGTGGGGCAGTTTTACCAAAACCGCGACCCCGCCCGCCAGATCATCTTGTCCCACGCGGTGGAAGACCCGGACCTGGTGGCGGCCGCCTTGACCGAAAAGCTGGGCCGCAAGGTGGAAATCCTGGTGCCGCAGCGGGGCGAAAAGCTGGAACTGGTGACGGGGGCGAAACGCAACGCCCGCGAAAGCCTGGCCCGCAAAATGTCCGAAGCGGCCACCCAGAAGAAACTGCTAAAGGGCTTGGCGGAAGCATTCGACCTGCCGAAAATCCCGCAGCGGGTGGAAGTTTACGACAACTCCCACATTCAAGGCACCAATGCCGTGGGGGGCATGATCGTGGCGGGCGAAGACGGGTTCCTGAAATCGCAGTACCGCAAGTTCAACATCAAGGGCGAAGACCTGGTGCCGGGCGACGACTTCGGCATGATGAAAGAGGTGCTGACCCGCCGCTTCAAGCGCCTGCTGAAAGAAGACCCTGACCGCAAGACCGACGCCTGGCCGGACCTGTTGCTGATCGACGGGGGCGCGGGCCAAGTCAGCGCGGTGCGCGAGATTATGACCGAATGGGGCGTGGGCGACGTGCCCATGGTGGGGGTGGCCAAGGGGCTGGACCGGGACGCCGGCAAGGAAGAATTCCACCGCACCGGAAAACCGGTGATGGCCCTGCGCCACAACGACCCGGTGTTGTATTTCGTGCAGCGTATGCGCGACGAAGCCCACCGATTTGCCATCGGCACCCACCGCGCCAAACGCGCCAAGGCCCAGCTGAAAAACCCCCTGGACGGGATCGAAGGGGTGGGGCCCAAACGCAAGAAAGCGTTGATGACCCACTTCGGGTCCGCCAAGGCCGTGTCAAACGCCAACCTGGCGGATTTGGAAGCGGTGGACGGCGTGTCCAAGGCCATGGCCAAGATCGTGTACGACTATTTCCACGAATGATCCGGCACAGCCGCCTGACCGTCGCCCCAAATGTTTCGCACGCGAAACAAATTCGGCCAAGCCATTGAAAACCCGTCCAGATTCGGTGAATTTTCCGGAAAGTGAATGCGGCGCACGTAGTGTTTACCTTTGGGTCATCCCCCAGATGATGCGGGCCGCAGGTCGCGCCCTGCGCTGGGACACGGCCAAATTGCCCCAAAGAAACGCCCCAAATCCCCGTGATCGGGGGTGGCGTGACGTGCGGTGCGGGGCTATCACAAGGCTATGTGGACGATCCCAAATATCTTGACGCTGGTGCGTTTGGCCGCCGCCCCCATGGTGGCGGTGATGTTTCTTTATTTCACCCGGCCCTATGCCGATTGGGCGGCGTTGATCCTGTTCGTGCTGGCCGCCACCACCGATTTCATCGACGGGTATCTGGCGCGCAAGTGGAAGCAAGAAAGCAAACTGGGGGCCATGCTGGACCCCATTGCGGACAAGGCCATGGTGATCATCGCGCTGTGCGTCATCACCGGGTTTTCGGGCATGAACCCTTGGATCTTGCTGCCCGCAACGCTGATCCTGTTTCGCGAAGTGTTCGTATCCGGCCTGCGCGAATTTCTGGGGGACACGGCGGGCACTTTGAAAGTCACGCAACTGGCCAAGTGGAAAACCACCGCCCAGATGTTTGCCATTGCCATCCTGTTTGGGGTGGGGGTGTTTGAACACAATCTTGGCATGCTGTCGTTCGGCATGGATGCCGCCACCGTGGACGCCATTTTGGACGGCGGGGCCGACGATCCTTTGGGGCTGCGCACGCAGTACGCAGGGATGCAGTTCACTTGGTGGGTGGGGGTCAGCCTGTTGTGGATTGCGGCTGTTCTGACGGTCATCACCGGGTGGGATTATTTCCGCAAGGCCCTGCCGCATTTGCGGGACTGACATGGCCCAGGTCGACGTTTTGTATTTTGCCTGGGTGCGCGAACGCATCGGCCACGGGTCCGACCGGGTGGACACGTCCGCCGCAACGGTATCTGCCTTGATGGATGAATTGGTGGCCAAAGGCCCCGAATACGCCGCCGCCTTCGAAGACCGTGCGGCCTTGCGGGCCGCTGTGGATCAGACCCTGGTGGATTTGGATGCGCCCTTGGGGGGTGCCCGCGAAGTGGCCATCTTCCCCCCCATGACGGGCGGGTGATGCTGGTCCGCGTTTCACAAACGGCCTTTGATCCAAGCGCGGAACTTGCCGCATTCGACGCGCTGGGCGGCGGGGCGGTTGTCACCTTCAACGGCGTGGTGCGCGACGACACGGGCGATTTGCAGGCCATGGAAATCGAACATTACCCCGCCATGAC
This sequence comes from Planktomarina sp., assembly GCA_020629235.1. GTDB lineage: Bacteria > Pseudomonadota > Alphaproteobacteria > Rhodobacterales > Rhodobacteraceae > Planktomarina. The sequence goes on from JAHDDS010000015.1 coordinate 15,531, forward strand.
CGAAGGGGCGTTGCGCGACTTTGCGACCCAAGCCCAGGCGCGGTTTCATCTGACCAATGTGTTGGTGATCCACCGCGTCGGAACCTTGCGCCCGGGCGAGGTGATCATGATGGTGGCCACCGCCGCCAAGCACCGCAAACAGGCGTTCCAAGGCGCAGATTTTCTGATGGATTACCTGAAGTCCCGCGCCCCGTTCTGGAAGAAAGAGGTGACCGCATCAGGGGCCGATTGGGTGGCCGCGCGCGATGTGGATGAGGATGCGTTGAAGGGGTGGTGAAACGGTGCGTTGGGTGGTGAAGCCCACTGCCGCCGGTTCGTCAAGCTTACCCTTCCGCCCGCGCGATATGGGCGCGCAGTTCTTCGGCTTCGGTCCGCGCGTCGCGCAGGCCGTCCATGGCGGCGC
>JAHDDS010000015.1:16033-44103 GCA_020629235.1 Planktomarina sp.
GCGCGCAGTTCTTCGGCTTCGGTCCGCGCGTCGCGCAGGCCGTCCATGGCGGCGCGCAGTTCGGCTTCGGTTTGCGACATCTGGTTGGTCAGCTCTGCTTCGCGTTCTTGCAGATACACAATCGCTTGGTCGCGGGTTTCTTCTGCTTCGTGCAGCGCTTGGGCCATTTTGTCCAATTCGCCCACGTCGGCGCGGCTGACGCGGGTAAAGCGCGTTACCAGCCAATTGGCGAACCACCCCAGCAGAAAGGCCACGAACAAGATCACGGCGATGGTGATGATGAACTCAGTTCTGTTCATTTTCGGTATCCTCTTCGGCCCCGTCGTCCAGGGGTTCGGGCGTTGCTGTGATCAAGCGGAATTCGATGCGGCGGTTGTCTTCGCGGCCTGCGGCTGTGTCATTGGTGGCGATGGGCTGGGTTTCGCCGTACCCTTGGGCCACCAGGGTTTTCACTTCGACCCGGCGCAATTGAAGCGCCTGCAGCACGGCGTCGGCCCGGTCTTTGGACAGCGACAGGTTCATGTCTTCACTGCCTTGGCTGTCGGTGTGGCCGGAAATTTCGATCTCTGCCTCGGGGCAGCGGCCCATGGCTTTGGCGATCAGGTCCACCGTGGCGCGGCTGGCCCCGTCCAGCACGGTGGATCCCGGTTCGAAGGTGATTTTGCGCTGATTGGTCAGGGCGACGATTTCGCGCACGCATTCTTTGGGGTCCAGCCGGTTGGACACCGGATCCAGCAGCGGGTCATAATCCACGTTCAGATCGAAATTCGCCCCTTCGCCCAACCGGCCCACCAGCGCTTGGGACACCGTTGCGCCGATGTTGGGATTGCCGCTGCGCCCGGTGATGGCGATGGCGGCAGGCGTCACTTCCACTGCGCCGGATTCCAATTCCCCCAAGGCTTCCAGGCCCGACAGCACGCGAATGGTCCAGCCGTCGGGCAGCTTGTCGTTGATTTCCACGGCGTCGCGGATGTCGGTGCCGGTGAATTTGGCCTTGGCGAAGGTGTTCATAATGTCGCGCGACTTTTCGGTGTCGATCGCCCCGCGCATCTGCACCGATCCTTCGGGTGACAGGGTGGCGGTGAATTCCGTGGGCTTGGCGTCGCCTTCCAAGATCAGTTCGGGCAACACAGCCGACAGGCTGAAGGCGGGGGGCAATGCGGCGTCCAGGCCAGCGGCGGCCGCGTCAAAGGCGGCTTGATCCGATCCAGGAACCCCCACCAAGCCCACATCCGTGTCCGACAGGGTGACTTTGCCGCCGCCCAACCCGGCCAAAGCGCTGATGCTGGCGGTGGCGGCGTCGGCCCAGTCGGGGGACGGCACGCCAAGCCCTTGGCGGCAACTGCTTTGGCCTTCCAGCCCTGCGGCGGCGGCGGCGGCCAGAATACGGTCTGCGGTTTCAGGGGAATCGGCGGAACAGGCGTCCAGCTTGGCTTGGCCATCGGCGATTTGGAACCGCAAGATGAACGGCGTGATGACCGGGCGCGGGGCCGTCAGGCGCAGTTCTGTGGTCAGGCCATCGGGGGCGCGGCGGGCCAGGTTTGATTCCAGGCGGCGCTTGTCGGCCTCTGAATCGGTGCTGGCTTTCACAAACACGCCGTCGTTTTGAATGGTGATCTTGGTGCGTTCCAACTGCCCCAAGGCGGTGGTGCCGAAGTTCACGGCATCGTCCCACCGGTCAGGCACGGGATAGTCGGCCGTTTCCAGGAAATCCGATATGGCGATCCCCGGCGCGCGGCTGGCGATCTGTTCCAAGAAAGCGTCTTTGTCCATGTCGGCGGGCACCAGGCCGATCAGGGATATCCCAGAATCGTTGCGCAGCACTTCGATGGAAAATTCAGGGGCCTTCAGACCGTCGACTTCGGCGATGGTGAAGTTGTCGAAAATCCGGGCAGCGTCCACGACGGACCCCACGGACGACAGGGCGCGAAAGCGATCTGCTTCGGATGCGGCTTCGCCGTTCAGCACCACTTGCAGGCCGTCTGTTTCCACCGTGGCCCAGTCAAACCCGTCCACTTTCAGGCGGTTGGCCACTTCATCCGCTGTGCTGGTTTCCACCCACAGCGCAGCCGCCCGGGCCGACACATAGGCCCCGCCGGCAGCCAAGCCGAAGACAGCAAGAACAGAGAACGCAGTGGATAGACGCATGGCAACTCCAAACCCTTGGGCACTTCTTAGGACGTGGCGGCGCGGGCTTCAATCAAAGGAACGCCGCGATCAGTAAAAACCCCGCGACAATCAGGCCCGCGTCGCGGTTGGAACGAAACAATATCATGCAGCGCGCCGGATCGTTGATGTTCAGCCGGGTCATTTGCCACATCATATGCCCCAAAAACCCCGCGACCGTGGCCACGCCCACAGCCGTCTGCGCAGCGGTGGTGGTCACAGGCCAAATGGCGGCCAACAGCAAGCCCGCCGCCGCCACAGCAAAACCCGCAAGCCAGCGCGGCGACGCGTCGCCAAACAGCCGCGCCGTGGATTTCACCCCGATCAGGGCGTCGTCATCTGTGTCTTGGTGGGCATAGATCGTGTCGTAAAACAGCGTCCAAGCAATGCCCGCGGCGTAAAGAACCACCGCGGGCCATTCCAGCGCGCCACGATGCGCCGTCCACCCCACCAACGCGCCCCAATTGAAGGCCAGGCCCAGGAACACTTGCGGCCACCAGGTGAACCGTTTGGCAAAGGGATAGATGGCCACGAACACCAGGCTGGCGATCCCGACCCCGATGGTGGGCCAGCCAAAGGACAGCAGGATGAAAAACGCCACCACCGCTTGCAGCGCCATCCAGGCCAAAGCGCCTTTGGGACTGACTTGCCCCGATGGCAGGGGGCGTGACCGGGTGCGGGCCACTTGGGCGTCGATGTCGCGGTCGGTGAAATCGTTCCAGGTGCAGCCCGCGCCGCGCATCAAAAACGCCCCCGCGCCGCACCCCAAAATCACCCACAGATCCCACAGCCGCAGCCCGTCCAACCCAGCCGCCAAGGCCACGCCCCAGACGCAGGGCAAAAACAACAGCCAGGTGCCGATGGGCCGGTCCGCCCGGGACAGCCGCAGATACGGGCGGGTCCAGTCCGGCGCGCGGGTATCGACCCAGTTTCCGGTCACGGCATCGGCGACTTGGCCGGTGGGTTGTGCAGGGGATTGTGCGGGGCCCTCTGGCGCTTTGGGGGGGATGGTCATATCTGTGGGTCCATGGCTTCGATACCGCGCCTTTACGTACAACAGCCCCTGGGGGAAGGGCAATCGGTCACGCTGGCGCGCGACCACGCCCATTACCTGTTCAGCGTCATGCGGCGCGGCCCGGGCGACCCGGTGGAAGTTTTCAACGGGACCGATGGGGAATGGACCTGTGCCGTGGCGGACGCGGGCAAAAAGGCGGGTGTGCTGACCTGCCTGCGCCAAAGCAAGCCGCAACTGGCGCCGCCCGACCTGTGGCTGATGTTTGCCCCCATCAAGAAAGCCCGCACCGATTTCATCGTGGAAAAGGCCACCGAACTGGGGGCCGCGCGGATCATGCCCGTGGGCACGGATTTTACCAATTCAGAGCGCTTGCGCATCGACCGTTTGCAGGCCCACGCGGTGGAAGCGGCGGAACAATGCGGCGGGACATATGTGCCGCCGGTGGATGATTTGGCCAAGTTAGACACTGTTTTGCAAAGCTGGCCGTCGGATCGCGCCTTGATGTTTTGCGATGAAGCGAAGGTGGGCCAAGACCTGTCTTTGCCCGCTGCACCTGGGCCTTGGGCCATATTGATCGGACCGGAAGGCGGGTTTTCAGACCGCGAACGGGCGCAGTTGTCCGCCATGGACCAGGCGCATCCGGTGTCTTTGGGACCGCGGATTTTGCGCGCTGATACGGCAGTGGTGGCGGCCATGGCGCTGTGGCAGGCCCAGTTGGGGGACTGGGCATGAGTTTCGTGCGCCCCGAAATCAAAGCTGGCTGGCAGGTCTGGAAACAGGTGGTGCTGGGGTTGGCCATCGCCGCCTTTGGCCTGTTCGGCGTGTTCGATTGGCCGGGCCTTGGTCGCTACGGCGGTGTGATCGTCATGGCCATGGGCGGGTTGATCGCCCTGGACGGGTGGAAGCGCGTGCGGTTTCCGTCCGGGTCCGGCGGCCCAGGCGTGGTGGAGGTGCGCGAACGCCGCATCACATATTTCAGCGCAGGCATGGGGCGGGCCGTGTCCTTGGACAGCCTGCAGCGGTGCGAAGTCCACCGCAACGCACGCGGGCGCATCACATGGGTGTTTTATGACACCGACGGCATGATGGAAGTGCCGGGGGACGCAGAAGGCACGGACGGGTTGTTCGACGCCTTGGTGGCGTTGCCCGGGGTGAATTACGCCCAAGCCCAAGACGCGGCCCAAGGGCAGGGGCCTGACATCTTCTTGATCTGGAACCGGGAACGGACGAAGTTGAATTGACTTCCCCGGCGGGCCGCGCCACCTCTGACACGCAACCAACAAGATCGGAGCCACCCCCATGTCTATCCCCCAATCCGGCGGCGGCCCCATCGAACGGTACGACCAACTGGCCGAATACCTGGAAGCGGGCAACAAGCCCAAGGACGATTGGCGCATTGGCACAGAACACGAAAAATTCGGGTACTGCGAAGACAGCCTGAAGCCGCTGCCCTATGACGGGGACCGGTCCATCAAGGCGATTTTGGAAGGGCTGCGGGACCGCTATGGCTGGGCGCCTTTGGAAGAAGCGGGCCACATCATCGGGCTGACCAAAGATGGGGCGAACGTATCGCTGGAACCCGGCGGGCAGTTGGAACTGTCCGGCGCGCCGCTGGAAACCATCCACGAAACCTGTGACGAGGTGAACTTGCACCTGCGCGAAGTGCAATCGGTGGCCGATGGCATGGGCGCGAAATTCATCGGTCTGGGGGCGGCCCCTGAATGGACCCACGACCAGATGCCGGTGATGCCCAAGGGCCGGTACAAGCTGATGACGGACTATATGGGCCGCGTCGGCACCCACGGCACGCAAATGATGTACCGGACCTGCACCGTGCAGGTGAACCTGGATTTCGCGTCTGAAGCGGACATGGTGCAGAAATTCCGCGTGGCTTTGGCGTTGCAGCCTGTGGCCACAGCGCTGTTTGCCAATTCGCCGTTCTTTGAGGGCAAGCCCAACGGCCACAAATCCTGGCGCAGCCGCATCTGGCGGGACCTGGATGCAGACCGCACGGGCATGCTGCCCTTCGTGTTCGAAGACGGTATGGGGTTTGAACGGTATGTGGATTACGCCTTGGATGTGCCGATGTACTTTGTGTACCGCGACGGGGTGTACATCGACGCGTTGGGCATGTCGTTTCGCGATTTTCTGAAGGGCGAATTGCCCGCGTTGCCGGGTGAAAAGCCCACCCTGTCGGACTGGGCCGATCACCTGACGACGATTTTCCCGGAAGCGCGCATCAAGAAGTTCATGGAAATGCGCGGGGCGGACGGTGGCCCTTGGCGGCGGCTGTGTGCGTTGCCTGCGTTTTGGGTGGGGATGATGTACGATCAATCGTCCCTGGATGCGGCGTGGGATCTGGCCAAAGGCCTGGACGCGGAAACGCGGGACGCGCTGCGCGTGGCCGCCAGCGTGGACGGGCTGCAGGCCCAAGTGGGCGATATCAAGATGATGGATCTGGCCCGCCAATGCGTGGCCATTTCGCGCGCCGGACTGGCCGCCCGGGCCCGCGCCGGGGCAGGGGGCATGGTGCCGGACGAAACGCATTTTCTGAACGCGTTGGAAGACAGCCTGGACACGGGCCAAGCCCCGGCAGATGAACTGCTGGCCAAATATCACGGCGATTGGGGCGGGGATATCAGCCGGGTGTACGGCGAATATTCGTACTGATCGGCTGCGGCCCGGCCCCTATTTCTGGCCGATCTTGCTTTCGGTGCCGTTTTTGATGCGTTCGATATTTTCGGCGTGACGCCACATGATCAAGATCGCCAGGGCCAAGCACAGAAGGATCATCTGGGGCAGGCCCAAGAAGATGCACCAGGCAATGGACGCGCCGGACGATACGATGGCCGCGAAGGATGAAAAGCGGAACACGCCCGCCACCGCCAACCAGGTGGCCCCGGTCACCAACCCCAAGGGCCAGGCCAAAGCGAAGATCAGGCCAAAGAATGTGGCCACGCCTTTGCCGCCCTTGAACCCCAGCCAGATGGGAAAGCAGTGCCCGATAAAGGCCGCCAGCCCAGCCAATTGCCCGGCGTCTTGGCCTGCAAATGCCAGGGCCAGAAGGGCCGCAATACCGGCTTTGCCAGCGTCCAGGATCAGGGTCAGAAACGCCCCCAGCTTCGATCCGGTGCGCAGCACGTTGGTGGCCCCAATGTTGCCCGATCCGATTTGCCGCAAATCGCCCAAGCCAAACAGGCGCGCGATGACAATGCCAAAGGGGATGGACCCCAACAGATATCCCAAGCTGGCCCAGGCAATCAGCCCGGCCAGGGTGGTGGTGATGTCTGGCATCAAACTCATGGTGTGAAAACCCTTTGGCCTGCGACCCAAGTGCCCAGGACCCGCCCGCGCATGTCGCTGCCGTCAAACGGCGTGTTTTTGGATTTGGACAACAGCTTGGTGCGGTCCAAGGTGAAGGCGATGTCTGGATCAAACAGCACCAGGTCGGCGGGCGCGCCGGGGGCCAAGCTGCCACCCGGCAGGCCCAAGCGGCGGGCCGGGTTCAGCGACAGGGCGCGAAACAGGGTGGGCAAATCCATCGCGCCGCCGTGCACCAAGGACAGGGCGGCGGGCAGCAGCGTTTCCAACCCCACAGCGCCCGAGGCGGCTTCTTCGAACGGCAGGCGCTTGCTTTCTTCATCTTGGGGGGTGTGGAAGGACGACAGCGTGTCGATCCGCCCGTCCGCCAAAGCTTGCACGATGGCGCGGCGGTCGTCTTCGGACCGCAAGGGGGGCTTCACTTTGAAGAAAGTGCGGTAATCTTCCACGTGGTCTTCGGTCAACGTCACGTGGTGAATTGACGTGCCCGCCGTCACGTCCAACCCGTTGGCCTTGGCGCGGTCCAACGCGGCCAGGGCGCGCGCGGTGGTGATCTGATCCGCGTGATAGGCCACGCCAGTCATTTCCACCATGGCCAGGTCGCGGTCCAGGCCCATGCGTTCAGCCATGGCGGGCACAGCCGGCAGACCGCGCACCGTGGCAAAGGCCCCCGACGTGGCCGCCGCCCCGTCCGACAGGCCGGGGTCTTGGGGGTGGCCCACCACCAGCCCGCCCAGCTGTTGAACATAGGACAAAGCCCGGCCCAAAATCTTGGTATCGGCCACCACGGCGTCGCAATCGGTGAAAGCCACGGCACCTGCGTCTTGCAGGAAGCCGATTTCGGCCATTTCCCGGCCCAAGCGGCCTTTGGTCAATGTCGCCATGGCGTGGACATTCACCGCGCAGACATCAGCGGCCCGGCGCATGGCAAAGGTCAGCGTTTCTGGGCTGTCGATGGCGGGGACGGTGTCGGGGCGGGTGACCATGGTGGTGACCCCGCCCGCAGCGGCGGCCAGGCCTGCGGATTTGTAACTTTCTTTGTGGCGTTCGCCCGGTTCGCAGACCTTTACCCCCAGATCGACAATGCCCGGGGCCAAGCAGAACCCTTGGCAATCGATTGTGGTGTCGGCGGGGCCAGGATCGGTGATATGGCCATCGTCCACGCGCAGACGGCCCACGCTGTCTTGCCCGGTGGCGGGATCGATCAGGCGCGCGTTTTCAAACAGGATGCTCATGATGTGGCCATCGCTTTCTGGCGTCGCGCCTCTATCACCTGCACGGCGGCGGCGGGGTCGTCCAGGTATCGGATGACGACCGCCCGCCCTTCGGTCAAGCGCAACTGCACCGCACTGCCGTGTTTGGCGCTGACATCGGCGATGTCGCGGAACGCAAGGTGGCCGGAATGGCCTTCTTCGGCGTTGTCAAAATCCACGCCGTTGTGCCCCACGGTCCAGGTTTCACCGGACGCAAGACCCCAGCCTTCGCCGCCCCCAAGGACGGACAAAAAGAACCCCGCCGCAAACAGGGCCACCAGGGCCACCAGCCCCAGAACCAGCTGCACCAAGCCCACGTTGACCCCCAAGGCCAGCACGATCACCCCCCCGGTCAGCAGCCCCAAGGCCACGGACCACCACAGGATCGACCTGATCTGGTGGCGGCGGTACACCGCCTGATTGGGCCGCAGCACCAGGGATTGTGCGTGATCCGCCACCGGCGTCAGCCCCCCACCCAGATCATGATGCCCACAAGGGCGGCCAAAAACAGCAGGGCGGCCATGGCGATTTTGCCGGATGTGCGGGGGTCTTTGGGGTCATTCATTGCGCCAGACCTCTATCTGCAAATCAGGGGATGGGAAATCACTGCCTTCCAGCATGACGCAGATGTTCACCGGCCCTTGCCCTTGGACAAGGTCGTCCTTCAAGAACGGCCCCACGGAATCTGCCCCCAGAATGGTTGCGATTTCAAATCGGTTTTCACGGTGGGCAAAGGTATCGTCGGATTGATCGCCCGGGTCGCGGTGGCGGCCCAGGTGGAAATTGGCCCGTTCGTTTTGCAAGATTTGCGCCACTGTCGTCAGCCGCACCCCTTGGGAATTGACCCGGTCGCGGTCGGACACGGTGGTGCAATATCTGTCCGCATAAAACCCCGCCTGGGCAGGCACGGCCACGGCACACGCCAGGACGATTGTCAAAGTGCGGATCACACCATCACCCCGTCTGGTTTGGCCGCGCGGCCTTGCATCAGCAGATCCATCGCGGCCATGCGTACAGCCACGCCCATTTCCACCTGTTCTTGGATCACCGACCGGGTCAGGTCGTCGGCCAGTTCGCCGTCGATTTCCACGCCGCGGTTCATGGGGGCCGGGTGCATCACGATGGCGTCCGGTTTGGCGTGGGTCATCTTGTCGGCGTCCAGGCCGAAGCGGTGGTAATATTCGCGCTCGGACGGGATAAAGCCGCCGTCCATGCGTTCTTTTTGAAGCCGCAGCATCATCACCACGTCGGCGTCTTTCAGGCCTGTTTCCATGTCGTGAAACACGTCTGCGCCCAAGCCCGTGGGCACCAGGGTGGGGGGACCCACCAGGCGCACGGTGCTGCCCATCTTTTGCAGCAAGATCAGGTTGGACCGCGCCACCCGGCTGTGGGCAATGTCGCCGCAGATGGCCACGGTCAGGCCGTCCAACCGCCCCTTGGCGCGGCGGATGGTCAGGGCGTCCAGCAGCGCTTGGGTGGGGTGTTCGTGGCGGCCGTCACCGGCGTTCAGCACCGCGCAGTTTACCTTCTGGGCCAGCAGTTCCACCGCGCCCGAATGGGGGTGGCGCACCACCAGCAGATCGGGGTGCATGGCGTTCAGCGTCAGGGCCGTGTCCACCAGGGTTTCGCCCTTTTTGATGGAACTGGTCTGCATGGCCATGTTGATGACATCCGCGCCAAGGCGTTTGCCCGCGACTTCAAAGCTGACCAGCGTGCGGGTGGAATTTTCAAAGAACATGTTCACTTGGGTGCGCCCGGCCAAAGCGTCGGACCGTTTCACCTGGCGACGGTTCAGGTCGACATATCGGTCCGCCAAATCCAGAATCGACGTGATGTGCGCGGGGCTGAGGGGGGCAATCCCCAGAAGGTGCGTCAGACTGTCGGTCATGGGGCTTCCCTTGGGCTGCATCTGTGTATACGCGGCGCGCGCGGACCCAGCAAGGCGCATTTACCATTCCCGATTGCAAATCTATAGTCCCCGCCATGACAGACTTGGACACGACCGATTTGGGCAGGGCTGACCTGGACTGGCATCAAGCCCGCGCCGCATTGGAATGGCAATGGGACATCGGCGTGCGCGACGTGATCTTGGACGCGCCGATCAACCGCTATGACCTGCCTGACAAATTGCCCAAACCCGCAAGCCCGGCAACGCCAGTGCAAGGCGGCGCAAAATCCCCGCTGCCCCTGGCCGCCCCGCCAGCAGAATTGGACGTGGTGGGGATCGCCGCGCAAGCGGCTGCAGCGGCGCAAGACTTGGCGCAGTTGCAGGCGGCCCTGGCCGCGTTTCCCCACTGTGAATTGCAGCGCGGGGCCAAGTCGGTGGTGTTTTCTGACGGCGTGCCAGGTGCGCGCGTGATGATCGTGGGCGAAGCGCCCGGCCGGGATGAAGACATTCAAGGCAAGCCCTTCGTGGGGCGGGCCGGGCAGTTGTTGGACAAGATGCTGGCGGCCATCGGACTGGACCGGGCGCGCGACGTTTATATCACCAATATCTTGCCGTACCGCCCCCCGCAAAACCGCGATCCCAAGCCAGAAGAAGTTGCGATGATGATGCCCTTTGTGCGCCGCCACATTGCCCTGGCGGCCCCCGATGTGCTGATCTGCATGGGCAACCATTCCTGCCAAGCCATCCTGGGCAAACGCGGGATCACCAAACTGCGCGGGCAGTGGGACCAAGCGTTGGACAAGCCGGTTTTGCCCATGCTGCACCCCGCCTATCTGCTGCGCCAACCCCAGGCGAAACGCAGCGCTTGGGCAGATTTGTTGGAGTTAAAGGCGTGGTTGGAAAGTCCGCTGCCAACGACATAGAAAACCCCGCCCGGTGGAACGCCGGGCCGCAGTTGACCCGCCCCCACCGGGCGGCTGCGCCCAATCCACCCCACGGGCCGCCTGCGCCCCATCACGAAGGACGCCCCCATGTCCCGCATAGACACCACCGCAGACTTCATCCCCATCCGTATCGCTGTGCTGACCGTGTCTGACACGCGCACCTTGGACGACGATAAATCCGGCACTGTGCTGGTGGACCGGATCAAAGACGCGGGCCACATCCTGGCGGATCGCAAGATCGTGCCCGACGACCGCAGCACCATCGCAGCGCAACTGTCCGCTTGGGCCGACGACCCCGACGTGGACGTGGTGATTTCCACCGGGGGCACAGGGCTGACGGGCCGGGATGTGACCGTCGAGGCCCACCGGGATGTCTATGAAAAAGAAATCGACGCGTTCAGCACAGTCTTCACCATCGTGTCGATGCAAAAAATCGGCACCAGCGCCGTGCAATCGCGCGCCACTGGGGGCGTGGCCCGGGGCACATACATGTTTGCGCTGCCCGGCAGCCCGGGCGCTTGCAAAGACGCATGGGACGAAATCCTGTCCAAACAGCTCGATTTTCGCCACCGTCCCTGCAATTTTGTGGAAATTTTGCCCCGGCTTGACGAACATTTGCGACGGAAGTGATCGCCCGGCGCGTAGAATCCCTGACTTTCTCTGTGGTCCGCCTATGTCAGAAGGACCACGCAGACTTTGGGGACCACCGCCATGCGCTTTCTTCGCAAAAGCTTTACCGGCCTGTTTTTGATGGCGGCCACCTTGGCGTTGATCCTGTTCGCCGTGAACATGGTCAGCGGGGCACTGTCGGCCCGTGGGGACGGCGATGATCGGCGCGGGGGCGGGCGCGAACGGGTCTTTGTGGTCAATGTTCTGCCGTTTCAGCCGGGCACCGAAACCCCGGTCCTGACCGTCTTTGGCGAAGTGCAAAGTCTGGCGGTTCTGGACATGCGCGCCGCCGTGGGCGGGGATGTGGTGGAACTGCACCCGGCGTTTTCCAACGGTGGCCAGGTCAACGCGGGGGATCTGGTGGTGCGGATTGATCCATCGAACGCACAAAGCGCGTTGGCCCTGGCCCAGGCGGATATGACCGACGCCCAAGCCGATCTGCGCGATGCCCAGGCGGCTTTGATTTTGGCGCAAGATGAATTGGACGCGGCCCGCGAACAGGCCGATTTGCGGGACAAAGCGGCGCGGCGTCAGCGGGATCTGTTGGCGCGGGGCGTGGGGACCGCCGCGAATTCTGAAAATGCCGAACTTGCCGCATCCACAGCGCGCCAATCTGTGCTGTCGCGGCGTCAGGCCCTGCAAAACGCAACGGCCCGCATCACCACCGCGCAAAGCCGCGTGGCCCGCATCGAAATTTCCCTGTCCGAGGCGCAGCGCAATCTGGCGGACACCAAAATCTTCGCCCCCTTCGCGGGGGTGTTGTCGGACGTATCGCTGGTCTTGGGCACCACAGTGACCCCCGGCGAACGGCTGGGCCAGTTGATTGACCCCGCCAAGCTGGAAGTGGCCTTCCGCGTGTCCACCAACCAGCACGCCCGCTTGGTGGACGAAGCGGGCCGCCTGCGCCCGGCCCCCGTTGACGTGGTGCTGTCGGTTTTGGGGGCGGACATTACGATCCCCGGCAAGCTGTCGCGCGAAGCACCGGTGGTGGGCGAAGGGTCCACGGGCCGGTTGCTGTTCGCCACGCTGGATGACCCCAGCAGCGTGCGCCCTGGCGATTTTGTGACCGTCCAAATCAAAGAAACCCCGCTGCAACGCGTGGCGCGCTTGCCTGCCAGTGCTGTGTCATCCGCAGGCCGGGTGCTGGTGGTGGGGGATGAAGACCGCCTGCGCGAAGCCGACGTGCGCTTGGTGCGCCGTCAAGGCAACGAAGTGCTGGTGCGCAGCCGCGATTTGGTGGGGCAATCCATCGTGTCCGAACGATCGCCCCTGCTGGGGGCTGGCATCAAGGTCCGCCCCTTGGTCCCAGGCGACGCGGACAAAGCGCCCGAAGCGCCCAAGACGGTCAAACTGGACGACGCCGAACGCGCCAAGATGATCGCCTTTGTGGAAGCGAACACAAGGATGCCCAAAGCGGTGAAAGACAGAATGCTGCAGCAATTGCAAAAGCCAGAGATCCCGTTGGAAATGGCCACTCGGCTGCGCGGCCGGATCGGGGGATAATCCATGGCAAACCTGGCCGACGCCCCCCGTGGACTCCTGAACTATATGACCCGCCACAAGACGGCGGCGAACCTGTTGTTGATCATCATGCTGATCGCCGGGTTGGTGTCTTTCCCGCAAATGCGCGCGCAGTTCTTCCCCGATGTGGTGGTGGAAAATGTGAACGTGTCGGTGGCGTGGCAGGGGGCGGGGCCCGAAGATGTGGACCGCGCCATTGTGCAGGTGTTGGAACCTGCGCTGTTGTCAGTGGAAGGGGTGGCGTCCAGCACAGCGCAATCGTTTGAAGGACGCGCCTATATCACGTTGGAGTTTGAACCCGGCTGGGACATCGCCCGGGCCGCCGACGATTTGAAAGTGGCCGCCGACGGGGTATCGGCAGAATTTCCCGCCGAAGCCGACGAACCCAAAGTGCGGCGTGGCCAGTGGCGCGACCGGGTGACGGATGTGGTGATCAGCGGCCCTGTGGGCGTGGACCAGTTGGGCCTGTTTGCGGATGAATTTGTCACCCGCCTGTTCGCCGAAGGGGTGACCCGCACCACCATTCGCGGCGTGGCCGCTGGATCCACCCTGGTGGAGGTGCCGTCCCTGGCGCTGATCCAGTTCGACGTGACCATGGCCCAGATCGCCGCCGCCATCGCCGAAGAAGCCCAGGCCGACCCTGCGGGCGATGTGTCCGGCAGCGCCCGGGTGCGCACGGGTGTGGCCAAACGGTCCGCCGCCGACATCGCCGCCATTGTGCTGCGCACCAACGCTGACGGGTCCAGCTTGACGGTGGGGGATGTGGCCACGGTGTTGGAAGAAGGCATCGACCGCGACCGCGCGTATTTTGTGGGCGACAAGCCTGCCATTTCGATCCGGGTGGACCGGTCCAGCGGGGGCGATGCCATCGAAATTCAAGACACGGTCCAGACCGTGGCGGACCGCATGGAAGAAAGCCTGCCTGCTGGCACCACCGTGCAGTTGATCCGCACCCGGTCAGAAGCGATTTCCGCCCGGCTGAACATGCTGTTGAAGAACGGTCTGCAGGGGCTGGGCCTGGTGTTGATGCTGCTGTTTTTGTTCTTGAACGTGCGCACGGCGTTCTGGGTGGCGGTGGGTATTCCTGCGGCCATCGCGGCGGCCATTGCGCTGATGTATGTGTCGGGGCTGTCGCTGAATATGGTGTCGCTGTTTGCCTTGATCATCACCCTCGGGATCGTTGTGGACGATGCCATCGTTGTGGGCGAACACGCCGATTTCCGCGCCCGGGTGCTGAAGGAATCCCCCATGGATGCGGCGGCCAATGCGGCGCGGCGCATGTTCACCCCAGTGTTTTCGGCCACCCTGACCACGGTCATCGCCTTTTTCGGACTGCTGGCCATCGGCGGGCGGTTCGGGGATTTGATCGCCGATATCCCCTTTACAGTGATCGTGGTGCTGATTGCGTCGCTGGCGGAATGTTTTTTGATCCTGCCCAACCACATGGCCCATTCCATCACCGACGGGGGGCGCATCAAGTGGTACGATTTGCCCAGTCATTACATGAACAAACTGCTGGACGCGTTCAAAGCCTTTGCCTTCCGCCCGTTCATCAAATTTGTGATCTGGGCCCGGTATCCGGTCTTTGCCGCGCTGTTTGTGGCCTTGGCCAGCCAGGCGGTTCTGTTCATCAACGGCGACGTGCGCTGGCGGTTTTTTAACGCGCCGGAACGGTCGTCTGTCACGGGCAATTTTGCCATGGCACCGGGCGCCACGCGCGCCGACAGTCTGCAGCAGATGCAGTACCTGCAACAAGCGGTCGAAGCATTGGGCAAGCAGTACGAAGACGAACATGGCCGCAATCCCATCGCTTTTGCCATGGCGGAAATCGGTGGCAATTCGGGCCGTGGTTTGGCCGGGGCGGATTTGAAGGACCCCGATCAGTTGGGGGCCATCGCGGTGGAATTGATTGACCCGGACCTGCGCCCCTATTCCAGTTTTGCCTTTGTGGCTGATTTGCAGGACATGGCGCGCAAGCACCCGCAGGTGGAAACGATTTCGTTTCGCGGGTGGCGCCAAGGTCCGGGCGGGGATTCGCTGGACGTGAAATTTTCTGGCGCAGATGCCGACACGCTGAAGGCCGCGTCCCAGGCGTTACAAACCGCCCTGGCGCAGTACCCCGAAGTGTCTGCTGTGCAAGACAACCTGTCTTATGACAAAGAAGAACTGATCTTGGACTTGACCCCCCAGGGCCAAGCCTTGGGCCTGACCATAGACGCCTTGGGGCGGGTGTTGCGCAACCGTTTGAACGGCGTGGAAGCGGCCAGCTTCCCCGATGGGGCGCGGTCCACCACCATCCGCGTGCAATTGCCAGACGGAGAGATTTCCGCAGACTTCGCAGAACGCATGTTGATCCGCACAGGGGCGGGCGACTACGTGCCGCTGGCGGACATCGTGTCAGTGGAACGGCGCACAGGGTTTTCCACGGTGCGGCGCGAAAACGGGCTGCAAGTGATTTCGGTCACAGGCGATATATCAGAAGACAACCCCGCCCGGGCCGAAGCCATCGTGACCGCCCTTGAAGACGACATCTTGCCCCGCATCGCTGAAGAAACCGGCGTGGCGTTCGATCTGGGTGGTTTGGCCGAACAAGAAGAACGCTTTGCCACGGACGCGCTGACATCGGTCGCCCTGGTGCTGACGGGCATCTTCTTGACGCTTGCGTGGATATTCAGCAGTTGGACCCGGCCTTTGGTGGTGATGGCCATCATTCCCTTTGGGATGGTGGGGATGATCTTTGGGCACTGGTGGCACGATGTGCCCATGTCGCTGTTTTCAGTGGTGGGTCTGATCGGGATGGTGGGGATCATCATCAACGATTCGATCGTTTTGGTCACCACGGTGGACGACTATGCCAAGGATCGCGGGTTGTTCCCGGCCATCGTGGACGGCGTGACGGACCGGTTGCGCCCCGTGATGTTGACGACCTTGACCACAGTTTTGGGCCTGGCCCCGCTGTTGAACGAACAATCGGTCCAGGCGCAGTTCCTGAAACCCACCGTGATTACCTTGGTTTACGGCCTGGCGTTCGGCGTTGTGCTGGTGCTGATCATCGTGCCCGCCTTGATGGCCATGCAGCACGACGTGCGGTCCCAGATCGACGCGGGTAAGCGTGCGGTGCGCGCGATGCTGCGGGGCCGGGGGCTTGTGGTGCCCACGGCGGTGGCGACACTGTTTCTGGGGGGGCTGTTGCTGGCCACCGTCGGTGCGACCTTGTGGTGGGGGGCGTTGCCCGCGGTTCTGGCGGGCCTGCCCGGCGTGGGGGGCATGTCCGCCATGTCAGCCGCCGTGGCGCTGTTTGTGGTGGGGGCTGGTTTGGGATTGCTGGTGCTTTATGCCATCAGCGCTGCGGCTTTGGCGATAAATCTGCGGCGGCGTCAGCGGGCCTGACAGCCGCGTATTTCGATGGCGTTTGGCCCTGCGATCAACGTGGTGCGCACGCCGGCGCGATCAATCAGCGGGCGTTTGCCGTTGTTGGCCAAGATTTTGACTTGGGCCGTCAACGTGTTTGCGGTGCGCTGCAGTGTCGGCACCCCCACCCACAGGTCTGGGTCGCTGAATTCCACGGCCATATGTTCCGTCGCGCCCAAGCGCGGTGTCTGCAGCGTTAAGGTGGCCTGCAGCCCGGATTTATAGGGGCTGAAGCTGCAGGTGACTTTCACGTTTTTCAGGCGCGGCTGCGCGTCGATGGCGGCTTGAATGGCCCGGTCCGACGTGCTGCCCCGCGCGATTTTTGCGTCGAATTTATATTCCACCGGGATGCACACATCTTCGCACACGCCGAACATCACCCGGCCCTTCAGCTTGATCGGACCACCTGCCTTGGTGGTCACCACAATGGGCAACACCACTTGGGTGTCGTATCCCAATGACCGCATGCCATAGTCAAAGCTGACCTGGGGGCGGGGCCACAACACTTCGACGCTGCGCACATTTTCGGACCCCGACCAGTTGAAGACGGCCGGAATGCCCACGTCGCCGGGTTGGCGCCAATATGTTTTCCACCCCGGGGCCAGATCAATTTGAAGCGCGGCGATGTGCCTGGTGGCCCCTTCCGACCAGCCCGACCGTATCGAAAGTTTGGATACATCGGTCATCACCTGCGCTGTCGCTGGGGCAGGGGCGGACAGGGCAAATGTGGTGGCCAGGGCGGCAAGGATCGTGCGTAACATCATGGAAGCGCGATACCGTTTGCGCCCGGCAATAGAAACTCACGTCTTGGTCAGCGTTTGGTGAGTGTGGCAATTCAGCTTGCACCCAGCCCACCCCGCGCCCACATTGGGGCATGATTGACGATTTAACAGGCAAGTTGTTGCTGGCCATGCCCGGCATGGGGGACCCGCGTTTCGCGTTCACGGTCATCTATATCTGCGCCCATTCTGACGAAGGTGCCATGGGGTTGGTGGTGAACAAGCCTGCCCCCGACGTGGCGTTTGACGACATGCTGGCGCAGTTGGACATCCGCCGGGTGGAAACCGCAGCGCCCTTGGTGGTGCATGCCGGTGGGCCGGTGGAACAGGGGCGCGGCTTTGTGCTGCATTCGCCGGATTATGACGACGACGAAACCACCCTGGTGGTGGACAACGCCTTTGCCATGACCGCCACCTTAGATGTGCTGGAAGACTTGGCCGCGGGGTTTGGCCCCAAAACATCGCTGTTGGCGTTGGGATACGCGGGCTGGGGGCCGGGGCAGTTGGAAGATGAAATCATGGCCAACGGCTGGCTGACCTGTGCTGCCAGCCACGATCTGGTGTTTCACATGGAAGATCCAGACAAATGGACGGGGGCGCTGAAAACCCTGGGCGTTGATCCGTTGATGCTGTCGGCAGAGGCGGGGCGCGCCTAAGCCTAGGCTGCCGCGCGCCGCAACCGGTCATTGATCGCCCGCCCGATGCCTGTGTCTGGGATGGGGGCCACAGCGATGGGTTGGCCCAAGGCGTCCAGGGCATGCAGGGCCGCAAACAGATTGCCCGCCGCTTCTTGCAGGTCGCACGACGGGGACAGGTTGATGTCGCAAGGGTCGGGGCCAAAGCCCAGAAACGATTCGCCTGGCCCTGGGGTCGCATTCAACCGCACGGCCACGCGGGGGGCATAATGTGACGCCAATTGCCCTGGGGCCTGAACGTGATCGGTTTGGCCTGCAAATTCCACGGCGCACCCCAGAACGTCTTGCAACGCGGCCCGGGTGACGCCGCCGGGGCGCAGAATTGTGGGGGTGGGCTGCAGGGTCACAATCGTGCTTTCCAGCCCCACGGTGCACGGCCCGCCGTTCACCAAGCCGCCGATCTGTTCGGACAGCCCGTCGCGCACATGATCAGGCGTGGTGGGGCTGATGCGCCCCGATGGATTGGCCGACGGGGCCGCGATGGGGGTGGCAGCCAATGCCAGAAGATCGCGCGCCACCGGGTGGTTTGGCACCCGCACGGCCAAGGTGGGCAATCCGGCTGTGACTGACGGCGCAATGGCGGTGCCATGTTTCAGCGGCAGCACCAGCGTCAGGGGGCCGGGCCAAAAGGCGGCCATCAATTGGCGCGCATGGGGTGGGGTTTCCACAAAGGCGTCCACCTGGGCAGGATCAGCAAAATGGGCAATCAGCGGGTTGAAGCTGGGACGCCCCTTGGCGGCATAGATGCCGCGCACCGCGTCTTCGTTGCAGGCGTCTGCCCCAAGGCCGTAAACCGTTTCGGTCGGGAACGCCACCAGCCCGCCACCCCGCAACAGCGCGGCGGCTTGGGCCAGATCGGCGGGGGCTGTGGTGAATTCGCGCATGGTGTGACGTAGAGTTTTGCTTGTGTGACCTGCGCCAGGCTATAGTTTACGGCAATCCAACGCGCCAGCCATCCGTGCGCGCCCCCGATGGAAAGAGGTTTGCCATGCCCTATCGTGCCGCTGTCAGCGAATACCAGTTTATCTTCGACAAGGTTGTGCCCTTGGACCCTGTGGCCGCCACCGACCGCTTTGCAGAAGCGACGCCCGACATGGTGTCCGCCGTGCTGACCGAAGGCGGGCGGATGTGCGATGACATCATGGCCCCCCTGCAGCGCCCCGGCGATTTGCACCCCCCCAAGTTGGAAAACGGTGTTGTGCGCACATCGCCCGGGTTTGCAGACGGTCTGCGCGCCATCGCGGACGGCGGCTGGGTGGGCGTGTCGGCGGGGCAAAATCACGGCGGGATGGGGCTGCCCATGGCGGTGAACACGGCGATGAATGACATGATGGCAGGGGCCTGCATTTCGCTGCACCTGTGCCCCTTGCTGTCCCAAGGCCAGATCGAGGCGTTGGAACATCACGCCAGCCCGGCGTTGCAGGACATGTATTTGCCAAAGCTGATTTCGGGTGAATGGACCGGGACGATGAACTTGACCGAACCGCACGCGGGATCGGATGTGGGGGCGCTGACCACCAAGGCGGAACCCAACGGGGATGGGACCTACGCCATCACGGGCCAGAAGATTTACATCACTTGGGGCGAACACGACGTTACCGACAACATCGTGCATTTGGTGCTGGCGCGGCTGCCCGACGGGGTGCCGGGGCCCAAGGGCATCAGCCTGTTTGTGGTCCCAAAATTCATCCCCAACGAAGACGGCAGCTTGGGGGAACGCAACGATCTGCGATGCGTCAGCCTGGAACACAAACTGGGCATCCACGGATCGCCCACAGCGGTGATGGAATATTCCGGCGCCAAGGGTTGGCTTGTGGGGGAAGAACACAACGGCATGGCCTGCATGTTCACCATGATGAACAACGCCCGACTGGGTGTGGGCATGCAGGGTGTGGGCATTGCCGAAGCGGCGTATCAACATGCGCTGGGGTACGCCATGGATCGCAAGCAGGGCCGGTCCACCATTGAAAACGGCACCGGCACCATCATCGACCACGCCGACGTGCGCCGGATGTTGTCCGAAATGAAGGCGGATATCTTCACGGCGCGCTGCATTGGTGCTGCCTGCGCTGTGGCGATTGATATGGCCACCGCCACGGGAGATGCCGCCTGGAAGGCCCGCGCGGCATTGCTGACGCCCATGGCCAAATCTTTTGGCGCAGACACAGGTGTTTCGGTCGCAGACCTGGGTGTGCAAATCCACGGCGGTATGGGTTTCATCGAAGAAACCGCTGCAGCCCAATTCCTGCGCGATGCACGTATCTTGCCCATTTACGAAGGCACCAACGGCATTCAGGCCATGGACCTGGTGGCCCGCAAAATGATGGACGGGGGCGAAGCGGCCTTCGCGCTGATGGACGACATGGCCGCCGTGGCTGATGCCACAGGCGAAGCGGGTCTGGCGGCGGCCATCGCAGAACTGCGCACCACCACCCAGTGGATCGTGGACACGCCGGATATGAACACCCGCTTTGCCGGGGCCGTGGCCTATCAAAAGGCATTTTCGCGCGTGTTGGGCGGGTATTTCCACGCCATGGCGGCAGGGGCGGACGACAGCCGTGCCAAGCTGGCCCGGTTTTACCTGGACGCCATGTTGCCCGAAGCCGCATCGCTGTGCGTCCAGGCGCGGGCAGGCAAAGACGCGCTTTATGCGCTTTCGGTGGATGATTTGGCGGCGTAAGACGCGGCCATGAAAATCACCTATCCCTGGGAAGCCCCGCCCGAAAACGGCAGCGTGCGCGAAGTGGCGGACGGCGTGCTGTGGCTGCGGTTGCCGCTGCCCATGGCGCTGGATCATGTGAATGTCTACGTCCTGGACGACGGGGATGGGTGGACGCTGATCGACACCGGCATGAAGTGGGGCAAAGTGCCCGCCATGTGGCAGTCTGTCTTGGACGGCCCGCTGAAGGGCAAGCCCGTCACCCGGGTCATGTCCACCCACCACCACCCCGATCACATCGGATTCAACGGCTGGTTTGTGGAACGGGGCGCGCAACTTTTTTCCACCCGCACGGCGTTCATTCTGGGGCGTATGCTGACGCTGGACGATCAAGACACATACAACGCTGAACAGATCGCCTTTTACCGCCGTGCGGGGATGCGCGAAGATCTGTGGGAAGCGCGCAAAACCGACCGCCCCTTCAATTTCGCAGACATCGTGCACCCGCTGCCCTTGGGGTTCACGCGCCTGTCGCCGGGCCAACGCCTGACCATGGCGGGGCGGGATTGGACAGTGCGCATCGGCAAAGGCCACGCCCCCGCCCATGCCACGTTTTGGTCGGACGATGGGTTGGTGCTGTCGGGCGACCAGGTGATCCCGTCCATCAGTTCGAACATCGGGGTGTACCCGACCGAGCCTGAGGCCAACCCGCTGCAGGATTGGTTGGACACGTGCCGTGCGTTTCAAGACTTCGCCCAAGACGACCAGTTGATTTTGCCGGGGCACAAAGTGCCGTTTCGCGGCTTGGCCCCACGGTTGCAGCAGTTGATTGAAAACCACGAAAGTGCCTTGGACCGGATGCGGGACGCGCTGAAGTCGCCCCTGACCTGCGGCGAGGTTTTGGAAACCATTTTCAAGCGCACGGTCAAAGACGGCGAATACGGCCTGGCCTTGGTGGAAGGTTTGGCGCATTGCAACTATCTGTGGCACCGGGAAGAAGTAACCAGGACCCTGGGCGACGACGGCATGTATCGCTGGCAGATGCGGTAACAGTCCCGCGACGCGAACCCTTTCCCCCTGGACAAAGCCCACCCATCCCGGCCATCAAAAGCCCATGACCCAAGACACCCACACCACCGCTGACGCTTTGGAGGCCGCGGCCCTGCCCAAAGCCCATGAAACCCACGCCGATCCCAATGCCCCGAAAGCGGACGCCAAGGGCCTGCCCGCCAAGGCGCAAAAGCAACCCGTGGCGCAAAAGTCGCCCGCGCAGTGGGCCTATGAACGGCTGATCCTCTATGTGCAGAATTTTGAAAAGCAGCTGGACGGCGAACACGAAGTGGCCATGGGGTTTACAGGCGGGGAAACCGGTGTGATGCGGATCGAAGGCATGGGGTATTTTGATCCTGACATGCTGACGTTTTACGGCACCGATCAAAACGGGGTGAAGACCCAACAGGTCCAGCACGTGACGCAGTTGAACGTGATGCTGCGGGCCTTGCCCAAGGTGAACAAATCCGCCGACGCCCAACGCATCGGCTTTCGCTTGGCGGAAGGGCTGGAAGAATCTTGACCCCCGCGACACGGTAGCCCCGTGACAGCGGCGCATTTTCAGGCCATAGCGCCCGCACAGAAACAAGGGAGACGACGATGTCTGACGAAAAACACGAACACGGCACCATGAACACCGATGTTCAGGAAAAAACCTTCGCCGCATTCATGAGCTGGACCGTCTGGGCCGTTGTGGTGATCTTGGTGGCCTTGGTGCTTCTCTATATGGTGAATGGTTAATGTGATGGTACGAATTGGTGTAAGCGTTCTGGCCCTTGTGGCCTTGATGGGTTGTGCGGCGGATCCTGTGTGGGCGCCCGATGACGACGTGCAAAAGTCCTTTTATGCCCATCCAGGGCCGAAATACATCACGCTTTACACCATGAAGAACGTGGGGTCCGGCAATGGGGCCCATACATCGCTTCTGATCAACGCGTCGCAGCGGATCATGTGGGACCCATCGGGGACGTTCAAACACCCGCAGATGCCGGAACGCAACGACGTGATCTTTGGCATGTCGCCGCCGGCCTTGAACGTTTACGTGGATTACCATTCGCGGGCGGAATATTACACGGTGGCCCGCACGATCGAAGTGCCCGCCGACGTGGCCGAAGATTTGATGCGCCGCGCCATGGGATACGGGGCGGTGATGAACGCGTATTGCACCACGTCGACCGCCATTTTGCTGCGGGACACCCCGGGGTTCGAAGACCTGCGGCAGTCTTTCTTTCCCAACAATCTGGATGCGCAATTTGCCAAGCTTCCCGGCGTTGTCACCGAAGAATTCCGCGACAATGACCCCGACAAAGAAGCCGCCCTGCGCCGCCACGTGACATTCTAAGGCGGCCCAGGGACCTTTAAATCGACAGCCCCACAGCCAAGGCGGCCACACCGGCCACCAATGCGGGAAAGATTTTGCCCGTGGCAATTCCCACCGCCAGCACCACGCAGCCCGCAATCAAGCGCGGGGCGTCGGGCACGCCCCCCGTGGCGGGCGGGAACAGCACGATGGGGGCGATCAGCCCGGGGATGATGGCCACGGCCGTATAGCGCAAATGCCGCAGCACCCAGGCGGGCAACACCCGTCCCCCCAGCAGGCCCATGAAGGAATAGCGCAGCACCCAACTGCCCAGGCCAATGGCCGCGATGATGATCCAAACCGTGCTTTCAGGGGGGATCATTGCAAGCGCCTTTCGGTTTCTGCAGCCAGGATCACAGCCAAGGCCGCCGCGATCAACAGGCCCAAGCCAAAAGGCACGAACGCAAATGCCAGGGCAAAGACCACCGACGCCAAGGCCCCCACCACATGGGGGATGGTGCGCAGGCTGGGGGCGATCATGGCAAGAAAGGTCAGGGGCAGCGCAAAGTCCAATGCCAACCAATCGGGCAGCGCTTGGCCCACCACGGTCCCCACATAGGTGGCCCCGACCCAGGCCAGGATGATCACCACCGACGTGCCAGAAAAGTAAGCCGCCCGCTGCGGTGCGGTCCACCCTGTGGCCTGGCGAAATTTGGTGTCGGCCAACAGGAAGTTCAGATCGAACAGGCCGTACGCCATAAACGCTTTTTGCCAGAACGGCGCAGTGCCCAAAAACGGGGCCAGTGTCGCGGAATACATCGCCATGCGCAGGTTCACCGCCAGGGCGGTCAGGATCACGACGATGGCGGGGGCTGCGTCTTCCATCAACGACAGGGCGGTGAATTGTGCAGCCCCCGCGATGATCACCGCCGAAAACGCCAGCACCTGTTGAATGGGCAACCCAGCTTCTGTCCCCAGCACGCCGAACAACAAGCCAAAGGGGGCCACCATCACCATGAAGGGCAAAGTGGCAAGCACGCCTTGCATGAAAAGGGTTCTGGTGGTTCGCATGGGCCTTGGTGTATTTGGATGCAAAGCCCCCTACGCCGTGGGGCACGGAGTTGCAATTGCCAGACCTGATCATCGCCCCCGACCCCGATGCCGCCGGGCTGACCCGCCAGGTGGTGGGCACCGACCAGACGGGGGCCCCCATCGCCTTGCACGTGGTGGAAGAACGCCCGCTGACCATTTGGCTGAACGGGCGCGAAATCGTCACCGCCATGACCATCGGCGATTACCCGCAATACCTGGCCCTGGGCTTTTTGGCCAACCAAGGCATGTTGGCAGCCGATGAAACCGTGACCGGCGTTGATTATGACCCGGAACTGGACGTGGTGGTGGTGCGCACCGACACGCAGACCAACTATGAAGAAAAGCTGGCCAAGAAAACGCGCACATCGGGCTGTGCGGTGGGCACGGTGTTCGGCGACATCATGGAAGGGGTCAGCGGGGTCAGCCTGCCCGATGCGCAGGTGCGGGCGTCGTGGCTGTACAGTTTGGCGCACCAGATCAACCAGATGCCCAGCCTGTATCTGTCTGCGGGGGCGATCCACGGCACGGTGCTGTGTCAAGGCGACCAGCCGCTGGTGTATATGGAGGACGTGGGCCGCCACAACGCCGTGGACAAAATCGCCGGTTGGATGCGGTCCACGGGGGCCACGGCGGAAGATAAGATCCTGTACACCACGGGCCGCCTGACATCCGAAATGGTGATAAAATGCGCCATCATGGGCATCCCCGTGCTGGCGTCCCGGTCCGGCTTCACCGCTTGGGGGGTGGAATTGGCCCACCAGGTGGGATTGACCTTGATCGGTCGCATGCGCGGCCAGCGGTTTCAGTGTGTGGCAGGGGAAGCGCGTTTGGTGCGGGATGTGGCGCTGTGATCCAACCCATGGGCGTCATCTTGGCCGGGGGCCTGGCCACGCGCATGGGCGGCGGCGACAAATGCCTGCAGCCGCTGCGGGGGCGGCGGGTCATCGACTTTGTGATTGACCGGATCGACCCCCAGGTGGATGGGTTGGCCATCAACGCCAATGGTGACCCCGACCGTTGGTCCCCGTTCGGACTGCCCGTGATTGCCGACGATGTGGCCGACCACCCCGGCCCTTTGGCGGG
The DNA here is from genome assembly GCA_020629235.1 of Planktomarina sp. Classification (GTDB taxonomy): domain Bacteria; phylum Pseudomonadota; class Alphaproteobacteria; order Rhodobacterales; family Rhodobacteraceae; genus Planktomarina. The sequence goes on from JAHDDS010000015.1 coordinate 40,880, forward strand.
TGTTCTGGCAGCCATGGATTGGGCAGCGGGGCAGGGGGCCACCCATGTGGTGACAGTGGCCGCCGACACGCCGTTCTTTCCGCAAGACCTGGTGCCGCAATTGTTGCTGGCGTCCCAATTGCAAGACAAACCCATCGCCTTGGCGGCCACCGACGACGGCCCCAAAACCTGGCGTCACCCCACCTTTGGGCTGTGGCCTGTGCATTTGGCCGACGATCTGCGGGTGGCGTTGGACCAGGGCACGCGCAAAGTGGTGGCCTGGACGGACCGTCATGGCACCGCCCTTGCAAAGTTTCCCACGGTGCCGTTTGATCCGTTTTTCAACATCAACACGCCGGATGATTTGGCCGTGGCAGAGGATATGTGATGCGGGTCTTTGGCGTGACGGGATGGAAGAACGCGGGCAAGACCGGCCTGATGGAACGCCTGGTGGCGGACATCACCGGGCGTGGGTTTTCCGTATCCACATTGAAGCACGCGCACCATGACTTTGATGTGGACCAGCCCGGCAAGGACAGCCACCGCCACCGCACGGCGGGCGCGCAGCAAGTGGTTTTGGCGTCGACAAAGCGGTGGGCGGTGATGACCGAACTGCGCGGCGCACCCGAACCCAGCTTGCAGGCCCTGCTGGACCAGATGGCCCCGGTGGATTTGGTGCTGGTGGAAGGCTGGAAACGCGACCAGCACCCCAAGGTGGAAGCCTGGCGGGCAGCGGCCACCAATCCGCTGATCGCGCCCCAGGACCCCACCATCAAAGCCGTGGCCAGCGACACCGCTTTGGAATTGGACCGCCCCGTGTTCGATCTGGACGACACCGCCGCTGTGGCGGATTTCATTCTGGACCAGGTGGGGCTGTCGTGACCAAAGCGCCGCCCCTGAAGAACGACTGCTTTGCCTTGCCGCCCGGTGTGGATTGGGCCCCTGTGGACGATGCCTTGGCGCTGTTGCACGACCGCCTGCACCCGGTGGTGGGGAAGTCCAGCGTGGGGCTGGACCAAGCGCTTGGGCGCATTCTGGCAGCAGATGTCATCGCGCCGCGTCACCACCCGCCGTTGCCCAACACGGCGGTGGACGGATACGGCTTTGCAGGGGCGCTGCCGGCTGGCCCCCATGCTTTGCCTTTGGTGTCCGGGCGCGCGGCGGCTGGGGTGCGCTTTGACGGAACCGTGCCGGACGGTGCCGCGATCCGGATATTGACTGGGGCCGCGTTGCCGCACGGGGTCACCACGGTCGTCTTGCAAGAAGATGTCACGGTGGACGCCGACACGATCCACGTGAACGGTCCCATCAAAGACGGGGCCAACACGCGCAAAGCGGGCGAAGACATGGTGGCAGGCCAGGTCATCTTGGCCGCAGGGCGCACCATCACCCCAGCCGATGTCGGCGTTCTGGCCACCGTGGGCGTGGATCAGGTCCAAGTGTTTGACCGTTTGCGCGTGGCCATCCTGTCCACTGGGGACGAATTGCTGGCCGCCGGGCAACCTGCCCAACCGGGTCAGATATACGACGCCAACCGGCCCATGTTGGCTGCCATGGTGCGCCAGTTGGGCCACGACGTGGTGGACATGGGCATTCAGCCGGACGATCCCAAAACCATCCGCGCTGCGTTGGATGACGCTGCCGCGCGCGCCGATGTTGTCCTGACCAGCGGGGGCGCATCGGCGGGGGATGAAGATCATATATCTGCGGCGTTGAACGACGCGGGCGCCATGGCGCTGTGGCGGATTGCCATCAAACCGGGGCGGCCCTTGGCCCTGGGCATGTGGCAGGGGACGCCGGTCTTTGGCCTGCCAGGCAACCCCGTTGCGGCCTTTGTGTGCACGGCGATTTTTGCCCGCCCGGCGCTGTCATACCTGGGGGGGGCGGATTTTGCAGAAGCCCCCGCCATCACGGTGCCCGCGGCGTTTTCCAAACGCAAAAAACCAGGACGCCGCGAATACTTGCGCGCCCGATTGGTGGATGGCCGGGCAGAGGTGTTCGCCTCTGAAGGGTCGGGGCGGATATCGGGCCTGTCGTGGGCCACAGGGTTGGTGGAACTGCCCGACGGCGCGCTGGAGGTGGCCCCCGGCACGCCCGTGCGGTTCATTCCGTTCACCGCCCTGGGCATATGACGCTGGACATTCGACAAGGTTTTGCGCCGCCCGATCGCAACCGGGTGGCGGCGCTGTTCTGGCAGGCATTTCAGTCGAAACTTTCACCGATCCTGGGGCAGGATACCAAGGCCCTGGCCTTGATCGCAGATACCCTGCAGCCAGAGGCGACGGTGTGCGCGTGGTCTGGCGACACGCTTGTGGGGGGCATGGGGTTTCGCACGGCAACCCAAGGGTTTCTGGCGGTGGGGTACAGGGATTTGGCCCGAACCTATGGTCCGGTATCTGCGGTGTGGCGCGGGGGCTTGCTGAACCTGTTTGACCAAGTCGTGACGCCAGAACAGGTTTTGATCGACGGGCTGTTCGTCGATCCTGCCTGGCAGTCCCAAGGGGTCGGAACCGCGCTGTTGGACCACCAGGTTCGCGCGGCCCGGGCCATGGGCAAAACCAAACTGGTTTTGGATGTGGTGGCCGAAAACCCCAGGGCGGTGGCCCTGTACGAACGCTGCGGATTTGTCCCCGTGCGAACCCGGTCCATGGGGCCGTTGCGCCACCTGTTCGGGTTCACGAAAATCCACCGCATGGAAAAACAGATCTAGGAAAACAGACCCAAAACGCGCCCCACCAATTGGAACGCCCGCGCCGACCGCGTGTCGGTGAACTTCATTAAGGCGGCGTCGTCCATGGTGGTGGCCAAGTCGCGCAAACTGGCGTCGAATTTTTGAACAAATTGATGCGCCGTGTCGCGGAAAATGGGGTCGGCTTTCAACGCCCGCGACGCCAAGGCCAGGGCCTGGCGGTCGCGAATGCCGCCCACAGACGCCACCATGGGCCCGCGTTCCCCTTCGGCAAACTTGCGCCACACTTCTGGCCGGGTGCGGTCCACGGTCAATGTGTCCATATAGATGTCGTCCTTGGCCAATCCCGTCAACACGTCTTGGGCGGCATAGATCAGCGGACGGTACCGGCGGTCGGCCACCCCTTTGCGCAGGGCATCAAAGCCCGCCTTGTCGTCGCTGTTGCTGGGAAAGTGCAGGGCGGCCGTCAGCGTGGGCACATCCACGGGGTTGGTGGGTGCATCGGATGGCGTGTCGGCGCTGGCAAACAGATCGGCCTGATCGTCCTTGGCGGCAT
>JAHDDS010000015.1:44203-46414 GCA_020629235.1 Planktomarina sp.
CGCGGTTTGCGGGCGGACACAAAGGTGGCCAAGGCGGTTTCGGTTTGGGCCGCAGATTTGGCCAGGGCGTCCAGCTTTTCTTCCATGACGCCGCCTTGCAAGTTGCGGCGCGCGCGGGCTTCCACCTCTACGGCGTGTTGCAGGTGGGCCACCGATTGGCGCAAGCCCCGGGCTTCGGCGCGCAACAGACGTTGCTGGCGGGCCGCAGCGCAGACCATGCCAATGATGGCCACCGGGAAAATGATCGCGATCAAGGCCATCATCTTTTCCAAAGCGGTGCTGGCCGTGCCGCTGAAGATGCCCAAATTGGCCGCCGTGGCCAGACCCAACACCAACCACACCAGGCACAACGCAATGCAAATCCATTCCACCGGCCCCAGAAGGGGCGCGGGGCGGGGGGCTTGGGGGGTGTCAGTGTCAGCCGTCATGGGCAGGTCCAAATGGGGGCGGGGTCAGATGTATTTCACGCTAAGAACTTCATAGGATCGAACCCCGCCTGGGGTGCGCACCTCTATGCTGTCGCCTTCTTCTTTGCCGATCAAGGCCCGGGCCAAAGGCGACGCGATGTTCAGTCGCCCGGCTTCGATGTCGGATTCCGGTTCGCCGACGATTTGATAGGTGGTTTCTTCGTCGGTGTCTTCGTCCACCAAGTCCACTGTGGCACCGAATTTGACCGGGCCCTTCAGCTTGGCCACGTCGATTACATCGGCCCGCCCGATGATCGCTTCCAATTCCTTGACGCGCCCTTCCAAGAACCCCTGCTTTTCGCGGGCCGCATGGTATTCGGCGTTTTCTTTCAGGTCCCCCAATTCACGCGCTTCGGCAATCGCGGTGATAATGGCAGGGCGTTCCACCGTTTTCAGGTGCTTCATCTCGGCCTCAAGGCGGTCGTATCCGGCCTGGGTCAGCGGTATCTTTTCCATTGCAACATCACCATTGGGATTGGGGGTTTTATCCACATGACCCCAGCTTACCCTGTTTTTCAAGGGCCAAGCCAGGAAAAGGCCGTGGCAGGCTGTCTAGCCATAGCTGACGATTTCCCATTCGATGGTGTCAGCGTCGTGGAAATAAAACCGCCGGCCCGGTTCATAATCGGCATGGCTGTGGGGGGTGAAGCCCGCGGCTTTGACCCGCGCTTCCACGGCGTCCAGATCGTCCACCGTCACGCCGATGTGGTTCAAACTGGCCGCCGTCAGGTAATCGTTTTCGGGTCCCGCCTTGGCCGTCTTCGGCTGGTACAGCGCGACATAGCTGCGATCCGTGCCGATGTGCACGGTGTGCCCCAACCCGTTCATGGCAGACCCTTCCCACCGGACGGTCCAGCCAAAGACATCTTTGATCCAAGCGACGGTGGCCTGGACATCGCGGACGGTGGTGTTGACGTGTTCAATTTCGATCATGGTTTCGACCTTTCGTTTTGAAGCCGAAGCTGTGATAATTCCTCAAGTATACTTTAGGTCAAGGGATATTTTCATGCTGTCCATCGGGGATGTGGCCCACCGCACGGGATTGGCAGTGTCGGCCATTCGGTACTACGAAGACATGGGGCTGGTGTTTCCCGAACGCAATGCAGGCGGACAGCGGCGGTATCAGCGGTCCGATATACGCCGCCTCAGCTTTGTGATGATCAGCCAGAAGCTGGGATTTTCCATCGCCCAAGTGCGCGACATGTTGGGCCAGCTGCCAGACAACCGCACCCCGACAAAGGCAGACTGGGCGCGTCTCAGCCAAGGGGCGCGGGCGGCATTGAACCAGCGGATCGATCAGCTTACCGCCCTGCGCGACGCTTTGGACGGGTGCATCGGATGCGGCTGCCTCAGCCTGGACAGTTGTGCGCTGTATAACCCTGCGGATGTTGCCCAAAATGCAGGCACGGGCCCGCGGTATCTGCTGGGGGATCGTCCCACGCTTGCGACATGACCTGTGGGACGCTGCGTCCCAATTGGATTCTGTTGACCCACCGGGTAAGCTTGGCTAAAGGCAATCAGCCGCAATGAAAAATTCGCCCATTTTTTCACGGGCGCGCCGGGAAAGGGAAACAGATGTCGCAGATCGAACGCGAAGCCATGGAATATGACGTTGTCATCGTGGGCGCAGGGCCGTCAGGTTTAAGTGCGGCGATCCGGCTGAAACAGCTGGACCCGGCCTTGGAAGTCGTGGTGCTGGAAAAGGGGTCCGAAGTCGGCGCCCACATCCTGTCGGGGGCCGTGC
>JAHDDS010000078.1 GCA_020629235.1 Planktomarina sp.
ATCGCTGCCATCCCGCATCGGTCTGATGCTGGACATGACGCTGCGCGATCTGGAACGGATCTTGTATTTCGAAAACTATGTGGTGATCGAACCGGGCCTGACGGACCTGACCTATGGTCAGTTGATGTCCGAAGAAGAATTCCTGGACGCCCAAGACACATACGGCATGGATGCCTTCACTGCCAACATCGGCGCCGAAGCCATCCGTGAAATGCTGTCCATGATTGATCTGGAGGCTGAGGCCGAACAACTGCGCGCCGACCTGGCCGTGGCGACCGGTGAACTGAAGCCCAAGAAAATCATCAAACGCTTGAAGATCGTGGAAAACTTCATCGAATCCGGCAACCGCCCGGAATGGATGATTATGACCGTTGTGCCGGTTATTCCGCCAGAACTGCGCCCCCTGGTGCCGCTGGACGGAGGGCGTTTCGCAACGTCTGACCTGAACGATCTGTACCGCCGGGTGATCAACCGGAACAACCGTCTCAAACGTCTGATCGAACTGCGCGCGCCGGATATCATTGTGCGCAACGAAAAGCGGATGCTGCAGGAATCTGTGGATGCGCTGTTTGACAATGGCCGCCGGGGGCGCGTGATCACAGGCGCGAACAAGCGCCCGCTGAAATCGCTGTCTGACATGCTGAAAGGCAAGCAAGGCCGCTTCCGTCAGAACCTTTTGGGCAAACGCGTCGACTTCTCGGGCCGTTCGGTTATCGTGACCGGGCCGGAACTGAAGCTGCACCAATGTGGTCTTCCGAAAAAGATGGCGTTGGAGCTGTTCAAGCCGTTCATCTACTCCCGCCTTGAAGCCAAGGGGCTGTCTTCCACAGTAAAGCAAGCCAAGAAGCTGGTGGAAAAGGAACGCCCCGAAGTTTGGGATATCCTGGACGAGGTGATCCGCGAACACCCCGTGATGCTGAACCGTGCGCCAACGCTGCACCGTCTTGGCATTCAGGCGTTCGAACCTGTGCTGATCGAAGGCAAAGCCATTCAGTTGCACCCGCTGGTGTGTTCTGCGTTCAACGCAGACTTCGACGGGGACCAAATGGCCGTGCACGTACCGCTGAGCCTTGAGGCACAGTTGGAAGCCCGCGTTCTGATGATGTCCACGAACAACGTGTTGTCGCCGTCCAACGGCGCGCCGATCATCGTGCCGTCCCAAGACATGATCTTGGGTCTGTATTACACGTCGCTGATGCGCGACGGGATGCAGGGCGAAGGCATGGTCTTCGGGTCCGTGGAAGAAGTTGAACACGCGCTGAACGAAGGCCACGTGCACTTGCACGCCAAGATCCAGGCGCGCATTCCGCAGATCGACGACGAAGGCAACGAAGTGCTGACGCGCTTTGAAACCACACCGGGCCGTGTCCGTGTGGGGGCTTTGCTGCCCAAGAACGCCAAAGCGCCGTTCGAACTTGTGAACCGCCTTCTGAAAAAGGGCGAAGTGCAGAACGTCATCGACACGGTTTATCGTTACTGTGGCCAAAAGGAATCCGTGATCTTCTGCGACCAGATCATGACCATGGGGTTCCGCGAAGCGTTCCGCGCCGGGATTTCGTTCGGCAAGGACGACATGGTGGTGCCAGACAACAAATGGGACATCGTCAACGGCGTGCGCGAGCAGGTCAAAGGCTTTGAACAGCAATACATGGACGGCCTGATCACCCAGGGCGAAAAGTACAACAAAGTGGTCGACGCTTGGTCCAAGTGTAACGAGACGGTCATCGTGGCCATGATGGATGCGATTTCCGCCAAAAAGTACGACGACAACGGGGCCGAACTGGAACCGAACTCTGTGTACATGATGTCGGATTCCAAAGCGCGTGGCTCGGTCCAGCAGATGAAACAGTTGGGCGGTATGCGCGGCCTGATGTTGAAGCCGAACGGCGAAACGATCGAAACGCCGATCATCTCGAACTTTAAAGAAGGTCTGACCGTGTTGGAGTACTTCAACTCCACCCACGGGGCCCGCAAGGGTCTGTCGGACACGGCTTTGAAAACAGCGAACTCGGGGTATCTGACCCGTCGTCTGGTGGACGTGGCCCAAGACTGCATCGTGCGCGAACCCGATTGCGGCACAGACCGGTCCATCACGGCCCGGGCGGCTGTGAACGATGGGGAAGTGATTGCGTCCTTGGCGGAACGTATCTTGGGCCGTATCGCGGCCGAAGATGTGGTGCGCCCCGGCACGGATGAAATTTTGCTGACCAAAGGCGAAATGATCGACGAACGCAAAGCCGACATGGTGGATGATGCGGGCGTGGCTTCCATGCTGATCCGCAGCCCGCTGACCTGTGAAACCGAAGACGGCATTTGTGCCGCCTGTTACGGTCGTGACTTGGCCCGCGGGACACAGGTGAACATGGGCGAAGCGGTGGGGATCATCGCGGCGCAGTCCATCGGCGAACCCGGCACACAGCTGACGATGCGGACATTCCACATCGGCGGCGTGGCCCAGGGTGGTGGCCAGCAGTCTTTCCAAGAAAGCAGCCAAGCGGGCACCGTCGCGGTGCGCAACGCTGTGCTTTTGGAAAACAGCACGGGCCAGAAATTGGTCATGAGCCGGTCCACAGTTGTGGCGATCGTCGATGCAGGTGGCAAAGACGTGGCGACATACAAGGCGGCCTATGGGTCGACCCTGTTGGTGAATGACGGTGACGCCGTAGAACGCGGTGCCAAACTGTTTGAATGGGACCCGTTCACTTTGCCGATCATCGCGGAAAAATCCGGGACGGTGAAGTACGCAGATCTGGCCACAGGTGTGGCGGTGCGTGAAGAAACCGACGATGCCACCGGCATGACCCAGCGGATCGTGATGGACTGGCGCACGGCCCCCAAAGGCAATGAGCTGGCCCCCAAGATCATCATCGCAGGCGCAGATGGCGAACCCATCCTGAAGGACGATGGCAACCCAGTGGCGTACCCGATGTCTGTAGATGCTGTTTTGTCGGCAGAAGACCAGCAAGAGGTTCAGGCCGGCGATATCCTGGCGCGTATTCCGCGCGAAGGGGGCCGGACCAAGGACATCACCGGTGGTCTGCCACGGGTGGCAGAATTGTTCGAAGCACGGCGTCCCAAAGACCACGCGATCATCGCGGAAATCGACGGGTATGTGCGGTTCGGCAAGGACTATAAGAACAAGCGCCGCATTGCGATCGAACCCGCTGATGAAAGCCTGGAAAAGGTTGAATACATGGTGCCCAAGGGCAAGCACATTCCCGTTGTGGAAGGTGACTTCATTCAGAAGGGCGAATACATCATGGACGGCAACCCCGCCCCGCACGATATTCTTGCGGTCATGGGGGTCGAAGCCTTGGCTGACTACATGATCGACGAAGTGCAAGACGTGTATCGCCTGCAAGGGGTGAAAATTAACGACAAGCACATCGAAGTCATCGTGCGTCAGATGCTGCAGAAGTGGGAAATCACCGACAGCGGGGAAACCACCCTGTTGAAAGGTGAACACGTGGACAAAGCGGAATTTGATGCTGCCAACGAAAAGGCCTTGGCCAAGGGCGTGCGCCCGGCCCAAGGGGAGCCGATTTTGTTGGGGATCACCAAAGCATCGCTGCAGACACGTTCGTTCATTTCGGCAGCGTCGTTCCAGGAAACCACACGGGTTTTGACGGAAGCGTCGGTGCAGGGAAAGAAAGACAAGCTGATCGGTTTGAAAGAGAACGTGATCGTCGGTCGATTGATCCCCGCTGGCACCGGTGGTGCGACCCAGAAGGTGCGCAAGATTGCCCAAGACCGCGACAACGTGGTGTTGGAGGCGCGCCGCGCCGAAGCCGAACAGGCCGCCCAATTGGCAGCGCCTGCGGACGATGGTCCGTCTGCGGACAACGTGTTCAACGACTGATACAGTCGCATCATGCACAGACACAGATAAGGGTCGCCCTTCGGGGCGGCCTTTTCTTTTCAAAGGCCCCCGTGTCATAGTGGCGGTGCACAAGCGCAGGGGCACACGCGATGTTTGAAAACCAAGTTGTCGGCATCACCCGGTTTTCCATTCCATCCACCGACGCGTTCGAGGTGTCGCAATCCAGCATCGAAGACTGCGAAGCCCTGCTTTATGCGCCCGACCGTTTGGATCAGCGGTTTGCCTTGTTTGAACAGTTTTGTTTGCCGTCCTTGGCGGAACAGTCGGACACGGAATTTTTGGCTTTGATCCTGATCGGTCAAAATTTGCCAAAGGAATATAAGGACCGCTTGATCGCGTTGATCACCCCGCACGAACATATCTGCGTGGTGGAAGTGGCCCCCGACAATCACTTCAAAATGATCAACAAAGTGGTCCGGCATCTGCCCGATCTGGGGCACTCTCATCGCACCACCTTCCGCTTGGACGACGACGACATGGTGGACAAAGACTATGTCGCGCGGCTGAAGAAGCAGGCTGCGGTGTTGGCCAAGATTTCCCCCAAGCACCCATTCGCTATCGCGTATCATCACGGATATTATCTGGACCTGTCCGAAGACATTCCCGTGATGCACGAGGTCAAAGAAAACCTGCCCCTGGGCCTTGCCCTGTCGGTGACTGCGCCGGTGGCGTGGCGCAGCAATATTTACGCCTGGAACCACCGCTTCGTGCCCAAGAAGTGCAGCACTTTCACGGATCTGCAAACCCCGTCTTTTGTGCGCACCATGCACGGCTGGAACGACGCCCCGCGCCAGGCCAAATTTGACAGTACAGTTCTGGCCGCCGACGAAATTTTGCCCCTGGCGACACGTGCCTTTCCATCCACTTTGGCCCCAATCTTGCGCGGGGCTGGCCCGGCGTGATCATCACGGAAAATCTGCGCGGGGCAGGGCTGATGGTTTTGTCCATGCTGCTGTTTGCTGTGAACGACGCGTTCATTAAATCCCTTGGCGGACAATTGCAGGTGTTTCAAACTCTGTTCATTCGCACCGGCATTGTGGTGGCGATTTTGGCGCTGGCGGTCACTTGGCAACGGGGGTGGCACAGGCCGGACTTGTCCCCCAAGGTGCGCCTTGTGATGTGGCTTCGGGCGGGCACGGAAGTCGGTGCTGCCTATTTCATCGTCACGGCCCTGTTCAATATGGAATTGGTGAACCTGACGGCGATTTTGCAGGCCATGCCGTTGGCCGTGACTCTGGCGGCTTACCTTTTTCTGGGGGAACCTTTGGGCTGGCGGCGGTTGCTGGCCATTGCCATCGGTTTTGTGGGGGTGATGCTGATCGTCCAACCCACCAGCACCGGGTTCAATGCGTTTTCGTTTCACGCCATTGGCGGGGTGGTTTGTGTTACAGCACGGGATATCTTTGCGCGGATCATGGGGCGTGCTGTTTCAGCGCAGGTTATGTCGTTGCAAGCGGCCACTATGGTGCTGGCATTTGCGTTTGTCGCTGGCTGGTGGGAAGACTGGGGGCCAGTCCCCACCACGGCCTGGATCGGCCTTGTGGGGTCTGCTGCGGCCATATCTGTGGGATACGTCGTGTCGGCCCTGGTGATGCGCCACGGCGACATCGGGTATACCGCCCAATTTCGATACACCGGCCTGTTGGCCGCATTGGTTTTGGGCTATGTTTTCTTTGATGAATGGCCCAACACGTTGACCTTGATTGGGGCATCGATTGTGGTGGCAACGGGCCTGTTTGCATTGAACCGTGAACGGCAAGTCGCCAAGCGGTAGGGGGCTGTTGACAGGTCCTGCGACTCTCCCTATACGCCGCACATCTGCCACGGGGGATACCCTGTTGCGCGACATCAAAATGTGAAGTGGTCAAGAACAGCTTGCTGTTCCTCTGGAAACCCCGCCGCCCCCTCCGACTGTATGGAAGGGATGCGGTTTTGGTCGTGCTTTGGCATCAGAAATGCGCCCGATGGTGGGCAACACATTGGTGACCGGGGGACGCCCCGGGCGCTGCAAATTGGAAACCGGTGGGTCACGCCCCGCCACACATGTGTAAAAGACGGGAAAGAACCGCCGATGCCAACGATTCAACAGCTGATCCGGAAACCCCGACAGCCCAAAGTGCGCCGCTCTAAGTCGGTCCACCTTCAGGAATGTCCTCAAAAGCGTGGCGTATGTACGCGCGTTTATACAACGACACCGAAAAAGCCGAACTCGGCCATGCGTCGTGTTGCCAAAGTCCGTTTGACCAACGGGTTCGAGGTGATCAGCTATATCCCTGGTGAAGGGCACAACCTGCAAGAACACTCTGTTGTTCTGATCCGTGGCGGTCGTGTGAAAGACCTTCCCGGTGTGCGTTACCACGTTCTGCGTGGTGTTCTGGATACCCAAGGCGTGAAAGACCGCCGTCAGCGTCGCTCTAAGTACGGCGCGAAGCGTCCTAAGTAAGGGAATACTGATATGTCACGTCGTCACGCCGCTGAAAAACGCGAAGTTCTGCCCGACGCCAAATACGGCGATAAGGTTCTGACAAAATTCATGAACAACCTGATGCTGGACGGAAAGAAATCCGTTGCAGAACGCATCGTATACGGTGCCCTGGACCGCGTTGAATCCAAAGTGAAGCGCGCCCCGGTGGAACTGTTTCACGAAGCCCTGGACAACATCAAACCCGCCGTTGAAGTGCGTTCGCGCCGCGTGGGTGGTGCAACGTATCAGGTGCCTGTGGAAGTTCGCCCCGAACGCCGCGAAGCCTTGGCCATCCGTTGGTTGATCACCGCGTCGCGCAATCGCAACGAAAACACGATGGAAGAACGCCTGGCCGGTGAATTGCTGGACGCCGTTCAATCCCGTGGTTCGGCTGTGAAAAAGCGCGAAGACACCCACAAAATGGCGGATGCGAACAAAGCGTTCTCGCACTACCGCTGGTAACCCAACACTCTCTTCCATTCAGAGGCATTTATCATGGCACGCGAATATCCCCTCGATCGCTACCGCAATTTCGGGATCATGGCGCACATCGACGCAGGCAAAACCACCTGTTCGGAACGCATCCTGTACTACACGGGCAAATCCCACAACATCGGCGAAGTGCACGACGGCGCTGCCACCATGGACTGGATGGAGCAAGAGCAAGAGCGTGGGATCACCATCACGTCCGCTGCCACCACGACATTCTGGGAACGCACCGAAGACGGTCAGACGGCTGATACTGAAAAGCACCGTCTGAACATCATCGACACCCCAGGTCACGTGGACTTCACCATTGAAGTGGAACGGTCCTTGGCCGTTTTGGACGGTGCCGTTTGTGTTCTGGACGCCAACGCGGGCGTAGAGCCGCAGACTGAGACCGTGTGGCGTCAGGCCGACCGGTACAAGGTGCCGCGGATGGTTTTCGTCAACAAGATGGACAAGATCGGCGCTGACTTCTTCAACTGCGTCAACATGATCGAAGACCGCACCGGCGCACGCGCCATCCCAGTGGGCGTGCCCATCGGCGCAGAAACCGAGCTGGAAGGCTTGGTGGACCTGGTGACCATGGAAGAATGGCTGTGGCAGGGCGAAGACCTGGGCGCATCCTGGATCAAAGCCCCCATCCGCGACAGTCTGCAAGGCATGGCCGCTGAATGGCGTGAAAAAATGATCGAAGCTGCCGTCGAACAAGACGACGACGCCATGGAAGCCTATCTGGAAGGCAACGAACCAGACGTACCAACCCTGCGCAAACTTCTGCGCAAGGGCACTCTGGAAATGGCTTTTGTGCCAGTTCTGGGTGGGTCCGCGTTCAAAAACAAAGGCGTGCAGCCCTTGTTGAACGCCGTGATCGATTACCTGCCGTCCCCGTTGGACGTTGTGGATTACATGGGCTTTAAGCCGGGCGACGAAACTGAAGAACGCAACATCGCGCGTCGTGCAGACGACGATATGGCGTTTGCCGGTCTGGCCTTCAAAATCATGAACGACCCCTTCGTTGGATCGCTGACGTTCACGCGGATTTATTCCGGCAAGTTGAACAAAGGCGACACGATGCTGAACTCTACCAAAGGCAACAAAGAACGTGTTGGCCGGATGATGATGATGCATTCCAACAACCGCGAAGAAATCGACGAGGCATTTGCCGGCGACATTATCGCATTGGGCGGTCTGAAGAACACCACAACGGGTGACACGCTGTGTGCCAACAACGACCCAGTGGTTCTGGAAACGATGACCTTCCCAGACCCAGTGATCGAAATCGCTGTGGAACCAAAGACCAAAGGCGACCAAGAAAAGATGGGCCTTGGCCTGCAACGCTTGGCGGCTGAAGACCCATCCTTCCGCGTGGAAACTGACCTGGAATCGGGCCAGACCATCATGAAAGGCATGGGCGAACTGCACTTGGACATCCTGGTGGACCGTCTGAAGCGCGAATTCAAAGTGGAAGCCAACATCGGTGCACCGCAGGTGGCGTACCGTGAAACCATCGGTCACGAAGTTGAACACACCTATACCCACAAGAAACAGTCGGGTGGGTCGGGCCAATACGCTGAGGTGAAACTGATCATCACCCCAACGGAACCTGGCGAAGGCTACAGCTTTGAATCCCGCATTGTCGGCGGTGCTGTTCCCAAGGAATACATCCCCGGTGTTGAAAAAGGCATCCAATCCGTCATGGACAGCGGGCCTTTGGCAGGCTTCCCTGTGATCGACTTCAAGGTGGCTTTGATCGACGGTAAGTTCCACGACGTGGACTCCTCCGTTCTGGCGTTTGAAATCGCGGGCCGCATGGCCATGCGCGAAGGCATGCGTTTGGCGGGTGCGAAACTGCTGGAACCCATCATGAAGGTGGAAGTGATTACCCCGGACGAATACACCGGCGGGATCATCGGCGATCTGACATCGCGTCGCGGCCAAGTTCAAGGCCAAGACACGCGCGGCAATGCCATTGCCATCGACGCTATGGTGCCGTTGGCGAACATGTTCGGCTACATCAACAACTTGCGGTCCATGTCTTCGGGCCGCGCACAGTTTACGATGCAGTTTGATCACTACGACCCAGTTCCGCAGAACATCTCGGACGAGATCCAAGCGAAATACGCATAACCCGGGGGGCCACCGGCCCCGCCGATCCCCCGCAGGGTGGGTGCATCCCACCGCAAAATTAAGGAGGCCATCTTATGGCGAAGGAAAAGTTTGAACGTAGCAAGCCGCACGTGAACATCGG
>JAHDDS010000079.1 GCA_020629235.1 Planktomarina sp.
TAATCATACCGCATGGCGATGTTGATTTCGTCCAGCAGGACCATGTGGTTCGCCTCATCCAAGATCAGCTCTTTCGCTTTGGCCCAAGCGGCTTGGGCCATCTCGGTGTCCCGCGATTTGTCTTGGGTTTCCCAGGTGAAGCCTTCGCCCATGGTGTGGAACGCGCACAGGTCGGAAAAATGTTCCAAGATCAGGTCGCGTTCGCCCGTGCTCATCCCGCCTTTGATGAACTGCACCACGGCCGACTGTCGCTTGTGGGCGATGTGGCGGAAGATCATGTTGAAGGCAGCGGATGATTTGCCTTTGCCTTTGCCCGTGTGCACGATCACCAGGCCCTTTTCATCGGTCTTGGTGGCCATGATCTTATCACGCGCGGCTTTCTTTTTGGCCATCTTGGCGCTGTGGCGGGCGTTGTCGTCTGTCATGGGGGCACCTCTTGTTCGTTCATCAAACGCTGGCACGTCTGGGGCAGGCGTGCAAGGCACGGCCGGGCGTTTACCATCCTTTAACCCTGGCACGGCACACTGCCGACATGCGCCGTTTGATGTTCTGCACCGCCCTTCTTCTGACCGCCTGCAATGTGGCCCCGCCCGGGTTTTACAACGTGCCGGCGCGTGAAGTGTCCTTTAAGGGATCGGATTTCAAAATTTGGGTCAACGTCCCCCATGCCCATGCGGTGCGCACCAACCCGGAACGGTCGCCTTCGCGGTACGCCATGTACGGCAAATTCACCCATGTGATCGAAGACGCGGCCAGCCCTTGCACCGTGGCCTGGTTGCGCGGGGACGTTGTGGCGGTGAACGTCGGGTTGAAGTGCCCCGGCCTGGATGCCCCCCCAACGCCCGAAGAAATTGCCCGGGCGGAACGGGCCAACTGGGACTGCGACCCGCCGGATCCTTACACCGGCGAAATTTCCTGCCGCGAATACTGAGCGATGCGCGCCCGGGCGGAATTGGACCGCGGCTGCCACAGCCCGCGATCAATCGCTTCTTGCAGACGTTCCGCGATTTCGGCCAGCGCGACAGGGTTCTTTTCGGCAATGAAATCGCGGGTGGCGTCGTCTTCCAGAAAGGCGGCCTCGGCGGCGTCGAAATGGTGGTCTTTGACGGCGCCCGTGGTGGCTGCGAAAGCGAACATGTAATCCACCGTTGCCGCGATTTCGAACGCGCCTTTGTATCCGTGGCGCTTCACCCCGTCGATCCATTTGGGGTTCACCACGCGGGACCGGACCACCCGGGCGATTTCATCGTCCAAGGTGCGGATCAGCGGGCGTTCGGGGCGGGAATGGTCGTTGTGATAAATGGGCCGGGACCGGCCTTGCAGCGCCGTCACAGCTGCCGCCGCCCCACCTTCAAATTGGTAATAGTCATCGCTGTCCAGCACGTCGTGTTCCCGATTGTCCTGGTTTTGCACGATGGCGTCCACCTGCGACAGGCGATTTTCAAATCCCTTGCGGTCCGCCTGTCCTTCGCGCCCTTTGCCATAAGCATAGCTGCCCCATTCGATATACGCGTCGCCCAGATCGGCTTGGCTGTTCCAGATGCGTTCGTCGATCAGCGCCTGCAATCCGGCCCCGTATGCCCCGGGTTTGGACCCGTATACGCGTGCACCTGTCTGGCCTTTGGCAGGGTTCAAATCCTGCGGTTCATCCATGGCGGCCACCGCGCGGGCGGCGCTGTCCACCAGGTCGATCAAGCCCGGAAATGCATCGCGGAAAAAGCCGGACACCCGCAGGGTCACGTCCACGCGGGGGCGGCCAAGGGCGGTGACGGGCAACACCTCAAACCCCGTGACGCGGCGATTGGCGCTGTCCCACTTGGGCTTCACGCCCATCAGGGCCAGACACTGCGCAATGTCGTCCCCGCCCGTGCGCATGTTGGCGGTGCCCCAAGCCGTCAGCAGCAAGTGACGCGGCCAATCGCCGTGGTCTTGCAGATGCTTTTCGATCAACAGGTTCGCCGATTTCCACCCCAGGGCCCAGGCCGTGGGGGTGGGCACGGCGCGGGTGTCGACGGAATAGAAATTCCGCCCCGTGGGCAATACATCCAGCCGCCCCCGCGTAGGGGCCCCCGACGGGGCGGGGGGGACAAATTCACCGTTGAGCGCGGTGAGAAGGCCCGCCGTTTCGGAGGGACCGCAGGACATGAGGTTTGGGCAGATATCCGTGGCGATGTAGTCCAGAACGGTTTGCGTGGCCTGGCCGGGGGGCGTTTTTTGATCCGCAAAAAACGCCTGCGCCAGAAGTTCCAACCGTTCCACAGTGTCACCTGTGGATCGCCAAGTGTCTGGTGATGCCTTGACCATATCGTCAGGTCGCGGCCCGGTCCAAGGCGCGGCCATATCGCAGTCCAACGGATCGAAGCCCAAATCGAAATCATCGGCAATTGCCCGGATTAGAGACTGGTTTTCACCAATCCCATCCCCGCGCGGCACACGGGCCAGGGCGATGGTCAGATCCAGGCTCTGCTGGCCTGTTGGTGTTTGGCCAAAGATGTGCAACCCGTCCCTGATCTGGGCCTCTTTCAGCTCACACAAATAAGCATCCAGCTTGGCCAGATCGGTTTCTTCGTCGCCTTCAAAGCCCACGTCCTGGTCCAGGCCGGTGGCCGAGGTCATGGCCAGAATTTCACGCTTAAGGTGGTCGATGCGGCGGGGATCCACGCCCGCGGCTTCATAGTATTCATCCACCAGCGCTTCGAGATCTTTGAGCGGGCCGTATGTTTCTGCCCGGGTCAAAGGCGGGGTCAGGTGAGCGATGATCACCGCCTGCGCCCTGCGCTTGGCCTGGGTGCCTTCGCCCGGGTCGTTGACGATGAAGGGATAGATATGCGGCGTGGGGCCGAAGACAGCTTCGGGCAGACATTCATCCGACAGGGCCAGCGCCTTGCCCGGCAGCCATTCCATGTTCCCGTGTTTGCCCATGTGCACGATGGCCTGCGCGGCTTGGACATGGCGCAGCCAGAAATAGAACGCGAGGTAGTTGTGCGGCGGCACCAAGTCAGGGGAATGGTAGGTGTCCGTCGGGTCGATGTTATAACCGCGCGCCGGCTGCACGCCGACGGTGACGTTCCCATATTGCAGGACGCTAAGCTTGAAGCCACCTTCTGCGCCGTTGAGTATTTTTGAACAAAAGAAGAAAGGATCGTTTTCGGGTTGGCCCCATCTGTCTTCGATGCGTTGCCGCACGGCATAGGGTAGCGCGGCGTAATGGGCGTTGTAGGTGTTCACATCCAGCATGACCCCGCCGTCGCGGTCCGCGCGGTCCGTCAGCCAGTTGGTGGGGCCGGCCATGACCTGCTGCATCAACTCGTCACTGTCGCGGGGCGGGTTGGATACTTGATAGCCCGCCGCCGACATGTCCTTCAGTGCGTTCACCACAGACGCGGGCGTATCCAGCCCCACGCCATTGGCCAGCCGCCCGTCCTTGTTGGGGTAGTTCGCCATTACCAAAGCCACCTGACGTTCCGCAGGTGGGGTTGCGCGCAGGTCGGCCCAGTTTCTGGCCAGCTGCGCCACAAAGGTGATGCGATCCCCCCGGGCCTTGTAGGTGGCGATGGGGCATTCGGTGGCGTCATCAAAGAACGCCTCGCCTTTGAAGCTGACGGCGCGCGACAGGATGCGGCCGTCCACCTCTGGCAGGGCGACATTCATGGCAATGTCACGGGCGGTCAGGCCCGTCAGGCCGCTTTCCCAGGCCTGTTCTGTCCCGGCGGCGAAGACCACCTGAAAGACGGGGGATGCGTTCGCAGACGCCATGGTCAGCGGGTTATTTGGGGCGTCGTCGCCGTGGGGGCTGCCCACCGCAAAGCTGGTGGCGTTTAGGATCACGGACGGTGGGGCGGCCGTGAAGAGTTGATCCAAGGTTGCGACCGATATGGGATCCTTGAGGGAGGCCACGAACACGGGCAACGGGTTCAACCCTTCGCGCAACAGGGCTTTCACCAAGCGGTTGATTGGGTTCAGCCCAGCCCCTTGCACCAAAGCGCGATAGAAGATCAACGGCACCACAGGGGCGCCGTCGGTCCAAGCCGCTTGCGCAGCAGACAGATCGGACACGCCCGCCCCCGGCCAATATACGCCCGCACGCAACAGGGGATCAGCCCCCATGGGTTTGTCGCCGCCCAGGGTCATCGCTTTGGCATATGCCAGGAAATTCACCGCGTTTTTTGGTCCGCCTTCCACCAGATATGCCCAAAGCGCGTCATAGTCTTCGTCCGACACCGTGGAAAACGCCCGCAGGTCTGGATCGGGCTTGTCGTCGCCCGGCAGGAACGCCACGGGCACGCCGGCGGTGCGCAATCGCGCGGCGTATTGTTCGAACCCGTATTTCCAGTAGGCCGCCCCCCCCAGCACCCGCGCGATCACCAGTTTGGCTTTGGTGGCGCATTGGTCCAGGTGCAAATCCACGGACATGGGGTGCACCAGGTGCATCATGCTGGCCAGACGCAAAGGGGGCGGGGCATCCATATCTGACCGGGCCGCTGACAGCGCCGCAAGTTCGGTGTCCGCGGCGGAAATCACCACGATGTCGGCAGGCGTTTGGCCCAAGTCCACGGGTTCGGACCCGTCGTCCACAGCGCCAGGGGTGGCGGCCAGAAGATGCATGTTACAGCACCTTTTCCATAAAGACGGAGGACTTTGCGTCCTGGTAGTCGCCAAATGGCCCGCAGTCGGTGAACCCATGGCGGCGGTACAGTTTGTGGGCAGCGTGCAGCACGTTGCCCGTTTCCAGTTTCATAACTGGCAGTTTGGCTTCACGGGCTGCGTCTTCCAGAACCCGCATCAAGGCATCGGCAACCCCGCTGCCGCGCGCGCCTTGGTCCACGAACATGGACTTCACTTCGCCGTATCCGTCCTTGATGGCCAAAGCCCCCGTCCCCAGCAGGACATCGCCGCGCCGGGCCGCGAAGAAATGGATGTGGGGGGCGCACAGGTCGTCAATGTCCAAAAAGAAGTTGTCTTCCGGCGGGAACAAGCTTTCCATCAGTGCGTGGCTTTGGCGCAGCAAGGCCGTGGCTTGGGGGTGATGGGGGTCGGTTTTTTCGACAATGATCATGGCGATGGTGTCACGGCTTTGGTGAAATACAGCAAGTCCGGATCGCCGCCCCCAAAAGGTGGGCAGGGGACGTATCCTTGGCGGCGGTACAGGGCAACGGCGGCGTCAAGCAAGGCCCCTGTTTTCAGGTGCAGCGCGTCATACCCTTGGGCGGCGGCTGTTTGTTCTGCGGCGGCCACCAAAGCTTGCCCAACGCCTTGGCCCCGGGTTTCGGGCGTCGCGAACAGGCGGTTCATCACCGCGCGGTCCGGCCCCGCCACCACAGCCACGCAGCCCACGGCTGTTCCGTCTTGGCGGGCCACCAAGAACGTGGTGTCGGCATTTGCCAAGACCTGGGGCGAAGGGGCCGCGCATTTGGCGGGGGGGTACACCGCATACAGTGCCTGATCGCACCCGTCGATCAAGGCCAACGCCGCTGGCGTGGTGGGATCTTCGGAAGCTATGCTTAGGGTCATGCTTTTAACGCGGCCTCGATCGCGGCATGGTCCAGACCGGCTTGGCCGATCACCACCAGCCGCGTCGCGCGGGGTTGGTCGCCGAAGGGTTGATCGAAATAGGTGTCCACGCGCGGCCCCACGGCTTGCAAGGTCAGGCGCATGGGCTTGCCTTCAATGGCGGCAAATCCCTTCAGGCGCAGAATGTCATGGGCGCGGATGACGTTGGCCACCTGTTCGGCAAAGGCCGTGGCATCGGCCACTTCGCCCAAAGTGACAACGAAGCTTTCGAAGTCATCATGGTCGTGTTCGTGGTGATGGTGGTCGTCGTGGTGGTCATCATCGTCGTCATGATGGTGGTGGTGATGCACTTCGTGCCGTGCGGCCAAGTCACTTTCCGCGCCAATGCCTTGGCCCAGCAAAACGTCCACCGGCAATTTCCCCATAGAGGTTTTTACAACCTGCACCCCATCGCGGCTGTCACCTTGCAACTGACCCACCAACCCTTCGGCCTGTGCCGCGTCCAACAGATCGGTCTTGTTGATGACAATCATATCGGCGCACGCGACTTGATCTTCGAACAACTCGCTCAGCGGGGTTTCATGATCCAGATTTTCGTCCAATTTCCGCTGGGCATCCACGGCGGCCACGGAGTGGGCGAAACGCCCTTCGGTAACGGCTTTGCCGTCCACCACTGTGACCACGCCATCCACGGTGACTTGCGTGGAAATGCCCGGCCAATTGAACGCCCGCACCAAGGGTTGCGGCAAGGCCAAGCCGGACGTTTCAATCACGATGTGATCGGGCTTGTCTTCGCGCGCCAACAGCTTTTCCATGGTGGGGATGAAGTCATCGGCCACAGTGCAGCAGATGCAGCCGTTGGACAATTCCATCACGTCTTCTTCGCGGCATGTTTCATCGCCGCAGCCTTTCAATATGTCCCCATCCACGCCCAAATCGCCGAATTCATTGATGATCAACGCAATGCGCCGCCCATCGGCATTTTGCAGCATGTTTCGGATCAAGGTGGTTTTGCCTGCACCAAGAAAGCCGGTGATGATGGTGGCGGGAATTTTGGCGGGCATAGTGGGCGTCCTTTGAAGGTGTTGCCCGTGGTCTTATGCCGGAATCAATGGAGGCAAAAGGGCCATTGCGACGCGGCAACGGCCCGTTGCGCCAGTGGCATCAAAGATCGAAGAAAATGTCTTCTGCCAAATCTTCTGCGGTGACGCTGTCGTCTTCCACCACATCCA
This sequence comes from Planktomarina sp., assembly GCA_020629235.1. Classification (GTDB taxonomy): domain Bacteria; phylum Pseudomonadota; class Alphaproteobacteria; order Rhodobacterales; family Rhodobacteraceae; genus Planktomarina. The sequence continues at coordinate 6,744 of JAHDDS010000079.1, forward strand.
CCAGTTTCAGTGACCGTCCATCCCCCAGGGACAAGAAAGCATCTTCCCCGTCGATGCTGATTTCGCCTGCCAGGAAGGCCATGAAGTTGGGGTCGCTTTCGTTAAGGGTGTCCCCAACCACCGTCAGATCAATCTTATCGACGCCCAAATCGAAATTCTGAACTTCAGTGACCCCATCGGAAAAACCGCCGGTTCCCGTGGTGTCATGGGCCACATTGATGAACGTCACATTCGCATCAGCCATCAAGGTGTTGTTGCCGCCACCAAGATACACATCGTCAATAACACCGTTGGCCAGGATCAAATCGTCGCCTGACCCATCGGTCATGGTGTTGTTGCCCCAGCCGCCGGACAATGTGTTGTTACCGGAATCCGCCACCAATTCATCATGGCCGCCGCCGCCAAACAGGCTGTCATCGCCAGCGCCACTGGACAGGGTGTCTGCCCCGCCTGCGCCCCGCAAAATGTCATCGCCGTCGCCGCCATCCAAAACATCCGTGCCCCAGCCACCGAACAGCTTGTCGTCACCGCTGCTGCCGTCCAAGGAGTCCCGACCCACACCGCCATAAAGGGTATCGTTCCCGGCGTCGCCAACCAGGCTGTCTTGCCCGCGGTCGCCAGCGACAATGTCGTCGTCAGCCCCCCCAAACATCGTGTCTTCAGCGTACCCGCCAAACAATGTGTCTTGGCCCAAGCCGCCGAACATTTCGTCGCGGCCCCACGCGCCTTCCAACAGGTCGTTGCCATTTTCGCCATACATCTGGTCCCAGCCAGTGCCACCCGAAAGCGTGTCGTCGCCGTTGCCACCCCCCAGAAGGTCATTGCCGCCGCCGCCGTCCAGGGCATCGTCATCTGCCCCGCCATCCAAATAGTCTTGGCCGTACCCGCCCTTCAAAGTGTCGTCGCCAGATAGGCCAAAAAGGGAATCTTGCCCGCGACGACCGTCCATGAAGTCACTTTCCAAGGTGCCGATCAGGAAGTTGTCATCTGCGTCGCCTTGGCCAACATCTGCGGCTGTTTCAAATGAAACAAAAGGCACCGCCTCATAAACAGGATGCGGGCTGGGTTCGCCTGTTAAGGCTTCGTATTCTTCGCGTGTGTAGTCGGTGAAACGAACTTCAGAGTACCACCATTGATTTGCGCCATAGTACACGAAGTATTGCCACATCACCAAAGTCCCATCGGGCCCAACCGCTTCGCCAGAGGCCTCACTCGAGAGCTGAAACTGTGCCAGATCGTTATAGATCTGATAAGCGGAAGGTTCAGCTTCTGGCGCAATGGGGTCGGGAAGGGCAGGCGGTAAATCCGCAGCCGACACGTCGCTGGCGAACAGGGTTCCGTCTTGTGTAACAATGGACCCAGCGACCGTTTCGCCACTGTCGGAATCGGTTTGCAACAAAAGAATGTTCAAATCTTGCGATAAGGCGACCGTATCAAAAGCAGGGAATGCAGTCGCATCCATATCCGCAACTTTTGCAAGGGCGACGGCTGGTGCGCCATCTTCATCTGTTGTCTGTGACCCTTCAAAGATTTCGATCCGTGTCGGGCTGCTGTCAGCTTCAACAGTGGCGGTATCATAGCTGACGATCGCAAACTGATTGCCCGCCAACACATGCCCTTTGGCACCAATGTCAGTACGAACCCCCAGATCAAACGCAGTCGCTTGGCCATCCGCCCAGAAATGCAATGCCGAAGCTAAAGGATATGGATCCTGGGATTGGTCTTCGAAGCCAAAAAACGTGTTCGACGTTGTGAAACTGGGTGCAAAATCACTGTCGAGTGGCGGTTGTACGATAAAAGCAAAAGCTCTGGTCACTGACATTTATCTTCCCCCGAAAATTAAAACTTTGTTGTAAAGCTTATGGTTCAGCCGCAGGTGTTCAACGTTTCAACGCTTAATCCAGGGTTTAAGGCGGGAATCCGCCTGCAACCATGGGGTGCTCGGATCCACCGCGTTAATTTCCCCGCCGTGGCCGATCTGGTCAAAGCAAGTCAAAGAAAATGTCTTCCGCCAAATCTTCG
>JAHDDS010000016.1 GCA_020629235.1 Planktomarina sp.
TCCCGCACCCGCTGGCTGCGGTGGGGCAAACCGCCAAAACTGCGCAGGCCCGCTTCAATCACCTTGGGCGCCACGTGCAAAGACCGCAACACGGCATAGGCTGCGCAGGCGTTTTGATGGTTGTGCGCCCCGGGCAATCCCGCGACATCGCGCAGGTCAATGCTGGCCACTTGGCGGCCTTTCCGGGTTTCCGCCAAAAATCCCTTCTTGGCCGTCACCCACCAGCCCGTGCTGGCCGGTTTGCCCGTCACAGACACGCGGATCACGCGATCATCTGCCAAGCCGGTGGCCAATTGCCCCGCCAAAACCTGGCCTTCCACTTCGTCCACGCCGATGATGGCGCGGTCCGGCCCACCTTCGGCAAACAAGCGCCGCTTGGCAGCGAAATACCCGCCAAAGCCCGCGTGCCGGTCCAAATGATCCGGCGACAGATTGGTGAACACCGCCAAATCCGGCGTCAAATACCGCGCCAATTCGGTCTGGTACGACGACAGTTCCAACACCACCACGTCGCCGTCCTGGCCCGGGTCCAAATCCAACACCCCGCGCCCGATGTTGCCCGCAAGCTGGCTGTGAATGTTCGCCTCCCCCAGCAGATGGTGGATCAGGGCCGATGTGGTGGATTTGCCGTTGGATCCCGTCACCGCCACCACGCGGGGGGCTGTGTCGAAGCCGTCCCAATCGCGGGTGGCGAAGGATCGAAAGAACAGGCTGATGTCATTGTCCACCGGAATGCCCGCCGCCAAAGCTGCGGCCAACACCGGATGGGGCTTGGGGAAATGGTGGGGAATGCCCGGGGACGTGATCACCAAATCCACCCCGTCCAAGCCGCCGCGCAGGGGATCAACGCAGACCAACCCTTCGGCCTCGGCGCGCGCGCGGCCCGGGGCGCTGTCGTCCCAACACCGCACGTCTGCCCCCCCGGCCACAAGCGCTTGGGCCGCAATCAACCCCGACCGGCCCATGCCCAAGACCAACACGCTTTGCCCGGATAGGCCCTGCACTGGGATCATGGCCCCACCCCTTCATTTTGCCAAAAATACCTGCGCCGCAGGCCGTCCCGGCGGACAGCCGGGACCAATACCTTGCGCGGGCGCAGCCCGCCCATTCAGCGCACTTTCAACGTGGCCAAGCCGATCATGGCCAAGATCAAGGCGATGATCCAGAACCGGATCACAATCTGGCTTTCGGGCCAGCCCTTCTTTTCGAAATGGTGGTGAATGGGCGCCATCAAGAACACCCGGCGGCCCGTGCGTTTGAACCAGAAGACCTGGATGATCACGCTTAGCGCTTCCACCACAAACACGCCGCCGATCAGCGCCCAGACGATTTCGTGCTTGGTGACCACCGCAATGGCCCCCAATCCGCCCCCCAGGGCCAGCGACCCCGTGTCGCCCATGAAGATCGCGGCGGGCGGGGCGTTGTACCACAAAAAGCCCAAACCGCCCCCCACCAGCGCCATGGCAAAGACGAAGATTTCGCCCGTGCCGGGGACGTAATGCACGTCCAAATATTCAGTAAAATCCACCCGCCCCACGGCATAGGCCAAAACCCCCAAAGCGGCGGCGGCGATCATCACCGGCATGATGGCCAGCCCGTCCAGCCCGTCGGTCAGGTTCACCGCATTGGCCGATCCCACGATCACAAACATGGCCCAAGGCACGAACAATATTCCGATGTAAACCAGCGTGTCCTTCAGCACTGGCATGGCCACCGACCCCGCCAAATCGTCCGGGTGCACAAGCCACGACGCCAGCCCCGCCAGAAAGGCGATCATGAAGCCAAGCCCCAGGCGCACTTTGCCCGACACGCCCGCCACGGTTTGCTTGCTGACCTTGGCAAAATCATCGGCAAACCCGATGGCCGCGAACCCCAAGGTCACCAGCAGCACGATCCAGACATACGGATTGTCCAGCCGCGCCCACAGCAGGGTCGACACCGTCAAGGCCCCCAAGATCAGCGCGCCCCCCATGGTGGGGGTGCCCGCTTTGGAAAAATGGCTTTCGGGTCCGTCATCGCGGATGGGTTGGCCCTTGCCTTGGGCGCGGCGCATCATGTTGATCAGCGGCTGGCCGAAGACAAACCCGAAGATCAGCGCGGTGATGAACGCCCCGCCCGCGCGAAAGGTGATGTAGCGGAAAAGGTTAAAGAAGTCCCCGCCATCCGACAGGATGGTCAACCAATACAACATGTCTGTGGCCCCTCGCCCCTTTTGTTGCGCTACCGTTGCCCCAGATTTCGCAGGGCGTCAACAAGCCGGGACACCTTCGAACCGTTCGATCCCTTCACCAAAATCACGTCGCCGGGTCCCACCAGATCGGCCAGATCGGGGACCATATCGTCGGCTGTGTCGCGGTGTTCGCCTGTGACGGCGGGCGGCAAGGCCCCGTGCAGCGCGGCCATGCGCGGCCCCACGGTGTGGACTGTGTCCAGCCCCAAAAGATGTTCGTTTTCAGCCATTTGCGCGTGAATGTTCATCTCGTCCGTGCCCAATTCCAGCATGTCGCCCAAAAACGCCAGGCGGCGGCCCCGGGGACCAGGCTGGGTGGCGGCCAGCACTTCCAGCGCGGCAGCCAGCGATGTGGGGTTCGCGTTATAGGCGTCGTCGATCAGATCGAAACTGCGGTGGGTGGCGGCGTCCAGGTCAATGGTTTCGCGCACGCCCCGCCCGGCATAGGGTTGCCAGCGCGCCAAATCCACCGCCGCGCGCCCTGGGTCTGCGCCCAAAGCTTCCACCACCGCCAGAACGCCAAGGCCATTCAAAGCATAGTGCCGCCCCGGCGTGGACAGTTTGAACATGGCCGGTTGGCTGCGCAGGGTGGCGCGCACCACGGTGGCATCATCGGTGATGTGCACCTGCCCCAAGCGGTACGCCTCCGCCGTGGCCCCGAACCCGATCAGCACCGCCCCGGCCTGGCGCGCGCGGTCCACCAGAATGGACGACGTGTCCAAATCCGCAGGCAGGACGGCCACGCCGCCCGGTTCCAACCCCGCGACGATATCGGCCTTTTCCGCGGCGATGCCTTCGATCTTGCCGAAGGCTTCCAGGTGGGCGGCCGCCACGGTGGTGATCATCGCCACATGGGGGCGCACTTGGCGCGACAGGGGCGCGATTTCGCCGGGCGCGTTCATGCCGATTTCAAAAATGCCAAAGTCGGTGTCGGCGGGCATGCGCGCCAAAGTCAGCGGCACGCCCCAGTGGTTGTTGTAACTGGCCACGCTGGCATGGGTTTTGCCTTGGGCTGCCAAGACGACCCGCAGCATTTCCTTGGTGGAAGTTTTGCCCACCGATCCCGTCACCGCCACGATGCGGGCGTCTGTGCGCGCACGGGCCGCTTGGCCCAACGCCACCAGCCCCGCCAACACGTCGTCCACGATCAGCAGCGGCGCATCGTCCGCCACGCCGTCGGGCACATGGGTCACCAAGGCAGCGGCGGCCCCGCTGTCCAGGGCCTGGGCCACAAAGTCGTGCCCGTCGCGCGCGGCTTGCAGGGCCACGAACAAATCGCCCGGCTGCAATGTGCGGGTGTCGATGGACACGCCCGTGGCGGCCCAGTCGGTTGTGGTTTGCCCGCCGGTGGCGGCGGCGGCGTCGGCTGATGTCCAAAGTGTCATGACAGACCCCCGTCCAAAGCGGCCACAGCGATGCTGGCCTGTTCCACGTCGTCAAAGGGCAGCACGTCGGTGCCCACGATCTGGCCCGTTTCGTGGCCTTTTCCTGCGATCAACAGCGTGTCCCCCGGCCCCAGGGCATCGACGGCGCGCAAAATAGCCTCGGCCCGGTCGGGCACTTCTGTCGCCTCTGGCGCGCCGGACAGCACTGCCGCGCGGATGGCCGCGGGGTCTTCGGTGCGCGGGTTGTCGTCGGTCACAAAAACCACATCGGCGTTTTGCGCCGCCGCTTCGCCCATGGGCACCCGTTTGGTGGGGTCGCGGTCGCCCCCCGCCCCCACCACCGCGATCAACCGCCCCAGAACATGGGGGCGCAGGGATTGCAGGGCGGTTTCAATGGCATCTGGCGTGTGGGCGTAATCCACAAAGACCGCCGCGCCATTGGTGCGCGTGGCGGCCAGTTCCATCCGGCCCCGCACCGGGCGCACGGCGTTCATGGCGTGAAACACATCTTCGGCGGCACTGCCCGACGCGATCAGCAGACCCGCCGCCAGCAGCACGTTTTCGCCCTGAAAGCCCCCCACCAGGGGCAGGCGCGCTTTGTGGGATGTGCCGCGCCAGTCAAACAGAATGTCTTGGCCCGTGGCGTCAAACCGTTGGGCCGTCAGCCGCAGGTCGGCCTGTGCCGCTTGGCCCACGCGCAGAACTGCGTGCCCGGCGGCTTGGGCGATTTTCATCACTTGCGGCCCGCGGGGGTCGTCCAGGTTGATCACCGCCACGCCGTCAGGGCCCAGCACGCGCGTGAACAGCCCCATCTTGGCGTTGAAGTAATTTTCCAGCGACCCGCCGTGGTCATCCAAGTGGTCCTGGCTGAAGTTCGAAAATCCGGCGGCGGCCAAATGCACCCCGTCCAAGCGCCGCTGCAGCAGACCCACCGACGATGCCTCCATCGCGGCGTGGGTGATGCCTGCGTCCACTGCCCCCGCCAAGGTGCGGTGCAGGGTGATGGGTTCGGGGGTGGTCAGGGTCAGGGGCGCGGACCAGGACCCTTCGACGCCCGTGGTGCCCAGGTTGATGGCCGCTTCGCCCATGTCTTCCCACATCTGGCGGCAGAAGGTGGCGATGGACGTTTTGCCATTGGTGCCCGTGGCCGTCACCACCGTGGGGGGTTGCGCGCCAAAATACAGTGCGGCGGCAAAGGCCAGGGCTTGGCGCGGGTCTTGGGCGATGCAGACGGCAGGATTGTGCTGCGCGATAACGTCCGAAGCGATGGCAGCGCCTTTGGCGTCCGTCAGGATGGACGTGGCCCCTTGGCGCAGGGCGTATTGGATGAATTCACCGCCGTGGACTTGGGTGCCGGGCAAGGCGGCAAACAGAAAGCCGGGCTGCACCTGGCGGCTGTCCACGGCCATGCCGGTGACCGCAACATCTGCACCCCCCACGGGCGTCAGCCCCAATTTCTTGAGAGTTTTGTCCACCGCTGCCCCCGACTGTCGGTTGTTAGTTCCCGCTCAGCGTTACACCGGCTTGGGCCCCGGGATCAATGTCCGGCGGCATCCCCAACAAAGGCGCCACGCGGCGCACCACTTCGGCGGCCACGGGCACTGCTGTCCAACCTGCGGTCCGGCGCGCCTTGGGGCCGGTGCGGTCTTCGGGTTCGTCCAGCGACAAGATCAGCACGTATTTGGGATCATGGGTGGGAAAGACGCTGGCAAAGGTGGCGATCACCTTGTCTTCATAGTATCCGCCCGTGGGTTTGGGCTTGTCGGCGGTGCCGGTTTTGCCCCCCACGTAATATCCAGGCACTTCGCCGAAACTGGCGGTGCCTTCGGTCACCACCGCGCGCAGCATGTCGCGCGACCGGGCCGACACCGCTTCGGACACCACGCGCGGTCCGGGCGTCAGATCGGTGCGCTTCAGCAGCGTGGGCACCACCTTGGTGCCGCCGTTGGTGATGGTGGCGTAAGCCGCCGCCAGATGCACCGGCGAGGTGGAAATCCCGTGGCCATAAGAAATGGTCATGGTGGAAATGTCTGACCAGTTTTTGGGAAACTGCGGGCGGCCCGTGGGACCTTCGATCAGCTCGATCGGGGTGGGTTCCAAAAAGCCCAACGATTCCAAAAACGCCTTTTGCCGCGACCCGCCGATCATCATGGCGATGCGCGCGGTGCCGATGTTGGACGACTTCACGATCACCTTTTTGGTGGTCAGGCTGGGGCCATAGTTGCGGAAATCCCGGATTTTGAACTTGCCCCATTTCAACGGCCCGCGCGTGTCGATCTTGGTGTTGGCGTTCACCAGGTTCAATTCCATCGCTTGGGCGGTGGTGAAAATCTTGAAGGCCGACCCCAGTTCATACATCCCTTGCACCGCGCGGTTGAACAGCGGGCTGTCGTCTTGCGCGCCGTCGGTCAGCACCTGGGGGCGGTTGTTGGGATCAAAATCGGGCAGCGACGCCATGGCCGCGATTTCGCCCGTGCGCGCATCCATCAACACCGCCGATGCGCCCTTGGCGTTCATCACCATCATCCCGCCGGCCAAAACTTCTTCCAGCGCGGCTTGCACGGTCAGGTCGATGGACAATTCAAGCGGCTTGCCCCCTTCTGCGGGGTCGCGCAGGAAATTGTCAAAGCGCTTTTCCACGCCCGCAACCCCCACCACTTCGGCGGCATGGGTGCCCTGTTCGCCAAAGGTCGTGCCCCCCAAAATGTGGGCCGCCACGGCTTCGTTGGGGTAAAGCCGCATTTCGCGGGGGCCAAACAGCAGGCCCGGTTCGCCGATGTCGTGCACGGCTTGCTTTTCTTCGGGGCTGATGTGGCCCTTGACCCAGATGAACTTCTGCGGGCCCAGGAACTGCTTGGTCAGCTTGGCTTCGTCCAAATCGGGAAAAATGCGCGCCAATTCTTGCGCGGCCCCGGTTTTGTCGATGATCTGATGGGGGTGGGCGTACAGCGCAAAGGTGTCGATGTTCGTGGCCAAAACGCGCCCGTTGCGGTCCAAAATATCGGCCCGATTGGCCAAAATCTTGGCCATGGACGCGTTCGATCGCGGCTCGACCGGGTCGGACGCGGCCAGGGCCACCATTTGCAGCCCGATCACGCTGAAGGCCACCAAAAACATCGCCGACAGCAAGATCAAGCGCCGCCGCGTGGTGACAAGGATTTGTTCGTGCAGCGCCACCAAGCGGGCCTTGGTGTTTTCGGCTTCGATCAAATCGGGGTCCTGGCCTGCGGCGCGCGCCGACATGATGGTGGCCAAGGGCCGCAGTGGGGTGCGAATCATGGGTTCCCCCCGTCTTGCGCCATAGTGTCGGTGATGCCGTGGACCTGGGGCGCCATGGGGATGGCGTCGATGTCGGCGAAATGATCTGGGTTCATGTGCAGCAGTTGCAGGGCTTCGAAGTTCAAGCGCGCCAATTCAGACAGGCGTTCGGGCCGGTTCAGCCAGGCCCATTCGGCGTTCAACACCCGCAACCGCGCGCGGGCGGTGGCGATGTCGCGGTTGATGGCATCCACCTGGGACAGCGACTGCTGGGTGGTGTAATTTTCGGAATAGGCCCAGACCGCCAGCCCCAAAACGCACGCGATCAGCACCCCAAGACACAGCCCCTTCATGGTGTCCCCCGCTGTTTGTCGCGCGACTTCACGGTGGGAATGCCCAGGCGCGCGTTGCTTTGATCCCCCACCGGGGCGTCTGTGCGCCGACCAATGCGCAACACGGCGGACCGGGCGCGTGGATTGGCGTCGATTTCGGCGGCGGTGGGCTTGATGGCTTTGCGCGTGACAGGATCAAACGTGCCGCGCGTGGCCGCCACATCGGGGGCATGGCGGCTGCCGGGTTTGCTGTCGGCGCGCGACTGAAAGAAGCGTTTCACGATCCGGTCTTCCACCGAATGAAAGGTCACCACGGCCAAATATCCACCCGGCACCAACAGCCGTTCCGCTGCGTTAAGTCCTTGAGATATTTGATCATATTCCGCATTCACCGCGATGCGCAGGGCTTGAAAGCTGCGGGTGGCGGGGTGCGATGCGCCGGGTTTTTGGCGCGGCAAGCAGCCCGATACAATGTCCGCCAATTCCAGGGTGCGCGATATCGGGTCCGTCGCGCGGGCCTTGACGATGGCGCGGGCGATGCGGCGCGATGCGCGTTCTTCGCCGAATTGATACAGCACATCGGCCAGGGCCGCTTCCGACAAATCCGCCACCAAATCAGCGGCGGTGGGGCCGTCTGCCCCCATGCGCATGTCCAAGGGGCCGTCTTTTTGAAAGGAAAAGCCGCGCTCTGCGGTGTCGATCTGCATGGACGAGACGCCCAAATCCAACACCACCCCGTCGGCCACATCCACCACGCGGTCCATTTGCGAAAACGTGGTGGTGATCAAGTCCACCCGGTCGTCGCGCCAATCCGCCGTCAGGTCTGCCACCATGGGGTCCCGGTCGATGCCGATGACGCGGTCAGCGCCTGCGTCCAACAATCGTTTGGTGTATCCGCCCGCCCCAAAGGTGCCGTCCACCCAGGTGCCTGTCACCGGGGCCACAGCCGCAATCAGGGGGTCAATCAGAACGGGAACATGGGGCGCAGCGGTGGACATGGGATTCAGTCCTCCGCGGGTGCGTCCAAAAACGCCAGGGGATCAAAATCTTGCGGCAGTTCGTCCAGCCAGGCTTCGGTTTTGGCCTGTTCTTCTTCTTCGTATGTTTCGGGCTTCCAAATTTGGAAGGTGTCGCCCGCGGCGATGAAGAAGGCTTCGTTGTCCAAATCAATTTTCTTGCGCAGCTTGGCGGGCAGCACCAAACGGCCCGTTTCATCCACCGTGGTGGGGAAAGATTGGCCCGAAAACAGCCGTTCCAACATCTTGCGCTGCATGGACCCGCGCGGAAGGGCCGCAATCTTTGCGTCCACCTCCTCTATCGCTTCCATGGTGTAACATTCCAGGTATGCGCGGCGGTGATCACCATAGACAATGACAAGTTCGGGGGCGTCGCCGTCGCGGTATCCAGGATCGCCCGCTTCCAGCACACGGCGAAAGGAGGCCGGTACCGAGACCCGCCCCTTACTGTCCACCTTATGGTGGCTTTCACCTCTGAACCGTCGTGCCACTTGGGCGGTCCTCACTGTTTGTCGCGGGGGCAATTGGGCCCCTTCATGAAAAACGGCGGATTGATCTGCTGCCACTGATCAATCCGCCGCCCTCGTCCCTTGCGGGATGTCCAGCTGCGCGCGCCACCTGGGGGGATGTCTGCTCGCTCGCGCGCCGGATCTCTTTGTTCGAATTGGGGTGCCTGTATAAAACCTGCTTTTCGCCTTCGCGGTCTTAACGCCGCTTTCGTGTTTTTGTTTGTCCCGTCTTCGATGAGGAAGGTATTGCATGGGAATTCATGGTAATCAACAGGTATTTTTGGGAAACAGTCCAGAAAAGCGCGTGTTTTCAGTGGGTTAGCCCCGGCCCAAAGCGGAACAAAGCAAAAACATAATCATAAATGTGCTAATTGTTTCAAATTTGGACACAATATGTTGTGTCCTTCGTGAGCAGGCCAAAAAGGCCCATAATTTCCCAGAATTCTGACATATTCCTGCGATTTCGCCGGGATTGGTGGGGAATTTCCCTTATTTCATTGGGGTTTTTGGACGCAATGCCCCTGCCCGATCCACCGAAAATGAATCAGTCCCATGATTTCCCGTGCATAGATCGTGTGTGGAAAATGCCGTCAGGTGGCGGCCATCACCTGGTCCGCCAGCGCGCCATAGGCATCAGCCACCGCCCCACCTTGTGTCACAACGGGCGCGCCCGCGTCGCTGGCCAGGCGCACCGACAGTTCCAATGGCAGCGCCCCCAAAAACGGCAGGCCCAGCTTTTTCGCTTCGGCCTGGACCCCGCCGTGGCCAAAGGGATGGCTTTCGTGACCGCAACTGGGGCAGATAAATTGACTCATATTTTCCACCAACCCCAAGATCGGGGTTTTCAGGGTGGCGAACATGTCCAGCGCTTTGCGCGCGTCCAGCAGGGCCACATCTTGGGGCGTGGACACAATCACCGTGCCCGTCACCGGCACTTTCTGGCACAGCGTCAGCTGCACATCGCCCGTGCCCGGCGGCAGATCCACGATCAGCGCGTCCAAATCGCCCCATTGCACCTGCATCAGCATCTGCTGCAGCGCGCCCATCAACATCGGCCCGCGCCACACCACGGCCTTGTCAGCTTCCAGCATCAAACCGATGGACATGAACGTCACGCCGTGGGCCTTCAGGGGAATGATGGTTTTGCCGTCTGGGCTGGCGGGGCGGGTGTGCGCGCCCATCATGCGTGGCTGGCTGGGGCCATATATATCGGCGTCCAGCAACCCCACGCGCCAGCCCTTTTGCGCCAGGGCCACGGCCAGGTTGGACGATACGGTGGATTTGCCCACCCCGCCCTTGCCCGATGCCACAGGGATAATGCGCGCCACGCCGGGGATGGGCTGGGGGCCGCTGCTTTCGGTGGGGTGGCGGCCAATTTTCAGGTTGGGGGGCGGGCCTTTGTCTTCGTGGGCGGTCAGCACCGCCGCCACGCTGTCGACGCCCGGCAGGTCTTGGACCAATTGTTCGGCAGCCGCGCGGATGCCGTCCATCTTTTGGGCCACGTCCGGGCTGGGGGCTTCGATGACAAACCGCACCGCGCCGTCCGCCACAGACACCGCGCGGATAAAATCGCGGCTGACCAGGTTGCCGCCGTCGGGCAATTCAAGGCGCGCCAAAGCCGCCATCACCGCGTCACGGTTCACTGTTGTCATGGGGGACCCTCCTGCCGCTTTGGGGCATCTGCCACGGCCCGGACGTGCGCGCAAGTTCATCCGCCAACCCGGGCCTGTGCCGCCGCCCTGCCCATGTCTGCGCCGGGATGCTGACATCTTGGGCAACCTGCAAACATCCATGCAATTGCTGCATAGCGGCATTTCGCCAATAGCGATTGTGCAGTCGCAGCATCTGCCCCATGTTAGCGCTGTCGGCGGGAAACAGACCTTCAACAACCCCCGCCGCAGATGAGGTTCATTATGGCAACTGTACTTGCAAACATCACCGCTGGCGCATCTTTGAAAGCCCGGTTTGACGCTGTTTTGGCATCCTGGTCGGACGCCGCAAAGCGCCGCAAAGTTTATCGCACCACGGTGAACGAATTGTCTGTGTTGTCCACACGCGAATTGAGTGACCTGGGCATTGCGCGCAGCGACATCCGCCGCATCGCCATGGACGCGGCCAACGAGATTTAAGGTTCACCCAGTCACCTTTGTGTCCTTCGGACAGCGCGGGCCGTTTCCTCCCGATTTTGGCGCGCGCAAGCGTGGGTGACGCAAACAGTGGTGATAACGTACGGCGGCGTTCCTCCTCCTCCCCTGGAACGCCGCCGTTTTTGTGCCCGCCTTCTGAAAGTGCGCCCCTTCGATTGACCCACAGGGGCCGCGCCCCTAGGAAGGGTCATGACTGTTGACCTTTTCCTTGCCCTGCTGACATTCGCCTTCGTGTCGTCCATCACGCCGGGGCCCAACAACATCATGTTGATGGCCAGCGGTGCCAACTTTGGCCTGTGGCGCACCGTGCCGCACATGCTGGGGGTGGGCATCGGGTTTATGGTGATGATCGCCTTGGTGGGCGTGGGGCTGGGCGGCATCTTCGAGGTCTTTCCCGTTTTGCACACCGTGCTGAAGGTGGTGGCCGTGGTTTATATGCTGTGGCTGGCGTGGAAAATCGCCACCGCCGCGTCCGACATCGGCGACACCGCCCCCGACGCGGCCCCCATGACATTCCTGCAAGCGGCGGCTTTTCAGTGGGTGAACCCCAAGGCCTGGACCATGGCCCTGGCGGCGATCTTGGCTTTTGTGCCCACCGATGGCGGTTGGGGACTGGGCATCGCTTTGGTGACGCTGTCGTTTGGCATGGTGAACATCCCGTGCATCACGGTTTGGACGTGGATGGGGGTGCAGGTGCGCCGGTTTTTGGCCACGCCGACGCGACTGCGGGCGTTCAATGTGACCATGGCGGTGTTGCTGGTGGTCTCTGTCGTGCCGATCTTGGGATAGCTTGGGTCAGTCCAGGCGCGCCAGGAACTGGTCTGCGGCGTCCAGGTGGGCGTTCAGCTTGGCGTTGTCCATTTTGGCCACCGTGCGGCACATCATGGCCCACCGCGGATTGCCCGCCAAGCGGTCGCAGTGCTTCCAGATGAACCGCCAGTAAAGCCCGTCCCAGGTGGTGGACCAGTCGCCGGTCTTCCAATGGGACATTTTGCGCGCATAGTTGGACCCCGAAAAATACGGCTTGGTTGTGATCAACCCCCCGTCGGCGTGTTGCGACATGGCATAGGCATTGGGCACCATGACCCAATCGTAACTGTCCACGAACATTTCCATGAACCAGCGGTACACGTCATCGGGGTCGATTTCGCACAAAAACATGATGCCCCCCAGCACCATCAGCCGTTCGATATGGTGGCAGTACCCCGTGTCCAAGACGCGCCGGATGGTATCGTCCACGGGGTCGATGCCCGTGGTGGCGTCATAAAAGCAGGCGGGCATTTTGCGCGTGTGGTTCCAGTGGTTGGTGGTGCGCATCTTCACGCCCAAATCCAGGTATGTGGCGCGCATGAATTCGCGCCAGCCGATGACTTGGCGCACAAACCCTTCCACCGCGTTCAGCGGCACGTCATAAGTGGCGGCGTGGTGCAGCGTGCGGTGCAACACCTGCTGCGGCGTCAGCAGCCCGATGTTCAGCGCGGGCGTCAGCACCGAATGCCACAGCCAGCTTTCCCCTTCCACGATGGCGTCTTCATAATCGCCAAACAGGTGGAACCTGTCCGCCAAAAACCGATCCAACCAGCGGGCGGCATCGTCGTGGCTGGTGGGATAGATCAGCTGGTCGATGCGCCCCACCGCGTCCGGGAAATCGCGCAGCACGCTGTCGCGGGCGTCCAGGTCAAATTGATCGCGGTTCAGCGGCGGCAGATCGGGCACGTCCCCCAGTTTGGCCTTGGGCACTTTCTTGCGGTTGTCTTCATCAAAGCTCCACTTCCCGCCCATGGGGGCATCGCCGTCCATCAAGATGTTCATCCGGCGGCGTTGGTACTTGTAATATTCGGCCATGAACCACCGCTTGCGCCCGTCGGCCCAGACATGGTTGTCGGCGGTGGTGTTGATCCAACACGGGCTGTCCAGCACCGTCAGGGTGATGTCCGCGCAGGCCGCATTCAGGCGGCGTTCCAGGGTGAAATCTGACGGGTCAGCCACCACGATTTCCGTCACCCCCGCCGCCGCCAGTTTGGCCACATGGTCCGCCACCATGGCCGTATCGGGCCGGTACGTCACTTCGGTCACCCTGTGCCCCTGCCCCGTCAGCCACGCGGCATAACGCGCCATGGTGGCCCGGTGCAGCCACAGCTTCTGGCGGTGCATGTTGGCGGGGTACTGCGGATCACCGAAAAACAGCGGGTCTTCCATCAGCGTGACATCGCGCGGCCCGTCCACCAACGCGGGGTGGTCCAAAAACAGCTGGTGCGGAAAGATCAGAACGGCTTGGCCCATGGGAACCCTTTTCTCGTTGCCCGACACCTAGGCCGCAGACGCGTCCCGACCAGCCCCCGCGACGCGTTACAAAAATCCCAAAACCCGCACATCTTGTAACATTTTGCTTGGCACGGTCGGTGCCCGCGCGCTATGACAACGGCATGGCAGAGGCTTATATCTTCGACGGCGTGCGCACCGCCATTGGCCGCTTCGGCGGGGCCTTGGCCCCCATCCGCTGCGACGACCTGGCGGCGATCCCTGTGAAGGCCCTGCTGGACCGCCACCCCGATTTGGACCCATCGTCGGTGGACGAAGTGATCTTGGGCGACGCCAACCAAGCGGGCGAAGACAACCGCAATGTGGCGCGTATGGCGGCGCTGTTGGCGGGGCTGCCCGACACTGTGGCGGGCATCACCGTGAACCGGCTGTGCGCGTCTGGCTTGGACGCCGTTGCCATGGCGGCGCGGTCGGTCAAGGCCGGGGACGCCCGGCTGTGCATCGCGGGGGGCGTGGAACATATGACCCGCGCGCCGTTCGTCATGGCCAAGGCGCCCGCGGCCTTTGCGCGCGACGTGCAGGTGCACGACACCACCATCGGGTGGCGCTTCATCAACCCTGCCCTTCAGGCCGCGTTTGGCACCCACAGCATGCCCGAAACCGCAGACAACGTTGCCGCTGATTACGGCGTGGCGCGGGCTGATCAGGATGCCTTTGCGGCCCGGTCCCAAGCCCGGTGGGCTGCCGCCGATGCCGCAGGACTTTTCGCGCAAGAAATCACACCCGTGACGATCCCCCAACGCAAGGGCGACGCGATAACATTTGACCGCGACGAA
Source organism: Planktomarina sp. (assembly GCA_020629235.1). Lineage (GTDB taxonomy): Bacteria > Pseudomonadota > Alphaproteobacteria > Rhodobacterales > Rhodobacteraceae > Planktomarina. The sequence continues at coordinate 13,976 of JAHDDS010000016.1, forward strand.
CACCCGCGCCCCGGCACCACGGCTGCCGATTTGGCCAAGCTGCGCCCGCTGAACGGCCCCGATTGCACCGTGACGGCGGGGAATGCCAGCGGCGTGAACGATGGGGCGGCGGCCCTGTTGGTGGGGGCAGACATGGGCGGGGCGACACCCCTGGCCCGCATCGTCGCCACCGCCAGCGCCGGGGTGGCCCCGCGCGTGATGGGCGTGGGTCCTGTGCCCGCCGTGCGCAAGGTCCTGGCCCAGACGGGCCTGACCATCACCGATATGGACGTGATCGAACTGAACGAAGCTTTCGCCGCCCAGGCCCTGGCCTGTTTGCGCGAATTGGGCGTGGCCGATGATGCGCACCACGTAAACCCCAACGGCGGGGCCATCGCCCTGGGGCACCCGTTGGGCATGTCCGGCGCGCGCCTGGTGTTGACCGCTGCGCGGGAATTGCAGCGCCGCCAGGGGCGATATGCCCTGTGCACCATGTGCGTGGGCGTGGGCCAAGGCGTGGCGATGATTTTGGAAAGGGTAAGCTGATGTATGCACAGATGATCAAGTCGGAAGCGACCCAAGACGATCCCGAAAAACTGGCCGCCTTTCAGGCCCGCATCGACCGCGGCGAAAAGATAGAGCCCAAGGATTGGATGCCCGAAGGATATCGCAAAACCCTGATCCGCCAGATCGGCCAACACGCCCATTCGGAAATCGTGGGCCAACTGCCCGAAGGCAACTGGATCACCCGCGCCCCCAGCCTGGAACGTAAAGTTAACCTGCTGGCCAAGGTCCAGGACGAAGCGGGCCACGGGCTGTACCTGTACTGCGCGGCGGAAACCCTGGGCGTCAGCCGGGACGCGCTGACCGAAATGCTGCTGGACGGTCGGATGAAATATTCGTCGATCTTCAACTATCCCACCCTGACTTGGGCCGATATGGGGGCTGTGGGCTGGCTGGTGGATGGGGCCGCCATCATGAACCAGGTGCCGCTGCAACGCACGTCGTATGGCCCCTATGCCCGGGCCATGGTGCGGATTTGCAAAGAAGAAAGCTTTCATCAGCGCCAGGGGTATCACCTGCTGCTGAAGATGATGGCGGGGACCGATGATCAAAAGCGCATGTGCCAGGACGCCCTGAACCGGTTTTGGTATCCCGCCCTGATGATGTTCGGACCGTCCGACAAGGACAGCGTGCATTCCGCGCAGTCCATGGCCTGGAAGATCAAGATGAACACCAACGATGAACTGCGCCAGAAGTTCGTCGATGAAACCGTGCCCCAGGCCGAATACCTGGGCCTGACGGTGCCCGATGACGGGTTGGTGTGGAATGATGCGCGCGGCCACTATGACTTCACCCAGCCTGACTGGTCAGAATTTTACAACGTGTTGCAGGGCAACGGCCCGTGCAACGCAGAACGCATGGCCGCCCGGCGCAAGGCCTGGGACGACGGGGCCTGGGTGCGCGACGCCATGTTGGCCCATGGCCAGAAGAAAGCCGCACGACGGAAGGCTGCCGAATGAAACTTGCTGAACTGAACGTGGGCTATGCCCGATATGACACCGATGACGCCCGCATGGCGGGGTTCATGGACAACCTGGACCGCATCAACGCCCTGGCCGAACGCAGCCCTGGGTTTGTCTGGCGCATGAAATCCGACAGCGGCAACGCCACCGACATCGCCGTGCCCGGCGACGCAGACATGATATCGAACCTGTCTGTGTGGGACGATGTGCAATCGCTGGGGGAGTATGTGTTCAACACAGTGCACGCGCGGTTTTACGACAAAAAGCACGACTGGTTTCAGGCCATGACCCAGCCCCATTTCGTGATGTGGTGGGTGGAAGATGACCATACGCCCACGCTTGCAGAAGCAATGGACAGGTTGCACCACCTGCGCCAACACGGCTCCAGCGATTTTGCGTTTGGGTGGGACGCGGTGGATATGACCCAGTGGCGCCAATGCGCCGTGGCGGCGGAGTAAGCCCATGGCCCAGGAATGGCCCCTGTGGGAGGTGTTTATCCGTGGCCAACACGGCATGTCCCATCGGCATGTGGGATCGCTGCATGCGCCCGACGCGGACCGGGCCATCAAGAACGCCCGCGACGTGTACACCCGGCGCAACGAAGGGGTCAGCATTTGGGTGGTGGAGGCGGCGCAAATCGCGGCCTCTAACCCCACGGAAAAGGGGCCGATGTTCGATCCGGCCAAGGACAAAGTGTACCGCCACCCCACCTTCTATGACATTCCCGACGACGCGGGCAAAATGTGATGGATGCCGCTTTGGAATGCGTGTTGCGCCAAGCGGACAACGCCTTGGTCTTGGGGCACCGCCTGTCGGAATGGTGCGGCGTGGGGCCGGTGTTGGAAGAAGACATCGCCCTGGCCAACACGGCCCTGGATTTGATCGGCCAAGCCAAGCTGTGGTTGGAATACGCGGCCGAGGTGCAAGGCGCGGGGCGCACTGCCGACGACCTGGCCTTTCGCCGCGATGTGTATGACTTCAAGAACGCGCTGTTGGTGGAACTGCCCAACGGCGATTTCGGCCAGACCCTGCTGCGGGAATTTTTCTTCGACGCCTTCCACCTGCCCTGGCTGCAGGCCCTGACCGCCAGCCCCGACGCCCGCGTGGCAGAGGTGGCGGCGAAATCCGCGAAAGAAGCGGCGTACCACCTGGAACGATCGGCGGAAACGGTGATCGCCCTGGGCGATGGGACCGACGAAAGCCACGCCCGCATGGCGGCGGCTTTGGCGTATCTGTGGCCATATACAGGGGAATTGATGGTGGATGATGCCGTGGACCTGGGCCAAGACGCCATGCCGCTGCCGTCGTCCATCCGGCCTGCGTGGGACACCACGGTGAACGCGGTCTTGGCAGAGGCGATGTTGACCCGCCCCGACAGTGACTTTGCCCACACCGGCGGGCGCAGCGGGGTCCGCCACACCGAACACTTGGGGCACATGCTGGCACAGATGCAGTTTTTGCCCCGCGCATACCCCACCGCCACATGGTGACGCCTGCGCCCCTGACCCCAGACCAGGTTTGGGCCTGGTTGGAGGACGTGCCCGACCCGGAAATCCCGGTGATATCCGTGGTGGACTTGGGGGTCATTCGCGGCGTGGACGTGGATGGGTGGGCCGTGACAGTCACCATCACGCCCACCTATTCCGGCTGTCCGGCCATGGGGGTCATTGCCATGGACATTGAACTGGCCTTGGCCAAACGCGGGGCGCAGGACGTGCGCATCGCCACGCAACTGGCACCCCCCTGGACCACCGATTGGATGTCGCCCCAGGGCCTGGCGAAGTTGGAAGGATACGGCATCGCCCCCCCCCGGGCTGCCGGTGGCCCGGACCGCTGCCCCCACTGCCGCAGCCAGGATGTGGAACGGATCAGCCAGTTTGGATCCACCGCGTGCAAGGCCCAGTGGCGCTGCCGGGCGTGCTTGGAACCCTTCGATTATTTCAAATGCATCTGACCCCCAGGACCCCGCCCCGTGCCCCAGTTTTATGACCTGACTGTCACCGCCCTGCACCGCACCACCCGCGACGCGGTGGTGGTGTCGTTGGCCCCGCCACAGGGCGTCGATTTCAGCCACCAGCCAGGGCAGTACCTGACGTTCAAGCGCGACTTTGACGGGGTGGAATTGCGCCGGTCTTATTCCATCTGCTGCGCGCCGGGGGACGGGTTGCAAGTGGGCATCAAGCGCGTGGACGGCGGGGCGTTTTCCACCTGGGCCAACACCGAACTGGCCGTGGGCGACGTGGTGCAAGCCATGGCCCCCATGGGCAATTTTCACGGCCCCGCATTGGGCGACGCTCCGCATATTTTGGCCATCGCGGCGGGGTCCGGCATCACACCCGTTTTGTCGATCCTGGCCACCACCCTGCGCGACACCCCAGGGGCGCGGGCCACGCTGATCTATGGCAATCGCACGGTCAATTCGGTCATGTTCCGCGCCGCATTGGCGGACCTGAAAGACACCCACATGGGCCGGTTCAGCCTGATCAACATCATGTCCGATCCCGCCGCTGATCCCGGCCTGTTCCAGGGCCGCATCGACGGGGCCAAGATCGCAGCACTTTGTGACGGCTGGGTCGATGTGGACAGCGTGGACCGGGCATATGTCTGCGGACCATCGGCCATGATGGACGCGGTATCCCAAGCCCTGGTGGATCACGGGATGGGCCGCGATCAAATCCGGGCAGAACGCTTCGCCAGCGCCCAACCGGGCCGCGCCAAGGCGCCTGCCCCGGGCGGCGTTGCGGCCCAAGGCACCACAGCCCGGGTGATCTTGAACGGCGACAGCCGCGACATCCCCGTCGCCCCCGGCCAATCGCTGTTAGAGGCCGCCAAAGCCGGCGACATCGACCCGCCCTTTGCGTGTTGCGCGGGGGTGTGTTCCACGTGCAAAGCCAAGCTGACGGACGGCACGGCAGAAATGGCCCAGAACCACGCCTTGGAAGATTATGAGGTGGACCAGGGTTTCGTGCTGACCTGCCAGGCCGTCCCCACCAGCGCGCGCGTCACTGTGGATTACGACCAAGCCGGGCACTGAACGGGTCAGTCTTTGGGGCGGTTGTCCACCACGCGCCGCGCCTTGCCCTGGGACCGTTCCACCCCACCGGGCGCGCGAATGTCCACCTGGGCTGTGATCCCGATGCCGTCCTTAATCGCTTGGGCCAGCGCCGCCCCCATGGCCGCGCGGGTGGCATCATCGGCGTGATCGGGCAGCCCTTCGGCCAGGACCATCATCGTGTCCATGGCCCCGTTCCGCGACAGCTCTATCTGGAAATGCGGGGCCAGGCCCGCCACCTTCAGCACCTGTTCTTCGATCTGTGTGGGGAAGACGTTCACCCCGCGCAAGATCATCATATCGTCGCTGCGCCCGGTGATCTTTTCCATCCGCCGCAGGGTCCGCGCGGTCCCCGGCAACAGGCGGGTCAGATCGCGGGTGCGATACCGGATCATGGGCAGGCCTTCTTTGGTCAGGGTGGTGAACACCAACTCCCCCTCTGACCCGTCGGGCAGCACGTCGCCTGTGACGGGATCAATGATTTCTGGGTAAAAATGATCTTCCCAAATGTGCAGCCCGTCCTTGGTTTCCACGCATTCGCTGGCCACCCCCGGCCCCAATATTTCTGACAGGCCATAGATATCCACGGCGTGCATCCCGAACGCCGCTTCGATCTTGCCGCGCATGGCGTTGGTCCAGGGTTCGGCCCCGAAAATCCCGGTGTTCAGGTTCGTGTCGGCGGGGTCCAGGCCCATGGCTTCGAACTGTTCCAAGATGTTCAGCATATAGGACGGCGTCACCAAGATCGTCGACGCGCCAAAATCGCGGATCAGGTTCACCTGGCGTTCGGTCATCCCGCCGGACACAGGCACCACCGTGCACCCCAACCGTTCCGCGCCGTAATGCGCCCCCAACCCCCCGGTGAACAGGCCATAGCCATAGGCCACATGCACCACATCGCCCGGCCGCGTGCCCCCCGCCCGCAGCGACCGCGCCACCATATCGGCCCACATGGATACGTCGTTTTGCGTATATCCCACCACCGTGGGCTGGCCTGTGGTGCCGCTTGAGGCATGGATGCGCGTGATCTGTTCACGCGGCACAGCGAACATGCCAAACGGGTAATGCGCCCGCAGATCGTCTTTGTATGTGAAAGGAAATTTCGCCAAATCCGCCAGGGAGGTCAGATCATCCGGGTGCACGCCCGCCGCCGCAAACCGATCCCGGTAAAGCGGCACATTGTCAAAGGCGTGGCGCAAAGACCATTTCAGGCGGTCCAATTGCAGCTTGCGAATTTCATCAATGGACGCGGTTTCCATTGGGTCCAAACTGGCGCGATCAGGGGTCAAATCCGGCAAGGTCATGGGTCAGTCTTCCTTGAACAATTGGCCGCGCAGGGTGCGCGATCCGCCGCGAAATTCGGCGACGGTTTGGCCGTCTTGGTTGGTGACAGTCACGTCGTAAATCCCGCTGCGTCCTTGCAAGGCCACCTCCTGCGCGGTGGCGGTCAGCACGTCGCCCGCCTGGCCCGGGCGCAGATAGGTGACGGCGTTGTGCTGCGCCACGGTGACCTGGTTGCGGCTGTTGCAGGCGAAGGCAAAGGCGCTGTCGGCCAGGGCAAAAATCACGCCCCCGTGGCAGGTGCCGTGGCCATTGCAGTGGTGGGGCTGGATGGCCATGGACACCGTGGCGCGCCCTTCGTCCACATGATCCAACGCCATGCCAAACCACTGCGATGCCTGGTCGCCCGCCCACAGGGCCGCCGCGGATTTTTCGGCCCGGTCCTTGCCGGTCATGGGGCTTTGCCCGAAAACACGGGCGCGCGTTTTTGCAAGAAGGCCGACACCCCTTCGGCGTAATCTTCACTGCGCCCGCACGCCCCTTGCAACTCTGCTTCCAGCGCCAGCTGATCGTCCAAGCTGTTGGTGGCCGCTGCCTGGATCGCCTGCTTGGCGCTGGCCAACCCAAAGGTGGGGCCATCGGCCAGTTGCGCCGTCAGGTCCCGCGCGGCGTGCATCAAATCCTGGGCTGGGTGGGCCTGCCAGATCAACCCCCAGTCCACCGCTTGGGCTGCTGTCACCGGGGTGGCGGTCAGGGCCAGGGCCTTGGCGCGGGCTTCCCCCAACAGGCGCGGCAGCATCCAACTGCCCCCGGCGTCGGGCACCAAGCCCACTTTGGCAAAAGACTGGATGAACTTGGCCGTGTCCGCCGCCAAAACGATGTCGCAGGCCAGGGCCAGATTGGCCCCTGCCCCCGCCGCAACACCGTTGACGGCGCAAACAACGGGGCCAGGAAAGGCGCGGATTTGGCGGATCAGCGGGTTGTAATAGTCGCGCAACGTGGCCTGCAGGTCCGGCGCGCCCCCCATCTTGGCGGGATCGCGGTCCCCCAAATCTTGGCCCGCACAAAACGCCCGCCCGGCGCCGGTCAACAAAACGGCGCGTTTGCCCGCCGCCCCGTCCAAGGCCGCGCGCAGGGCAAGGTGCATGGCGTCGTTGAAACTGTTCAGCGTGTCGGGGCGGTTCAGCGTAATTTCCACCCAAGGGCCGAAATCTTGCACCAAAATCTCGTCTGCCATGTTCCCCGTCCCTTCGTTTTTGGTATAGGGATGGTTTGACGAAACCGCGCGATTGTCAATTCGACCGCGCGGGCAAACGGCGGGGGATGCATGGCGGGTGTGACGGTGGAACGGCGCGGGGATGTGGCTTGGGTCACCGTGGACAGCCCGCCGGTGAATGCCACCACCACGCCCGTCCGCCAAGGCTTGATGGACGCTGTGGCCCGCGTCCAAGGCGCGCGGCTGGCCGTGCTGCAGTGCGCGGGCGCGACGTTTGTTGCGGGCGGCGACATGCGCGAATTTGACCGCCCCGCTGAACCGCCCCATTTGCCCGACGTGGTGGACGCCATCGAACAATCTGCCACACCTTTTGTCGCCGCCCTGCACGGCACGGTCTTGGGGGGCGGCTGGGAAATCGCCATGGGCTGCGCCTTTCGCGTGGCAGCCCCAGGCACGACATTCGGCCTGCCCGAAGTCAACGTGGGCCTGATCCCGGGCGCTGGCGGCACGCAGCGCACCCCGCGATTGTTGGGGTGGGACGCCGCGGTGGCCATGGCCGTGAATGGGGCCAGGTTGGACGCGGATCAGATGTTGGACCTGGGCGGCATAGACGCCATCAGCGGCGATGTTGCGACTTGGCTTGAAACCTTCGATCAGCCCCGCCCCACTGCCGTGTCCGCCCGCCCTGCAGCGCCCACATCGCCGGATTTTTGGGAAACCGCCCGCGCCGAAGCGACCCGCAAGGCAAAGGGACAAACCGCGCCCCTGGACAATCTGCGCGCGCTGGAATGGGCGGCGTTGCCCTTTGCAGACGGGCAAGTGCTGGAACGGGCGTTGCATTTGGACCTGCGCCAATCAGCCCAAGCGCGCGCCTTGCGCCACGTGTTTTTCGGCGAACGCGCCGTGGCCAAGCCGGATGCCATCCACGGCATCAAGGCCGAACCTGTGCAGCGCATCGCCATCGTCGGCGGCGGATTGATGGGCAGCGGGATCGCTGCCGCAGCCCTGATGGCGGGCGCGCAGGTGACGGTGCTGGACACAACAGCCCCCCGCGCCAGCGCGGCCCAGGACCGCATCCAGGGCCTGTTGGACGGCGCGGACAAACGGGGCAAGCTGCGCGCGCCCCCAGACCAGGTGATGGCGCAGCTGCACACCACGTGCCAGCCCGAAGACTTGGCCCAAGCCGACTTGGTGATAGAGGCGGTTTTCGAAGACCTGGCCACCAAGCAGCAGGTGTTTCAGTCCGTGGCCCAGATCGTGCGCGACGATGCGATTTTGGCCACCAACACGTCCTATCTGGACCCGCGCTTGATTTTTGACGGCATCCCGGGGCCGGACCGGCAGATCGGTCTGCATTTCTTTGCCCCGGCCCATGTGATGAAATTGCTGGAAGTGGTGCGCACGCCGGGCACCAGTGCCGCAACGCTGGCCACCGCGTTTCGCTTGGCCAAAGACCTGCGCAAAATCCCGGTTCTGGCGGGGGTGTGCGACGGGTTCATCGGCAACAGAATGCTGGCGGCCCTGCGCCGGGCGGCGGAATACTTGTTGGCGGACGGGGCCTTGCCCCAAGACATCGACCGCGCCATGCGGGGCTTCGGCATGGCCATGGGCCCGTTCGAGGCGCAAGACCTCAGCGGGTTGGACATCGCCCTGGCCCACCGCCGCCGCCAAGACAGCACCCGCGACCCGCGCCAGCGGTACGTCACCATTTCCGACCAGCTGTGCGCCCTGGGCCGCCTGGGCCAGAAAACGGGCCGGGGGTGGTATGACTATGCCCCAGGCCAACGCACCCCGCGCCCCAGCGATCAGGTGCAAGGCGTGATCGAAACCTTCGCCAAGGAAACCTGGATCACCCGCCGCAGTTTTTCGGACGACGACATCACCACCACCCTGCTGGCGGCCCTGGCCAACGAAGGCGCGCGGATCGTCGAAGACGGCATCGCCGACAGCCCCGTTGCCGTGGACATTGTCCAGGTGCGCGGCTTTGGCTTTCCAGCCTGGCGCGGCGGGCCCATGCACTGGGCCGCAGACCAGGGCGACGCGGCGGTGCGGGCCGTCTTGGCGCAAATGCAAGCCGACAGCCCCAATTCTTGGGTGTTGGCAAAACGGTACAGACCCTGACTTTGACAAAGGCCCATGCCCATGACGTTGCACCAGGTTGAAAGCTTTATCGCCGGTCGTTGGCTGCCCCCGTCGGGCGACGCCCGCCTGATCCACAGCGCCCTGACCGGCCAACCCATGGCCCAGGTGGGACGCGCCGGGCCGGACAGTGCGGCCATGCTGGACTATGCCAAAACCAAGGGCGGCCCTGCCCTGCGGGCCTTGACGTTTCACGATCGCGCGCGGGCGTTGAAGGCCCTGGCGCTGCACCTGCAGGACCGCAAACAGGCGCTGTATGATCTGTCCTTTGACACGGGTGCGACGGCCCAGGACCACCTGATCGACATCGACGGCGGCATCGGCACGATGCTGGTGATGGCCTCCAAAGGGCGGCGCGACATGCCCGACGATCAGGTCTATCTTGACGGTCCGGTGGAGACGCTGTCGCGCCAAGGCAGCTTCATGGGCCAGCACATATGCACGCCCCTGCGCGGGGTGGCGGTGCACATCAATGCGTTTAACTTTCCCGTTTGGGGCATGTTGGAAAAGCTGGCCCCGGCGATTTTGGCGGGCATGCCCGTGATCGTGAAGCCCGCCACTGCGTCGTGTTATGTGACCCAAGCCTGCGTGCGGATGATCTTGGACAGTGCGATTTTGCCCCAAGGATCGGTGCAACTGGTGTGCGGCGGGCTGGGGGATCTGTTGGACCGATTGGACGGCCAGGACGTGGTCAGCTTCACAGGCTCGGCCGGGACAGCTGGACAGTTGCGCAGCACCCCAAACCTGATGGACAACGCCGTGCGCTTTGTGGCCGAACAAGACAGTTTGAACGCGTCCATCTTGGGGCCAGATGCTGTGCCAGGCACGCCCGAATTCGACCTGTTCGTGACTGAAGCCACCCGCGAAATCACCACCAAAGCGGGGCAGAAATGCACGGCCATCCGCCGGATCATCGCGCCGCATGGCACCACGGACGCCCTGATTGCGGCCCTGTCGCGCAGCCTGGACAGCGTGGTGATGGGTGATCCCAGGCAGGACACCACCACCATGGGCGCGCTGATATCTGCGGCCCAACGCGACGATGTGTTGGCCAAAGCCGCACAGATCGCATCGCAGGCGGACGTCGTTTATGGCGATTTGACCCCACCGCCGCACCCCAGCGGCGGCGCGTATTTGGCCCCGATTTTACTGTCCTGCCCGGACCCTGACACAGCCCACCATCTGCACACGGTCGAAGCCTTCGGCCCCGTGGCCACGGTGATGGGATATACGGACCTGGACCATGCCGTGGCTTTGGCCAATCGGGGCGGCGGGTCTTTGGTGACATCGGTGTTCACCCACGACACGGACGTGGCCCGCCAAGTGGCCTTGGGGGCAGCAGCGTTCAACGGCCGGATATATTTCAACGACCGCACGTCAGCTGGCGAAAGCACCGGGCACGGATCACCCCTGCCCCACATGGTGCACGGCGGCCCAGGCCGCGCGGGCGGGGGCGAAGAACTGGGGGGCGTGCGCGGGGTCTTGCACTATATGCAACGCACCGCCATCCAAGGCAGCCCCGACATATTGGCGGCCATCGGCCATCGCTGGGTGCCCGGTGCCGCAGAAGCCACAGGCCCCGCCCACCCGTTCAAACGCCGGTTTGGGGACCTGGCCATCGGCGAAACGCTGCACACCCCTGCCCGCACCATCACGGTGCAAGACATCGAAACCTTTGCCCATTTCACAGGGGACACGTTTTACGCCCACATGGACGACGCCGCCGCCAAGCGAAACCCGTTCTTTCCAGGCCGTGTGGCCCATGGGTACTTGTTGCTGTCGTTTGCCGCAGGGCTGTTTGTGTCCCCCGACGAAGGCCCGGTCTTGGCCAACACGGGGTTGGACAATTTGCGGTTCTTGGACCCCGTTGTGGCGGGCGATGCCCTGTCGGTGCGCCTGACGGTGAAGCAAAAGACACCCCGCAACACGGACTATGGCGAAGTGCGCTGGCACGTGACCCTGACCAAACAGACCGGGTCCACCGTGGCCGAATACGACCTTTTGACCATGAACGCCCTGTGATGGACCGCGCCCTGCCCGCCGACGTGGCCGCCTTGCGCGCCATTGCCCCCATCAAGACCTGGTCGCTGGTGGTGACCGCCTTGGGGGACGCGGGTGCTGGTCCATCGGCCCCCGTGGCCAGTGCGGATTTGGCCCAGATCTGCGACGCTGCGGGCATTCAAGCGGCGGCGTTGCGCGTGGCCTTGCACCGTTTGTCCAAAGACGGCTGGGTGGGGGCGCAGAAAACCGGGCGCACCAGCGCGTATTTTTTGACGGACAAAGGCCAGGCGGCGACCCAAGCCGTGCGGGCGCAAATCTATGACCCGGGGTTTGACGGTTTGGCGGCGTGGTGGCTGTGGATGTTCGAACGCCCGCCTGCGATTGACCTGCCACGCCATGTGGTCCTGAACGCCACGACAATCGCCACCCTGACCCCCACCCCGCCCGATGGGGCGGCGGGGGTGCGCGTGGCGGGGGATGTGCCCGATTGGATCGTCACCGCCTGCCTGCCCGCCCCCCTGGCGCAAGGGGTCGCAGACCTGACAGCCGCCGCGCGGGCCACCAGCCCTGCGGCGCGATTGTTGACCCTGCACCACTGGCGCAGGATTGCCCTGCGCGATGGGTTTTGGCTGTTAAAGGCCCTGCGCCCCCATGGCCCCGAAGCGCAGTGCCAAAGGGCCGTGCACGCGGTGCTGTAGCACCCTTGGCCCTTATGCCCCCGCCAAACTGGGCAGCCACAGCACGATGGACGGGAACGCCACCAGCAGGGCGATGGTCACAGCGTCAGCCACAAAGAACGGCGTGACGCCTTTGAACACATCTTGCACCGACAGATCGTCGCGCACGCCCGCCACCACAAAACAGTTCAGCCCGATGGGCGGCGTGATCAAACAGAATTCGGCCATCTTCACCACCAAAATCCCGAACCAGATGGCGCACATGGTGCCCGACATGCCAAACGTGCTGTCGGCGGCGCTGACGAATTCCCCGCCGTTCAGGGCCATCACCGCCGGGTATACCACCGGCAAGGTCAAAAGCAGCATCCCGATGGCGTCCATGAACATCCCCAACACGGCATAGGCCAGAAGGATGCAGATCAAGATCAGCCAGGGCGACATTTCCAGCGCGGTGATCCAGTCTGAAAACGCACCGGGCAGGTCCGCAAAGCCTAAGAACCGGACATAGATCAGAACGCCCCAAATGATGGTGAAAATCATCACCGTCAGCTTTGCGGTTTCGATCAGCGCCTCTTTCAATTCGCCCCACCGCATACCGCGATAGAGCGCCATGCAAAACACGATGAACGCCCCCACAGCACCGCCTTCTGTGGGCGTGCCCCAAGCATCGCCGAAGGGGTTGTAGACAAAGAAAATGATGATCACCACCACGGCCACGATGGGCAGTGCGGGCGGCAGGGACGTGAACCGTTCGCGCCAGGTGAAGCCCGACACAGGGGGGCCCACGTTCTTGAACAGCACGGCGATCCCGATGATCAGCGCGGCATAGACAATGGCCGAAAACGCCCCAGGGATGAAGCCCGCCAGCAGCAGTTTGCCCACGTCTTGTTCCACGATCAGGGCGTAAATCACCAAGATGGCGGACGGCGGGATAAGCGAGGCCAGCGTGCCCCCTGCGGCCACGACACCGGCTGCGAATTGTTTGTTGTACCCGATCTTCAACATTTCGGGGATGGCGATGCGGGCGAACACCGCCGCCGTGGCCACCGACGCACCCGACACAGCAGCAAAGCCTGCCGTGGCAAAAACGGTGGACACCGCCAAGCCGCCGGGCACCCAGGCAATCCAGCGCTTGGCAGCCTCAAACAACGCCGTGGTCAGCTTGGCATAGTATGCCAGATACCCGATCAAAATGAACGTGGGGATCAGCGACAGCGCGTGGGCGCTGACCTTTGAATAAGGCTCCTGCCCCGCGATGCGCATCGAGATTTGGAACGCCTTCCAAAACCGGTCGGGATCATAGTCAAAGCTGTTCCAGCGCAGCCAGATCAGCCCCACAAACCCAGCAAACGCTGCGGCAAAGCCCACGCGCAGGCCCAGCACCACCAAAACCAACATGCCGCCTGTCACCCACAGGCCAATGGTAATCGGGTCCATCAGTCGCGCCCTTCCAGTTGTTCAGCTTCCAAGCGGGCTTGATCGGCCACGGACAAGATCATGGGCACCGCCACGGGCCGGTCCAGGTTCAGCCAGGCGGCGCGGGAATACCCCACCACCTGGATCGCCAGGCGCAAGCACAGCAGGCCAAAGGCCAAGGGCACCACCAGCTTGTAAGGCCAGGTGGGCATATTGATGTCGTCAAAACTGTCGCGGCTGCACAGCGGACGCGCGCAGTCAAAGGCGCGGTCGAAAAATTCAAAAGACCCCACCGCCAGGGCCATCATCAGCAGCAATGTCAGCAGCACCATGAACGCTTCCAACGCCCACAGGACGCGCCCCGACAGGCGGCTGACCAGGATATCCATGCGAATGTGCGTGCCGTCACGCTGCACAAAAGACACCCCCAAGATGGCGATGATGGGCATCATGGCCTCGATCCAATTGGTGTATCCCGCCAGGGGTTTTTCGAAAAATTCGCGCCCCCCCACGGACCGAACCGCCAAAAACATAAGGCTAAGAACGGCCAATCCGCCGATCAATGCAAAGATGCGTTCAAGAATAAGCAAGCGCCTGTCCAAACGGCTGAGCAAGCTGCCGTCTTCAAGCACCGCGGCCGATCCTGCCATGGCGATGTCCCCCCCGGTTTGTGCGGGAAAGGGCGCAGCCGCCCTTCCCCAGTTTTCTTATGCGATCTTAAGCGGTGGGCTTAGCTGCCGCGCTTTTCCGCCAGGGTGGCCTTCACCAGATCGTACAGTTCTTGGCCGGGCAAACCTTGGGCTTCCATGTCCTTGATCCAAGTGTCGCGGATCGGATCAGCGGCAACCGACCGGAATTCGTCGATGACGGACCCGTCGATTTCCACCTTCTTCACGCCCTTTTCGGCCAAAACACTGTCCCAGCGTTCCAGCAACGTGGCATAGTTGGCCAAATAGTGGTCCAGCGCTTCATCGACAGAGCTGTCCAAGGCGGCCTTGTGATCATCACTCAGCGCGTCATAGGCGTCGATGTTCACCACCACGGGGCAGTTCACGGTGCCTGGGTTCAGGTTGGCGGTCCACCAGTCGGCTTTGTTGATCGTGCCAAACGACAAGTGTGCGTGTTGGGCGAAGGCAACGGTGTCCACAACGCCGGATTCCATGGCCTGATACGCTTCGGTCGCGGTCACGGATGTGGGCACTGCCCCCACCGCTTCAAACGCTTTGCCCAAGCCGCCCGTGGCGCGCACGCGCATGCCCTTCATGTCTTCCAATGTCATGCGCGGCTCACCGGTGCCCACGATGTTGTATTGCGGCATGGGCGATGTCATCAGCAGTTTGGCGTTCCACTGGGCCATTTCTTCGGCCGCCGCAGGGTGCGCGTACACGGCTTTGGACACGGCCACTTCTTCTTCCAGGTTCGCAACCCCCAAGAACGGCAATTCCAACACGGTGATCACGCGGTTTTTGTCGCGGTGATAGCCTGCGCAAAACTGCGCCATTTCAAACGCGCCGATGGAAATCCCGTCCAAGTTTTCACGGTTCTTGGACAGACCGCCATAGGACACGTTCATGGTGAATTCACCGCCCGTTTTTTCGCTGACCAATTCCGCCAGTTTTTCCACGTGTTCGGTGAACGCGCGGCGTTTGCCCCACACGGACACATTCCATTCTGTGGCCACAGCTTCACCTGCAAAAGCGGCGATAACGGCGGTCATGGCCACCCGACCCAAATACTTGTTCATAAGCAATCCTCCCAGATGTCGTTCAAGACGTTGAACCGCCAGACTGTTGGTTTTTGCGGGCCTGTCAACAGCATGTCGCAAAACAGGGGGCAAAAGGTCGAATTTAAGCGGGGATCACGACCCACTCGAAACTTTGTGTCGCAGCGCTATGTCCCGTCGCAATGAATGAAAAGAAAGATGCGGCCATGTCAGCGCAAACATACAAAAGCGGCAAAAACGCCCAGGCTGACGGTGCCCCGGCGCGCATCCTGACCCCTCGTGTTTATCCATCAGAAAGGTTCCCAAATGTCCTTTGACCAACAGCTGGCGCGCATCGCCGAACTGGCGCCCGCCCACCCGCAAAACATCGCCCTGCAGTCGTTTGATCCGGCCTATTTCGACGGCCTGGACCGCGACCTGCAAACCCGCCTGATGGCCTGCATCAATTCGGGCGTGGAAAACCCAGACAGCGAAATGGGGTGCTATGCCTGTCAGCCGTCGGATTATGACGATCTGCGGCCGTTCTTTGCCCAGGCCCTGGCCGCTTATCACAAGGTGGGTCTGGACGCGCGCCATGTGAACGACTGGTCGCTGGATGGGGTGGACGGGTTGCCCGAAAGCGGGGCGTTGGATTTGGCCGCATTGGGGCTGCCAGCGCTGTCCATGCGGGTGCGCGTGGGGCGCAACTTGGCGGATTTCCCCTTGCCCGGGGCCATGACCCAAGCCGATCGCGTCGCCCTGGAAAACCGCATGATGGCGGCTTTTAACATACTGATTTCCAACGATGATTACGGCGGGTCCTATCATTCGCTGACGCCGGGAAACCCCAATGAAATCACCGCCGATCAGTACCAAGCCTTGGTCAATGAACACGTGATGTTCAAAGACATGAGCGCGGACACATATCTGCTGGCTGCGGGCATCGCGGGCGACTGGCCCCATGGGCGCGGGTGTTACGTGTCTGCCGACCGCAGCTTCATCATTTGGGTGGGGGAAGAAGATCACCTGCGCATCATGTGCATGGAAAAAGGCACCGTGCTGAACCGTGTCTTCGACCGGCTGAAAACCGCGCTTGATGTGGTGGCCACCATCGACGGATTGTCCTTTGCCATGTCCGCTGATTACGGCGTGGTGACGTCGTGTCCCACCAACATGGGCACGGGCATGCGCGCGTCGGTTCACATCCCCCTGCCGGGGCTGACCGCAGACGGCACAGACGCCCAAGCCAAAGCCATTGCCAAGCCCCTGGGACTGTCGGTGCGCGGCGTGGGGGGCGAACACACCCCCATCGGCGCGGACGGAACGGTGGACATTTCCCCGTCGGCCCGGTTCTGCATCACAGAAGCGCAGATCATCGCGGCACTTTACAACGGGTTGGCGCTGTTGAAGGCCGAAGAAGACAAACTGGCCTGACCCGGCACGCGTTCGACGCGGGTCGTCACAGCGGCGGCAGCACCGTTTCCAGGTGCTGGCGCAGGTGTTCGTGCTGGGGCGGCAGCATCAAAGCCTGGCCCAGTTCGGGGGCCTGTTCGTCGTGGTCAAACCCTGGTTCATCGGTGGCCACTTCGAACAAAACGCCGCCCGGGGTGCGGAAATAAATCGCCCAAAAGTAGTTGCGATCAATCACCGGCGTCACGGCGTATCCGGTGTCCAACAGCGCCTGGCGCACGGTCTGTTGGGCCGCGCGGGTGGGCACGGCAAAAGCCACGTGATGCACTGACCCCGCCCCCTGCTGTGCCGGGGCGGCTGTGGGGTCGATATCCAGGTCGATCACCCCTGCCCCGTTGGCATCATCCAGGGCAAATCGGACAGCACCGGGCGCTTCGTTTACCTTTTGATAACCCATGAATGTCAAAAGCTCTGCCATGGCTGCCCCGTCGTCCAAACGCAGGGTCGCCGAATGGAACCCCCTGATGGCCTCATCGGCTGGCACATCGCCGCCGGTCCACGGGGTTCGTATGTCGCAGGGCTTCTCGACCAGGGCGAAATCGTCTGCGTCGGGCCCTTGAAAGTGCAATCGGGCCTCCCCCCAGCGGGTGGCCTCTTTCAGATTCTGCACCCCCTTTTTGGCCAATCTTTCCTTCCAATACCCCAGGGATCCTTCGGGAATGGCGAACGCCGTGGTGCCCGCTTCGCCCGCACCGGGCGTGCCGCGCTTGGCGTGGGGGAACGGAAAATAGGTCATCACCGACCCAGGCGTGCCCTGCCCGTCGCCATAGTAGAGGTGGTACACATCGGGCGCGTCGAAGTTCACGGTCTTCTTCACCCGTCGCAGCCCCAGCACATCGGTAAAGAACGCGTTGTTGCGGGCCGCATCGCTGGCCAGGGATGTGACGTGGTGCAGACCTTGGATATCTTTGATCATGGCGGCTTCCTTTGGCGGATCGTTCCCCCCCAGATATCCCCGCCGCGCGGCTTGGCAAACCCGTTGGCCCGCACAGGGGCTGTGCGGATTTGCGTTATGACCCAGCGGTGCCCGCCCGGGCGTCAGCGGCAGTGCCATAGGTGGGCAGATCCGCCATGGTTTTGCCGTGGGCCGCCATCAGCGTGTCACGCACAAAGGCGATGTGGGCGGTTTCTTCGATGATTTCCGCCAGGTACTGGGCCTTTTGCAGGTTCGGCCCCACGCCGATGGTGCCGTGGTTGGCCAGCACGGCGGCGCGGATGGTGGGGTCGCGAAACACTGGGCTGATGTCCACTTCGGTCTGCGGGCCCCCTTCGGCGGACAGCGGGATCAGCGGCATGCGCCCGATCTTTTCGATGGTTTGCACCGTCAGGCAGGGAATTTCGAGGCCCGCGCTGGCGTATCCCGTGGCCCAGGGCGAATGGCAGTGCACAATGGCGCGAATGTCGTCGCGGATGCGGTACAGATCCAAATGAAAGTCCAGGTCCTTGGACGGTTTGAAGGCACTGGGTTCAATCGTGCCGTCCAGGTGGACGATTTGCAGATTGTCGCGCGTGCATTCGTTGAACCCCACGCCCGACGGCTTGATGACGATGCGGTCGCCGGTGTCGGCCAGCACCGACAAGTTGCCGCCCGCGTTGGTTTGCAGCCGCAGATCAAAGCAGCGTTTGGCGGTGGCGATCAGGGCGTCTTTCTTGTCGGTCAAATCGGTCATGTGGGGTCCTTTGGGTCCATAAATCGGGTCAGGGCATCGGTGACGGTGTCGGTCACGGCGGGGTCAAACAGATGGGCGTCCAAGACGTGCAATTGCGTGGCATCCGACAGCTGGTCTTTGACGGTGGCCAAGAACACGTCGCGCAGGCCCGGGCCTTCGATTTCGCCGCCCGGTTTGTCTTGGTGCGAAAACCCACCCATGGGCACCACCAGGGCGCGCGGGCCGGTCAAGGCGTTCAGCGATTGCGCCAGCAGCCAGGCCATCATTTCCATTTCGTGGTCCAGCAGTTGCACGTGGGTGAACAGGCCCGAATGTTCATAGTGCGGCCGGCTGAGGTATTTGGCCTGCACCAGGGATTTTTGCCCCAGGCCGATGAAGTTCAGCCCGCCGGGCAGCACCACGCGGGGCAGATCACCGCCCGCCGTGAACCGCGTGGGCATGTCCACATGGATGCCCGCCAGATTGATGCGCGTCAGTTCGTGCGGGGTCATGTCCACGATGGCTTTGAACATGCCGCCGCCCGCAAACCGCGCAAAGGCCGCACCGCCAAAGCCGTTGGAATGAAACACCGTCGTTTCATGCCCCTGCCCGTGCAGCGCGCCCACCAGCGGCCCCACGGCACCGTCGGTGCTGCCCAGGGCGGTGATGCCGACGGTGGGGGCCACGTCTTTCAGTTCCCCTTTGCGGGGTTTGCCGCACAGCCCCTTGGCCATGTGGGCGGTGTTTTGCAACGCGTCGCGCAGCACGGAATTCAGCCCGCAAATGTCCGACAGCGTGGGCACCAACATGATGGCGTTGTCGGCCAGGGCAAAGCGCGGATCAAAGGGCAGCGTGGTGACCAGCAGCTTGGGGAAGGTGATGGGCAAGGCGCGCATCACATCCATGATGATTTGCCCGCCTGTGCCGCCCCCCAGGCCCACCACCACTTCGGCCCCATGGGCGCAGGCGTGGGCCACGCATTCGGTCAAACTGTGGGCGCGCGCGGCCATGGCGGCGGTCTTTTCCACCCCTGACAGCACCCGCCCTTGGGTGGACAGCGAAATGTCCACCGCTTCCACCGTCAGCCCCAGGGCGGTCAGGTGGGACATCAGGTAATTTGCCTCGGGCGCTTTGGTTTCCAGCGACGCCAGGACCAGAACTTGGGCCGTCACGGGGTCAGCCCTTTACGGCGCCGGCGGTCATGCCGGTGATGATCTGGCGGCTGGCAAACAGGGTGAAGATGATGGGCGGGATCGCCAGCAACATGCCGGTGGCCATGATCACCCCCCATTCCACGTTGAATTCGGACGTGTTGTTCACAATCAGGATCGGCACGGTCTTGGTGTTGCGGTCCGACAGCGCGCTGGCCAGCAGATATTCGTTCCACGCAATGCGGAACGTGAAGATCGCCGCCGCCGCCAGACCCGGTTTGATCAAGGGCAGCACGATCTGAAAGAACACCTGGAACGGCCCGGCCCCATCCACCTTGGCGGCTTCTTCCAAAGACCGGGGCACCTGGACGATGAAGCTTTGCAAAATCCAGATCACAAACGGCAGGTTCATGGCCACATAGATCAGGATGATCCCCGAATGCGTGCCCGCCAAACACACGTCCCCGCGCCCGCCGAACGTGTCGCGGATATAGCCGCCGATCAGGCCGTCTTTGTCCAAGCAAAATTCATTGTTCCACAGCCCAAACACCGGCACCAACAGCACCGCAGGCGGCACCATGCGCACCAGCAGCGTGGTCAAACTGGCCGTGTCGCGCCCCATGAACCGAAAGCGCACCAGGGCATAGGCGGCCATGCAGCCGATCACCAAAGTCAGCACGGTGGACACCAAGGCGATGATCAACGAATTGATGAAGGCCCCGCCGAATTTCAGGGCGCAGAAATCTAGGTGGTCGGGTTCGTACCACAAGATATCGCACAGCGCGGTTTCATAGTTTTGGATCGTGGGCAAAAACAGCAAGCCGCTGGACCCCGAAATAATGTCCACATCCAGTTTGAACGAATTGGCGAACATCAGCACGATGGGCCCCACGGCCATGAAGATCAGCGCCACCAACAGGGCATAGAACGCGGGGTTTTGGCGGTCGTATTGCATGGGTTACGTGTCCTCTTGCACTTGGCGGGCCAAGCGGGCGGCGCGCGCCTCTTGCAGTTTGGTGACGGCGAACATGCCCACCGTCAGGATCAACAGCAGCATCAGCAGGTAATTCGACATGGCCGCCGCCACGCCCAATTCGCGAAATTCGGTGGCGGTGCGTGAAATCCGCAGGGCCAGGATTTCCGTCGACAGGCCGGGGCCGCCTTCGGTCATCACCAAGATCACTTCCAACACCTTGAAGGCGTCGATCAGGCGCAGCAGCGCGGTGACGATCAAGACCGGCATCATCAGGGGGATTTTGATGTGCACGATCTGTTGCCAGGCGGTGGCCCCGTCGATGCGCGCGGCTTCTAACGCGGACCGGGGCAGCGATTGCAGGGCGGCCAGGGCCAGGATGAAGATAAAGGGCGTCCACTGCCAAATATCGGCGATGATCACCGACATCAGGGCGTGATCCCCCAACCAATCCACCTTGGGCAAGCCCAGGGATTCCAGCGTGCGGTTAAACGTGCCCACCGTGGGGTGATACATGTACCGCCACATCAGGCCCACCACCACGGGGGCGATCATCATGGGCAGAATGAACAGCGTGCGCAGCACCGACATGCCGCGAATGTTGCGATCCAACAGCAGGGCCAGCCCCACGCCGATGACCATTTCCGCCACCACCACGACGCTGGCAAAGGTCAGCGTGACCCCCAAACTTTCGCGAAAGGCGGGGTCGTAAAACAGGGTGATGTAATTTTTCAGGCCGACGAATTCCGCCTCGCCTATGGTTTGGCTGGGGTTCCAGTCGCGAAACGACCCCCAGACCATATATCCCAACGGGTACAGCAACGCGATGGCCATGATGACCGCAGCGGGGGCCATGAACATATAGGGGGTCAGGCGGTTGGCGCGGGCGGTGTACATGGGGCGCAAGCTCCGGTGATCGGGGGCGTTTGGTGGTCAAAACAGGTGCGCAGGCGACCCGCGCACCCAAAGGACAGGGGCGCCCAAAGACGCCCCCACCGCTGGGAGAACTTTACTGCCAGGTGTAATACCCAGCGTCGGACATGATGGCTTCAGCCCGTTCAGCCACCCCGTCCAAAGCTTCCTGGATATCCAGGCCTTCGGTCAAGACTTTCGACATGGTGGTGCCGATATCTGCGTTGATCTTGCCCCAGGTGGGGATGATCGGACGCCAGTCTGGGTCGGCGTACTTCAGCGCTTCACCGAAGGTGGCGGAAAACGGGAACTTTTCGTTCAGGCCCGCATCTTGATAGGTCGAGAACCGCGATGGGTTGCCGCCTTCCATGGCCACCATCAGGTCGCCTTTCTTGGACGTCAGCCACTGCATCAGCAAGAAGGCCGCTTCTTTGTTTTCCGCGTTTTTCGGAATGGCGATCCCGAAACCACCGGTTTGAGAGCCGCGGCGCACACCTTTGGGGTGCATGGCGTATCCCACTTTGCCCACCACTTTGGACCGGTCTGGGTTTTCAAAGCCGGGCATAAACGCGATGGAATCCATGAACATGGCACTTTCGCCATTGGCAAAGCTGTTGGCGGCTTCGGCTGGGCCAAAGGACATGGCGCCTTCGGGGCCACAATCCACGATGGTTTTCAGCGCATTGGCCGCTTCCACGCCAGCGGCGTTGTTGATGATGGGCTTCCAGTTGTCGTCAAAGACGCGCCCGCCCAGCGGGGCCAAGTGCAGCAAGAACGCGTGGGATGCCTGGTGGCCCGATGCCGCGCGCGATGCCATGCCGCCCATGCCGGGTTCGACTTCTGGGATTTTGCACGCCGCTTCCAGCAGTTGGTCGTATGTTTCCGGCTCCGCAATGCCGTGCTTTTCAAAGATGTCTTTGCGGTACGCCAGAACGGATGTTTCAGACCCGAACGGAATGCCAAACAGCGAACCCGTGGGACCGGGCAGATAGCCCTTTTGACCACCGGCCACGCCGATGTTTTGCACGTACCCGTCGATCAAATCATTCGCGTCATAGGACGGGTCGGACAGTTTGGGGTTCATGAAATACTTGGCCAGGTTTTCCAACTGGTCGGCAAAGACATAGTCCGCCTTGGAAAACACAACGTAAGAAATCAGGTCATATTCGCCTTCATCCTGGGCCAATTCCAACGTCTGGCGTTCGCGCATCTTCAGGTATGGCAGCTGGTCCACTTCCACTTCGATGCCGGTTTCTTTGGTGAATTCCGGCAGCACTTTGATGGCCGCGTTGTAATGGGGGTGGGCGGGGAAGTTCACCACCAGCGTGGTGCCCGCGTATTCCGCGTATGGCCCGCCGTGGCCTGCAGCCATGGCGGTGGTGGTCATCAGCGCTGTGGCCAACCCTGCAGTTTTCAAAATCTTGAGCATAAGATCCTCCCTTTAACTCAAATTTTTGGCGTCAAAGCGCCGCTTCAGTCGCGCGGTCAAAGAGGTGCAATCCCTCAGGTCTGACCGCAAACCTGAGTGTTTCGCCCAAAGCGATGGGTGTTTCTGATTTCAATTCCACGGTGACCTGCGCCCCGCCCGTCTGGCACACCAGAACCGATTGCGCGCCGATGTATTCAGACACCTGCACCTTCAGATCGAAGGCCGCAGCGTCGGGGGCGCCGGGGTCAAAGTTCAGGTCACTGGGGCGGATACCCAAGGTCACAGCGCCAGCGGTGCGCCCCAGGGCTTGGGCTTTGCTGGCCGGAAGGGCGATGGAAAACCCCTGCCCCACGGCGTGCAATGTGCCGCCCTGGTCCTGCAAATCTGCGTCCAAGAAGTTCATCGGCGGTGACCCAAGAAAGCCCGCCACAAACTTGTTGGCCGGGCGCTTGAACAGTTCTTCCGGGGTGCCTTGTTGTTGGATGTATCCGCCGTGCATCACCACGATCCGGTCCGCCAAGGTCATGGCTTCGATCTGGTCGTGGGTCACATAAATCATGTTCTTTTGCACCCGCTGGCGCATGATGGCCAGTTCGGCGCGCATCTGCCCACGCAGTTTGGCGTCCAGGTTCGACAAGGGTTCATCGAACAAGAAAATCCCGCTGTCTTTGGCCAAGGCGCGGGCCATGGCCACGCGCTGGCGCTGCCCGCCCGACAACGCGCCGGGTTTGCGGTGCAAGAATTCCGTCAGCCCCACGATGTCGGCCACTTCGCGCACTTTGGCTTCGATTTCGGCCTTGGGGCGCTTTTGCAGGCGCAGGGCAAAGCTGATGTTGCGCGCCACGTCCATGTGCGGGTACAGCGCGTAATCTTGGAACACCATCGCCAGGCCCCGGTCCTTGGGGTCCAGGTGGCTGATGGGGGTGCCGTCGACATAGATTTCGCCTTCGGACACGTTTTCCAGCCCCGCCACCATGCGCAGCGTCGTGGATTTTCCACAGCCCGATGGGCCCACCAACACGGTGAATTCATTTTCCGCCATGGCCAGGTCGATGCCGTGCAGCACCTGCACATTGCCATAGCGTTTCACCAGATTTTCCAGGCGTATTTCAGGCATTGATTCCCCACTCGTCGTCGGCGTCACTATTTTGTATACAAAACTAAAAGTAAACATACAAAATTGCCAAAGACAGAATTTTGTCGTATGAAGAAGACCAACCAAGCGGAGGTTCCATGGCAAACGATCTTGCCCAAACGCCCAAAGCATCGGCCGCCCAGCGGATTGAAACCGCCCTGCGCGAAGAAATCGCCGCCGGGGAACTGGCACCTGGCCAGCGGCTGGATGAAATCGGCCTGGCCACGCGCTTTGGGGCATCGCGAACGCCCGTGCGCGAAGCGCTGTCGCGGCTGACCGCCCAAGGGGTTCTTGTGCAGGGCGAACGGCGCGGCGTGTTTGTGGCCGAATACACCCGCCAGGATTTAAGCCAAATCTTCGAAGCCATGCATGAAATAGAGGCCGCTTGCGCCAGAATCGCGTCCCAACGCCTGAATTTATTGACAAAATCAGAGATCGAGGCCGCCCAAGCGAAATGCGTGGAAGCCGCCCAATCCGGGGACCGGGCCGCGTATCTGCGCGCCAACGAAGCGTTCCACACCACCATCTATCGCGCCACGGGCAATCCCTATATGGCGGAAATCGCGTCTGAATTTCGCCACCGCACCGGGCCGTTTCGGGCCAAAAAGTTTTCCACGCCGGAAGACTTGCTGGCCAGCGCCCAAAGCCACCAAGACCTGATCGACGATATATTTTCCGAAGACAGCACCACTGCATCCAAGGGCATGCGCGATCACATGGAAGCCAGCTTTTTAATGGCGCTGAAGGCCAACTGATTTCGCCAACTAATTTGGTCTTGGGCATTTTGCGCTTGAATTCGTGTCCGTAAATGTCGTTTTGTATACAAAAGTGAATCACCGCGGACGGAGACCCCCATGGGCATTGCAGACACCAAGATTTATCCCATCAACACCGGATGGCTTCAGGCCGATTTGGGAACCTATACGTTTTGGAAGGGTCCGGCGGGTGAAAAATTCTGGAACCCCTGCTATTGCCACTATGTGGACACGGGCGAACACAAAATCTTGGTGGACACTGGCCTGTGCGACGAAGAACGCGCCACCAAATACCACCACAACTGCCAAAAGCGCGGCTGTTTGGAAGTGCACGAACATCTGGAACAAAAACTGGGCGTACACCCAGACGAAATCGACGCCATCGTGTTCACCCACCTGCACTGGGACCATGTGCAGAACATGAAGAAGTTCAAGAACGCGCGCTATATCGCGCCCAAGGCCGAAATCGAAATGGCCTATAACCCCCTGCCCTTGTATTACCGCACCTATGAATCCGGGGTGCTGGACATCGAACCCGCCTATGCCGGGTGCGCGTTCGAAGCGGTGGAAGACGAATGCGAAGTGCTGCCGGGCATCACCATGTTCCACACGCCGGGCCATTCGGTGGGCCACATGGCCGTGACCGTGGCCACGTCCATGGGCGACATCGTGTTGGCGGGGGATGCGATTTTCCAAGAACGCAACCTGGAACCCTGCGCGTCCGAAGGCTGGCGTCATTGGGTGCCCGCGCGGTTCGTCAATTCGTACGAAGGCTGGAAGTCGGTGGAAGAAATCGACAAACGCGCCGACTATGTGCTGCCCTGCCACGACGAAGGGGCCAATGCGCGGTCTGACGTGTTCCCCTATGACGGGATGCCGCTGCGCAAACGCCGCCAGCCGATCCCCGGGTTCAAGTTTTATTTCGGCGACATGCCCCCCGGCACCGCCGACAAGGCGGCCCCTGCCATGCCCGCAGATCAGGTGGACGCATACCTTGCCAGCCTGACAGACCCCAAGGACATGGCAGGCGAGTGACCCAAGTTCTGACCGCCCTGGCGGATATCGCCGGGGACTATGACGCCGTTGTTTTGGACCAGTGGGGCGTGCTGCACGACGGCGGCGCGCCTTATGGCGGGGCCATTGCGGCTTTGAACAGCGCCCAAGCAGCGGGCCACCGCCTGGCGGTTCTGTCCAATTCCGGCAAACGCAGCGCCCCCAACGCGGATCGCATCGCGGCCATGGGGTTTCGCGCGGATTTGTTCGACGTGGTGATGACCAGCGGCGAAGCGCTGTGGCGTGACGTGGCGGACGGCACCCTGCCCGCGCGGCGGCTGTTTGCCATGGAACGCGCCCCGGGCGACGCCGCCGCTTGGGCGGATGGGTTGGACGTGGATCTGGTGGCCAGCCTGGATGATGCAGACGCGGTGCTGCTGATGGGCCTGCCCGATGGATCGGGCGCGGATATCTTCGGCGCTGAATTGGACGCGGCCCTGGCGCGGGGCCTGCCGCTTTACTGTTCCAACCCCGATCACGCCAGCCCCCGTCCGGGCGGCGGCGTGGTGATGTCGCCGGGTGTTTTGGCGGACCGCTATGCCCGTGCGGGCGGTGCAACGCAGCTTTACGGCAAGCCCCATCGCCCGATCTTTGACGCCCTGGCCACGGCCCTGGGGGGCGGGCGCTTTTTGATGGTGGGCGACAGTTTGGATCACGACATCAAGGGCGGGCACGGTGCGGGCTGGGACACGCTGCTGATCCAAGGCGGGCTGTACCGCGACCGTTTTGCCCCGGGCGGCGACGCCCTGGACACGGTGCTGCAGCTGTGCGCCGACCGCGCCGCCCCGCCCCCCACCTTCACGATGGATATTTTGCGATGACCCGACCTGACCTGTTGACCGATGATTTCCGCGCCCTGTCCGCGCGGCTGGGGTCCGACCCGCTGCAGGTTCAAGGCCCAGGCGGGAACACATCCATCAAAGGGGACGGTGTGATGTGGATCAAAGCATCCGGCACAGAATTGGCCGATGCCATGGGCACAAACATCTTCGTGGCCGTGGACCGCAACGCCGCCAAAGCGGAAGCCGGCGGCGCGGGCGACGGCACCTGCAAGGCCACCGTCCTGGACCCCGCCGTGACCCTGCGCCCGTCCATTGAAACCACGTTTCACGCCGCCTTTGACCACGCCGTGGTGGCGCATACGCATTCGGTGGCGACCCTGGTGCACGCCATCAGCCCCCAAGGGCGCGACGCGGCGCTGGACAAACTGGCGGGATTGCCCTGCGCCATGGTGCCCTATGCCAAGCCGGGGTTGCCGCTGACGGGGGAAATTCTGGCGCGAACCGGCCCCGACACCCAGGTGGTGATCTTGCAAAACCACGGCCTGATCTGTGCTGGCGCCACCGTGGCCGAGGTGTCTGACCTGATCGCCGACGTGGAACGCCGCCTGGCCCTGCCACCCTGCGCCACCGCCCACACACCCCCCGCAGACCCAGCCCCGACGGGCTTTGCCTGGGCGCCCCAGGGCTGGCTGGCCACAGACCCAAGGGCCGCCGCCTTGGCGCGTGCGGGGTCATATTATCCCGATCACGTGGTGTTTTTGGGCCCGGCCCTGCCGCGGGGCGATCACGCCGAAACGCCGCCCGCGATTTTGGTGGAAGGCCAAGGCCTGGCCCTGCGCGATGGGGCCACGCCGTCGCAGCGCGCCATGGTGCAATGCTTGCACGATGTGCTGTCGCGCCTGCCTGCCGATTGGGACGCCGTGCCCATCGGGTCCGCAGCAGAGGCCGAGTTGCTGAATTGGGACGCCGAAAAATACCGCCAAGCCCTGGCCGCACGATCCTGAAGGGGGATGCCATGACACTTCGATTGGGCATCGACATCGGCACCAGCGGCGTGCGCACCGCCGTGTTGGACACAGCAGACCAGGTGGTGTCCACCGCCCGTGCCCCGCATCGGCCCCAACCGCCCGCAGCGGTGGACGCCCGCCTGTGGTGGGACGCTGTGGCCGATTGCCTGGACGCCCAGGCCCGCGCCCTGGCAGACATGGGCCGCACCATGGCCGACGTCCGCGCCCTGGCCGTGGACGGCACGTCTGGGTCCATGGTCCTGACCGACGCGAACCTGCGCCCTGTGTCCCCCGCGCTGATGTACAATTCCAAGGGGTTCGACGCGCAAGCCGCCCGGATTGCCCCCCTGGCCCCCGCCGATCACATCACCCAGGGCGCGAATTCTGCCCTGGCCCGGGCCATGCACTTGGTGGAAATGGCCGAAGCCGCCCCCACCCATCTGTTGCACCAGGCCGATTTCATCGCCGCCAAACTGCTGGGGCGCGGCGGCCTGTCGGATCACAACAACGCGCTGAAAACCGGCTTTGATCCTGCGACCTTGGCCTGGCCCGACTTCATGGCCGACCTGATCGACCCCAAGCTGCTGCCCGATGTGGTGGCTGTTGGCACGGCCCTTGGGCCCGTCAGCGCCGCCATGGCCGCGCGGTTTGGCCTGTCGCCGTCGGCCCAGGTGCATGCGGGCACCACCGACAGCATCGCGGCATTTTTGGCCTGCGCGGACATCGCCCCGGGGGCGGCGGTCACGTCCATCGGATCGACCCTGGCCATCAAGATCGTCAGCCCGGTGCGCATCGACCTGCCCGCCCAGGGGCTGTATTCCCATCGCTTGGGCGACATGTGGTTGGCGGGCGGCGCATCCAACACCGGCGGGGCTGTGCTGGCGGCGCACTTCAGCCCCGAAGACCTGGCGCGCCTGTCGCGCGGCATTGATCCTGGCAAGGACAGTGGCCTGGACTTTTACCCCCTTCTGGGCCCCGGCGAACGCTTTCCCATCAATGACCCGAACTTGGCCCCAAGGCTGACCCCGCGCCCCGCAAGCGACGCCGCGTTCCTGCACGGGCTGTTTGACGGCATCGCCGCGATCGAAGCGCAGTGTTACGCCCTGATCGAAGCCCAAGGCGGGCCGAAGCCCGCGCCGCTGTTCACCGCCGGGGGGGCGGCCCAAAACCCGACGTTCACCGCGATCCGCGCCCGGCATTTGGGGACAGACATCACCCAGGCCCGCGAAACAGAAGCGGCGGTGGGGGTGGCGAAGCTGTGCCCCGCTGCACCATAACGGGCCATGACAGTGGTATGACGGCATCCAGGGGCCAAAGCGAAACCCGCGCGGCCCATCGGAAACGCAAACCCCGCCTGCGACATTTTTCCCAAGGCCTGCGCGCCCCAATCCGCGTTTGTATACCCAGATAGACCGTGCATTCGCCGCCCCTGCGCCCCAGGGTCGCGCCACACAGACAAACAAAGTTGGAGATCCCCCATGCCTGCGCTTTTGAACGACGTGGACCCAGACGGTCTGTTGGAATTTTCGGTGGTGTTTACCGACCGGTCCTTGAACCACATGTCCGCCAAGTTTCAGGGGGTGATGCGCGATATATCTTCCATCTTGCGAGAGGTGTACAATGCCGACGGCGTGGCCTTGATCCCGGGCGGCGGCACCTTCGCCATGGAAGCGGTGGCGCGGCAGTTGGCCCCGGGGCAAAAGGCCATGGTCATCCGCAACGGGTGGTTTTCGTATCGCTGGTCCCAGATTTTTGAAGCCGGCGTCACCCCATCCGAAGAAATCGTTATGAAGGCGCGGCGCACCGGCAATGACGCCCGCGCGCCCTTTGCCCCGGCCCCCATCGAAGACGTGGTGGCGCGCATTCACGCCGACCAGCCCGATGTGGTCTTCGCCCCCCACGTGGAAACCAGCGCGGGCATGATCCTGCCCGACGATTATTTGGCGGCGGTGGCCGATGCGGTCCACGCCCATGGCGGGCTGTTCGTGTTGGATTGCATCGCGTCGGGCTGCGCGTGGGTGGATATGAAAGCGGTGGGGGTGGATGTGCTGATTTCCGCCCCGCAGAAGGGGTGGTCGGCGTCGCCATCGGCCGGAATGGTCATGTTGTCGGACGCCGCGTTGGCTGTGGTGAAGGCGCGCAAATCCAACAGCTTTGCCGTCGATTTGGGCAAGTGGCTGGACATCATGGAAGCCTATGAAAACGGCGGCCACGCGTACCACGCCACCATGCCCACAGACGCCTTGACCGCCTTTCGCGATACGATGTTGGAAACCAAAGATTATGGCTTCGACAAGTTGAAAGACGCCCAATGGGACCAAGGCACCCGGGTGCGCAAATTGCTGGCGGACCGGGGCATCGCGTCCGTGGCGGCACCGGGGTTTGCGGCCCCCGGCGTTGTCGTCAGCTATGCCGATGATGGGGACATCCAGTCGGGCAAACCGTTTGCGGCCCTGGGCCTGCAAATCGCCGCTGGCGTGCCGCTGCAGTGCGACGAAGGCCCCGAATACCGCAGCTTCCGTTTGGGGCTGTTCGGGTTGGACAAGCTCTATGACGTGGACGCCAGCGTGGGCCGTTTGGAAGCGGCTTTGGACCAAGTCTTCGCCGCCTGATCCGCGGTGTGATTGTTCGACGGGGGCGCGGTGTGATACCCTGCCCCCATGCGGATCTGGATATTCTGTCTTCTTTTTGCGTTGCCTGGGTGTGACTTTGGGCACCTGGGCAATCCGTTGTTGCTGCCTGCGCGGGCGGTGGGGGCCGGGTTGGACAACGCGGCCTATAACGCGGAACGGCGCAAAGTGCGGGCGTATTTGGCGGCCAACCGCGACGGGCTGCTGGCGGGCACCGCCCCTGGCCCGGCCTGGGCGGGGCTGAAAGTTGTGGCCCGCACCCGGCCCGACCGCGAAGCGCAGATGTTGCGGGATTTCATTGCCATTCGCCACCTGCCGGACCCACAGTGGTTGGACCAGGCCACCGTGATCGCCATGGTCATGGGGGATTTTTGAAGGGGTCCGCGATAAGGTAGTTTAACATTAAACTATTTTGGTCGCGCGGCACACCCCCATCCCGCAAACACCCGCTTGCGTTGCGGGGGGCCTTATCGGATAACATGCGTAAACCGATGCAGCGACTGGGATATTATGCGGCACCTTTTCCTTTCCTTGGCCCTGGCCATCACACCGACCGTGATCCCAACCTTGGCCCCGGCCCAAGACGGCGCGGAATTGCGGTTGGCCAAGCAGGTTTTGGGCCAAGCGCAGCATCTGTCGTTCAAGAACAACCGCGAATACTGCGGATACATCGTGCTGGACGAAAACAACCGCCTGCGGGCCACAGATTTGACCAAAGGCCGCAAGGAAAGCTGCCTGGCCGACGACTTCCCCGAAGACTGGACCCCCATCGCCAGCTTTCACACCCACGGCGCCCATGTGGACGGCGAAAGCTTTGAGGTGCCCAGCTATTCCGACGCTGAAGGGGACGAAGAAGAAGGCGTGGATGGCTATGTTGCGACCCCGGGCGGGCGTCTGTGGTACATTGACAGCCAAGACCGCGAAATCAGCTTGATCTGCGGATTGAACTGCCTGCCCCAGGACCCCACGTTTGAAGAATGGGAAGAAGATCGCCCGCCAGAGTTCTTCACCTACGAAGACCTGCGCCG